>JBIIGV010000137.1:0-6950 GCA_044236265.1 Oligoflexales bacterium
GTTTTTTCCGCAGGCCGTCGACTTAGCCTTTTCAATCAAGGTGATGATTGGACCTGATGACGGTTCGACAGTCTTTTTGGGAGGAGTCAGCGGACGCCGGGTGGCGACAATCACCGGAGTTTCTCCATAAACCCATTCACCAAGACCTTGGACAACATCAAAAGTTTTGCGTCCCATCAAAAGACACCCAACTCCTGCCATGAATGCGTCAAACTCAAGATAGCTTGGGCTTTGAGGCAGGCTCTGCGCAGTTTTATAGTTTTTCATGAGCCAATCGAGTGAGTGATCCACGCCAGCGATGAAGCCATCGATAGAGCAAGCAAGATAGACCACGACTTTGGATGAATTATTTGCTGTCAAAACCACGCCTCACATATTGAAATCGGTCTTGCAAAGTTACTTCGTCTAGCCAATTAGGTTAAGCACAACAAATGCACTTATGACAAAAAATATGAATGCTGGAAGAATCTGAATGAATGAGTCTTTAATCTTGATTCGAACAATACAGCCCATGAGCATGAGTAGTGCGATTCCACCCGCTGCCAGAATTTGAATTATAGGTATAAAATAACCAACGACTAATCCTAAGCCCCCTGCAACCTCGAGTGCACCGACTAAAGGTCTAAACTGAGGAAGACCGTATCGGTTAAACTCGTCAACCATGTGCTCCGTCTTAAGACACGCAATCCCGTAAAACAGAAAGCTGAGAGCAAGGAACACGATGACGATATCCAAAAACATCATAGGCCGAGGACTTTCGCTGTTTGTGGTGACTAAAGCGTGAAGAGTTGGGGGTGACTGATAAGACTATTGCTTCGTTAAGGGTAAGTGTTTATCATTTTAACAACTTAAGTTCAGACAAACTATATCACTAAATTGGAGTCATCGGTGAATACCATCTTACTGGCCATGAAGATTTTGGTTGCTACGTCGATTTATTTTGTTTGGGTCGTCCGCTACGAAAATATTGTGAAAGAGTTCAAAGAGTTTGGTCTGCCAGAGTGGCTTCGCGATCTCACAGGTATTTTGAAGATGTCATTCGCCTTTATGCTTCTATTTGGTACGCCAGAAAATGGGCTTGATTCCATCGGGTCCCTTGGAATTGCTGGCTTGATGGTTTGTGCTCAAGCTACGCATTTCCGCACGGGGACAGCTGCGTTTCGTCGTTTGCCATCGCTCGTGCTGCTGTCGATGTCGCTCATCATCTTTTATTTATCGTATTTTTCTGCGGCCTAATACGTTGTCTGCCACAAAACATTGACTCCGACGCCGTAGTTGGAAACCGAAACAGGTCGGTTAGGCTCAATTTCGCAAATTTGAGATTCTAAACGCCGATATCCTCGTTCCAGAGCTTTGGGCGTTCTCTGATGAAGGTCTCCATTAGTTCGATGCAGCGTTTGTCCTGCGCAATTTGAATGTCAATACCGCGAGATTTTAAATAGCTCTCAGGGCCTTGAAAGGTCTTATTCTCACCAATGACAATGCGAGGAATTTTGTACAGGAGAGCTGTTCCGCTGCACATGTCGCAGGGTGAAAGAGTCGAGTATAGGACAGCTTTTTGATAGTCCTTAGCTGTCAATCGTCCAGCATTTTCCAGGCAATCCATCTCAGCGTGAAGTATGGCGCTGCCCTTTTGCACGCGTCGGTTGTGTCCTCGTCCTACGATTTTATTGTCAATGACAAGAATGGAGCCAATGGGAATTCCGCCCTCTTTTAATCCTAATTCGGCCTCTTCAATTGCTGCTTTAAGAAATAAATCCATTTAGGTCCTCGGTAAGATTTTTCACGGAATAATGACTTAGATTATCTCTTAGAGTTGAGAAGGATCAAAGTAGGGTCTTGGTAACGCCTTGGCTTTAAAGATATCAAAATAAATCAATTATTTCATTATATTAAGCTTAATTCTTAAGGTTCAAAAAAACTGATCCGATACTACTTCTTTACTGTCGAACATCAGGAACTTTAGAGTCATGAATTCGGGCCGGAATATTATTATTTTCACCATTGGTTCCGCTCTGTTGGCAGGCTGCGGCGCTCGCACTAAAACTGCGAGTCAGGTCGGCAGCATATTTTCAACCGGTTCAAATGCATTAAGCACTCGTCTTGTGGACCTTTGCCAATCAATTCGTAGCCGTAGTGAAAAGCCGAACATGAGTGGCGCCTCGATGACAGATCAAGAGTGTGCTGATGCGGGACTGAACGCAGATAATTATCGTTCGGTCAAAGAGAAGTTTTCATTTGTTGGTCTGGATAACGAAATTTCAAAAGTAGATGGTAAAGATGTTTTGACCATCAAGACACGTGCAAAAATTTGGCTCAATTCAAATATCATCAATATGGCTGTCAAACTGACAAATGCACTACAGAAGCGTGCTGAAGGCGGCGATGATATTTTTGGCAAGCCCGATCCGGCAGGTGGCGGCGATAAATTGGCCAATCTCCTCAAAATCAGTGTGAAGGAATTGAAAAAAATTGAGTTTAATGTGGCAGAAAAGTCATTCGCAGGACGGCTAAATATCTCTGGTGAAGGAATTGCAAAGCTTAACAATGATATTGATATCGATGGCAAGCTTTTCTCTGATTCAGTGGCTGTCAATGTTTCAACTCCAAGTCAAACAGCATTCAAGGATTCAATTCTTCGTGATGTCAACGCCTTGGCGATCGTTACCCCATTTGCGGGCGATATTTATGTCGATATAAGGTTTGAAGTGAATATGCACTCAGTTGGACTCGGTAGTGCGATCAAGACGAACCTTGAATCGGCTCTCGGCTCTGCCTTGAAGAAGGGTCTTGATTCCTTGTTGAAGATAGAGTGATCGGCTTGCTGTGGGAGGATATTTGTTATGCATAGTTGGGCCATAACTTCATTGATAGCTTCTACTCTGGTCGGCTGTAACGTTGATTTGACTGATGGCAAGGCATTTAGTGGTGGCGGCGCCGAAAAGAAACCGTGGGGAAAGATCGCTGCCGTATCTGGTGACGCAAACGCAAAACCAGCAGTTAAGGGACGCTTTCAACTGAGAGTTTCCTTGTTTCCTGCGGCGCTTAAAAATGCCCAGGTTTTGACTAATGCGACAACTCAGCAAATTCTTGCAAATGGCAATCTTTGTATGGGTGAAGTAAATCTTCATATCATGCAGGACTTCAAACTCAAGTTTCCACAAAGCAAAGCAAAATGTCTTTTGATCGGAGATTTGGATTTGGAGAAATTACTTGGTGGACTGGGGGATGATAACGATAAGGGCGCAATTGAGTCCGACGGCAAAGTCCTACGACTTGAAAAGTTGGGGCCAGTCAGGTTTTCTCCAGCTAGGCCGTTGCTCATGGGTCCGATTGCACAAGACATGTCAATTTTTCAGGGTTTTTCTGAGACTAAAGCCTATTCCGCAGTGTACAAGGATGAGGATAACGGACAAGAAAAGACGGGCAACGGTAACATCGGTATCCGAGTTCTTGAAGCAGGATCCCAGTTTGCTCCCATTTTGATGCCAGGGACAAATTTTGACAGTATTCTATCATTTGAACTCACAACGTCAGGTTTTGAAGGTTTGCCGCGATCCAAGGGTTTTTTATTTGATAAGGTAACATTTTGGCTGAATAGTCGTCCTATCGCCATTCCGCGTATTATGATTCAGTCGAAGGCAAGCCATCTGTTGGATGCTGCGCCGAAACCTGATGGTTCAAGTCAATCCGGCGGTGGTGTGTTTGGAGCAACGCAGTCACCTATTGTCAAAGCGATTGCTGGCTGGTTTGATCTATATATCCACTTGGATGCTATTAGTTTTGATTCCGATTAAAATTTTCAGGCTTGGATGATGTCGCTTAAGTATTCTTATCTTTTAGATTTTCCTCGCAGCGCATTGTTCTCGATGGGTTTGTTGTTCAGCCTGATATTTTTCAACGCAGAGTCGCGGGCGGAATCAAAAGCGGCGTCTATTACTCCTTTTCCGGATAATCCGGCAAGCGGTGCTTTTCTTCAACAAAGTTCGGCATCCCTAAAAATTACCCCAATTTCAATTGATGACGTCAAGCTTCGTTATGTGGGGTCTGAAACAATCGCGAAGAAAAATGAAAGTCCGCTAAGCTTTGCCGATATTCGGACAGGTGTTGTTTTTAAACCTTCCAGAAGGTGGGGGCTTGGTATTGGTGAGATTTTGCCCCCTGTGTCTGTGGAGCGAAAGATAACGTCGATCCCAATTGTGGTTCTAAATCAGGTGAACTTTGTCGATTTGAAAGTAAATGCCTCTGTAAAATATGGATTCTCGTTTTTTGGCCATTATCTGTTGAATGATCGGCTTGGCCTGGGTTTGGGAATTGCTGGACGCAAAATTGACGTGAAAGCCGAGGGAACGTCCCAGGGTAGTAAGCTTTTTGACGGTTCATTTGTACTCACTGACAATAAACTTTCAGTCGGACTCAACTACGATGCCTCTCCAAACCGGCTTCGCATCGGTTTGTCTGCGCTAGTTTATGCTTCGAACGGTATCTCCGCTAAAATCGACACGCCACTTGCATCGGGAGCACAGGGCGGCGGTTTGAAAGGCACAGATCAAACTTCGAATAAATTTATGTCGGAATTTTTGATGGGGGTTGAGTTTCAAGTCAATCCATTGCTGACCATATACTCCGATGGATTATGGAGACGCGCGGATCCCAGCCAAGAAGAATTCAGCATTGTTGATCTGGTTTCAAAAAAGAAGGATATCCATGACACACTTAGCTATTTTGGAGCTCTAAGTTACATGGTTAGACCATCGCAGTTCGGCTTAGCAACCTTCACATATGAGCCATCGCCAATTGGGCCTGGAAGTAAGGGTGAGGGTGGACTTTCTGGTTTTGGAATGAAGGAAACGATTTTACTATATTCGGGGTTTGGTGATTTGCTTCCTGCATGGAGTCTTGGCGCTGGTTATCAATACGGGGAGGAACTACCTACGCAAGATGACACAGGACGTGCTGGTCGACCTGGTAAAGGCCGGAGCGATAAAGTAAAAAAATTAGAAAGGACCAGTTTGAAAGACCGGATAACGTTTTCAATTGGTGTACGCTACCGTCGTGCATCTCTTGGAGTTGATTTGGATGGAGAGCTCCCGGGGGCTTATTCACAGACAAAACTACAGTTTCCGATTTCTCTAAAGACTATCTTTTAAAAGTAAAACCCCGCCAAATGGCGGGGTTTCGTTGAAAAGATTAAGTGAAATTATTCAGCTGACGTGTAGAAGAATAATGCTGCGTCGCCTGCTGTGGATGCAAGCTGATTACAGCCTTGTTTTGACCATGCAAAGCCTCCGTCACCCCAATCCGAACCCCAAGAGTTTCCAATCAGAAATTCATAGCCACCGTTTGGTGCTGGGCGGTATCCGGCAAGAGTCACCATGTGGTTAATGCCACGGCTACCGCAGGATGTGATGCGCCCACTTGAGTTTGGAGAAAAGCTGCTTCCTGCCGCAACAGTAACGGCGATCACGCCGTAGTCAAGGATAGCTTGACGTAGCTCATCGACCCCTGGAGCGCGGTTATTGGCTCCGATCATGGCCCAGCGAGTGGCTTTGGCAAATTTTTCGCCTTTGCATGAGTAGCGGTGGCTTGCACGGTAAGGACAAAGTTCTTCTGTGGTCACTCCTTTTGAAACCTCAAAGCGGCCATCCATGAAACCGCCGCGGCATCCGTAAGAGTTTGGATCATTTACGAGAGCGTCCTGCTCAGCAAGATCCAGTGATTCGTCGGAAGAACGGCCGGCTTTGATGAGAGCTGCTTCAAATGCTTTGGTGCGGGCAAATGACCAGCAAGATCCACAGTTGCCTTGATTCTTGATGGGGGTCACTAGACCTTGCTCACGTGCATCATAGCTCTCCGGCAAATCACCGCGAACAGTGATGGACTTGTACTGAGCTGGCATTCCTTTGGGTCTTGGCAATAAACCCGTGCGGTAGGTTTTGCCTTTGATGGTGATTTCATCAGACTCTGCAAAAGCGGCAGTCGATAAGAACAAAAGACTCCATAAAAGTTTACGCATATATTCACTCCTTCGTGTTTGGAATTGATTCCATCCCTTTATTTTAAGGCGTGAAGCGCAAACCTCAAAGTAACGCAGTGGGCGATTGAATGGGTGAAAACTCTCAGAAGCCTTGATGTGCAGGCATTCTGAGGGTTCTTAGTGTGAGGTATTATAAATTTTTATGAGCGCTTTTTGTCAAAAAACAAATGCACTATCGCGAGGTGTGATTAGAGAGCGGGAAGCGCGCAAACGTCGCTCGTAATTTGATTGGCGACCTTGCTCCACATGGTTTCATCGGTCTCCATCAAGCGGTGAGCTCCCATTGGAATCCACCAGCCAGCATCGAAGGAGCGCTCAACGTTTTCATGAGCTGCAGTAATTTTGCTCGAGTGAAGCAGAGTAAATTCAAGCTGAAACCAGTTTGTCCAGCGAGCTACGCTTTTTGAGATCTGCCCATAGTATGGCTCAAGATCCTGAGGTGCTCGCCTACAGCCTGGAGATGAGCCGGAGATGACGCCACCGATAAAAACGGCGGGTCCACAATCTCTGACACTGATGGGGTCGACGGTATGCAGTGCTCTATAGTTTAAGTTTGGAAGACGTCGCACAAGATCCATCGCAGTCCAACCGCCATGGGACTGACCCCACAAATAAATCGGGGCGTTGTCGTTAGCGGTTGCGGTGTCTTCAACTAATTGCGCGAGTTGATCTCTGTTCATGGGTGCACTTTGCAAATCAAGAGCGTCTGATGAAACGTAAATGGGATCGTTACCCAGTGCGTAGCAGGTTCTGATTTCAATGATTTCATTTGTGTAGGCATTTCGCACCTGATCCATGGTTTTATTCATCATGGCAGATGATTTGATCTCGGTTGTTTTTCCATCAAGAGCGCAGGACCCAAAGCCGCCCATGAAAACCATGATCGGGCTGGCCCAAGCTTTGGAGCTGATCA
>JBIIGV010000039.1:0-23676 GCA_044236265.1 Oligoflexales bacterium
ACGAGCGCCAAAGCGAATACCTTGAGTGGATACAATTGTGGTGCCTAGGCCAACGTGAGTTATGGACGTTGTGGATTCAGTTTCAAAGTTGTCGCCTGACTTTATGTTTGAGGCGTACGAACCAAGACCAAGATCAAATTGCGCGTTAGATTTGTTTTGACGTAGCGATATTATCGGGTGTGCACTTTGCTGACCCAGGGTGTCTGTAGGCATATATTTGGCCGCCATGACCATCCCTGATGCGATTGATGTTGAATTTGTCATGAGTGACGCAGTAGTTCCACGCGAAGCACCTGGCGTTGGGTTTTGATCGGGATTGGCGGCGCCTGCTTTTGCAAGCTTAGCTGGATTGCTCTTTCCTCCTTTTTGAGCTGCAAATGCAATCGACTCTAGACATGAATAAATGCACATTAAACCAATGAATCCTGAAACAAGAACGCGCATAAATAAAACCCCCTCAAATCGTCTGTCATTATTTGGAAAATAATTCGCCGCGATTTTAAGTGTCAGAATAGTTAGGGGTCAATTATTAAAGAATGTGAAAATCTAGTTTTGTAATTTCTGAATTCTTGCTGTCACAGTTTTCATCACTCACGAAATCAGACAAGATGTCCAATCACGTCACACCGCCGTTCTGTATCATGGCTTTTACGTGCCGTAGACATGCGAACATGCCTGATAATGATGCAATCTAACCGTCTTGCCGTTTATCTTTTTTAAATGCTGTCAGGCAACCTTCTTGATCATCACCATCGCCTTATCGTCAGGCAGTACGGACTCTTTTCCGACCTCAATGATGGTTTCAAACAGTTTATCCGAAGTCATGGCGCTGCGATCAAGGCGGCCCATGGCGTCAACTAGTTTGCGCATGGGGCGTGCGCCCTCAAGACAGCCATCAGAAAAGCATACTAGTAGATCTCCAGGAGCTAGCTGGAGGTCAATGAATGATGTTTTGACCTCTTGCTGAGATCCCAAGGTGCCGCCTCGTGAGCTAATCAATTTGATTTTATCTGCAGAGATATGGAGCCATCCTGCCATGCCATGAACCGCGATGCGGGCCTTTCCATCAGTTGAAACATCGGCGAGGCAAAACGATGTTCCGGCTTTGCCGCGGAATAAATTGAATAAATGATAGTTCAAATCGCGGATTGTTTCTTCGATTCCTTTATCCTGTGAGTCTTTCTGTCTAAGTGAGCCAATGGTGGCAGCGACAGCTAAAGCTGCTGCCGGCCCCTTTCCAGTGACGTCACCTAGAATGAAGCGTTTGCTGCCGTTGGCACCGCTTCCTTTGAAAATCCAATCTCCAGCCATACGTTCAGCAGGGATATAGTGGAAGCTGAAGTCCAAGGACTCCTCTCGTCCTTGCATTGGTTCTGGTAAAAGGGTGCTTTGTACCGTCGAGGCAAGCTCTAGACGGTCATTCAGGTTCTGGAGCTGGAATTGTAATTGACGTTGCTGAGCATGTTGCAGTGCACTCTCTACGCCCGTGATGGCGGCCATAAAAATAAAGAGAATAAGATCAAAGACCCAGGTTAGATTGACAATGGTCAGATTGAATTGAAGACTTTTGGTATTGGCTATGAGTTTTGCAAGGTCGACAAAAGCCAGTGCGGTACCAATAAATAGTATCACTGCAAACGCGAAGGCAATCCTTGATCGCATGCGGGAACGTTCTGATTCAGAGAGCAGGCCAGCCATAACGACAGCAAGGACAGTGGAAGATACGTAGACAAGAGGTTTAAGAACGATGGCTGTAATGTCCAAAGAGCGGGTAGCTAAGCTGTAGCTGACGCCGAATAGACAGACTGCGCTTTGAATGCCCATCAACACAAAGCCTGCGACGATCAATCTCTCAACGAGTTTAATGTCCAAGCGGAAGAAGGAGTATATAAATCTAGCTAACACCAACAACGAAACGTTTCTTGCCATTAACGCAAGCAGAGCTGCAGTTTGGCCCTTGACCCCCAAATCGAGCGCATAATCCGATCTGAAAAAAAGTTCGAAGCTAGACGTAAGACCAAAGAGAAGAAACCAGCCAATCTCCCGGTTGTTTCTTGCAAATACAAACAGTAAAGAGAACACAACACAGAACGCAAGCTTTGGTAGCAGGTAAAGAAGTTGTAAGCTCGTCGCGTTATCATGACTAAAGAAGGTGAGAGGCGAAAGCAGTGCTCGAGGGCCAATCACTAGATCTCCGCGATTCGCGATGCCTTGATAGGGAAGTGTACCAATATTGGCCTTGATAGCGATATCAACAGACCCATCAGATCTTATAAACTCAGCAGGTAGAGGGGCTAGCATGGTTTCTTGGGTGCCTTGAAAAACGAGCTGCTGGTTTAAGTAAAGATCCCACGACTCTGCAAACATTAGTATCGTGTGAAGGCTGTACGGCTCTCTAGCGGCAGCTTCTTGAATGTTTTGCGGTAGAGTTATGCGAGCTCTGTAATAAACGGCATCACCCGATTGCCAATCTTTGATGGGGAACTCTCTTAGTGGGAGAACCGATTGACGCTTGAAAAAGGAGGACGGAGTAGAAGGGTCGCGGTAACAGTCTTCGCGCTCGCAGCCCAAGCTTTTGCCGTAGTGCAGATCCCAGCGGACACCTTGTTGCGTCAGATTGTAAACATTTGGTGCACTATATGCGGTCGGTGGCCAATTTCCGTAATCAAGAAGTCTCGTTACAAAAAACATTGACGATAAAACCATGGTCCCAATCGCAAGGACGATGGCAATCGTTTCCTGGTATTTACTAGTTGGTGATCGGCTTGTGGAGTCACGGGCAATCATGTGGTCCCGCAGCTTGCGGGTGAGCGACAATTTAATGAGTAACCGATCGATCCCTGCGGCGATCTTGTCTACTCTTAATTGTAACGCTTCCCTGCGTTTCATTCAGTGACCTTTCAGTCCGTTATTTTTTCGCAGCTACAGACTTGGCAGCTGTGGCGTTGAGTTCTTGCATTAGCCAGTCTCTCAGCGATGCGGATCCAGATCGACCAAGCTTGGACCAGTCAAGTGTGCTGTAGCTTAGGCCCTTTTCATCAGAGCTATACAGCATGCCGATAGTCGGTGATGTGACGTCTGCCAAATCAAGTATAAGATTGCCGATGTCTGAGCGACATGACTCCATGAAAACAACGTTGAAGAAGAGGTCCCGCTCTTGATCTAGAAGGGCGCTAAGAAGTTGGAACTTAGTAATTCCGGCAGCAATGGCCCCTTCTGGAGAACTGCCGCGGATGAGACCGGCTGCGTCTAGTCCCTCTTTGTCTAGACCATCTTTTTCCAGTCCGATTTTATCTAGTCCCTCCTTGTCGAGACCATTCTTATCGAGACCATCTTTCTCCAATCCGATTTTATCTAGCCCATTCTTATCCAGGCCATCTTTGTCGAGACCGTCTTTCTCGAGACCATCCTTGTCGAGTCGAGTTCCTGAGCCCATCACCATAAGCGGTGACGCTTTCTTCTTCACAAAGCGGTCGCGAAGGAACGGCTTGGTGATGATTCGAGACTCATAGGCAATTTTTGGTGTAATCGCCAATTGGTCATTACCGTGAGATTTGAACACGACGGAATATTCAAATTTTTGTGTCGGAAATAGGCTGCGTACAATCTCCAACGAGGCATTGAGCATATCTGGATGCGACAATGGGCTATGCTCATGGATGGGATTACTTTTAATGCGAGCATAAATATCGGCTAAGCGCTTCATCTCGGCAGCTGGGATTGGCTTGGCCTGATTTTTGGGTAAGCAATATAAAACGTTATTTTGTACAATTCCCTCGTTGGATATTATGACTGCGCCAGCACTGATGGAGGCTTTTTCGGAGCAAATTGAGTTTTTAATTCCGAAAATATCCGTATAAACGGCATCAGCAAAGTTATTGAAATCGTTCTCTAAGCTTTCTGCAGCCTTTTCGAGGCTTGTGGCAGAAATTTCGGGATCCGACTTTGCATCGCTGAGGGTGGCGAGGATATTGTTGCGCTCGGATCTGTATGCAGCAGTATCCATCGGATTGTTAGCGTAGTAGACAAGAACTTGAGGTTTGTTGGGATCGCGCGAAAGATTATTGCTAATCTGCAATCCTGGTTTCAGATCCTTAAATGCCGCGAAATCGCTACCGAACTTACATCCGGTGATTGCTAAAAAAGCTGCAAAAATTGAAATGGCTTTTGCATGGCAGACAAATTGTTTCATGTCTAGATCCTTCCCTTAAACTGCGTTGCGCGGATGCTTGGAAGAGGTATCGGACTCTTCTGGGAAAATGTTGAGCAATTGTAGAAAAAGGCTGTGATTATGGGTGCTTATTTGAGTCATATCCAGCTCGGAGATCGCCTTGGAACAGTGACTTCCTCATATCGTGCCTTGTGGCGACGTTTGGTTGGCGCGCAGATGTGCGCTAGAATATTGAGATTAAGTTTGTTTATTGGAAATAAATCAATGCGAGGGGGTCCAGGGATGAGGCGTTCCATGTTTGCGCTTCTGGCTGCGGTTGGCATGATGTCGGCTGCGCCAGCGATGGGAAAAGTATCAATATCTAAAAACGGCAATCAGACAGTTTACGACATCGAGATCGAAGGCGTGGATATGACGCCGGTGAGCATTGGTGGAAAAGAGTTTGTGTCGGCTAAGTTTAAGGGTGTTGAGCGTTTCCATGCTGTGAAATACGAACTTGGAAAACCAGAAATTCCGGTAGTTCGACTCATGGTCGATGGGGACGTTGTGGTGCAGGCCGTTGGTTCTAATTTATCCGGTGTATCGGATCCGACTAAGGCACTGAAGCCAGCGCAGCCGTCGTGGAGCAAATCTCTTAAATTCCCCCCACCAGTCGCTTACGATGCTCCGACCTACGAGACTGACATTATGAATGTTGAGCCTCTTTACGGAGTTGAAAAAGTCGCCTCTTACCGTGGATTGCCGCGGCAGATGGTGACCCTCAACGCGATGCGTTACAACCCGGTCAGTGGTTTTTACCAGTATCACAATCACTATCGCGTAACGGTGACCAGCAGTTTCAAAGAAGCTCAGACGCAGCCGACGCTTGCATTGGTTGTTGGCGCACAGTTTGCGTCAAGCCCATCGGTTGATAATCTTGTACGTTCAAAAGAGTCGCAAGGTTTTAGAGTTAGGAAGATCATTGTTGGTCAGAATGGTGTGACAACAGATGAGCACATTCGCGCTGCGCTAAAATCCATTTACAATGAAAATGTAAATTTACGTTTCGCGCTGATTGTTGGCGATGCTGAAGACGTACCAGGACATGACTCAACACACATTAGCGGTGTTACAGATCATTTTTATCGCGCTATTGACACTGATAATTACGAGTCAGACATTAATGGCCCAGACATCGGCGTTGGTCGCTTGTCTGTGAACTCTGAGGCCCAATTATCAACCGTGGTAACAAAAATTGTACGCTACACAGACGGACGCTTTGCCGCCGATCGCTGGATGCAGCATCCTGCCTTCATCACAACTCACGATCGCTGGCAAACCGCAGAGGGGACTCACAATGCTGTGATTGCAAAGCATTTTGCTCCGCGCGGCTATGACCGTGTATTTCCCGATGCATCGGAAAAGGGTGGAGACAAACTTTATCCAATTTCTCTCAACGCGACAGATCAGCAAATTGTTGATCACATGAAGCAAGGCCGTTTCATTATCAATTTCAGTGGGCATGGATCCCATACGGGCTGGGAGGATGTCACGACGCAGGATGTTTTATCCATGAATGATCCCAACGCTCTGCCGTGGGTTATTTCCAACGCGTGTATCACCGGAGACTTCAGAGAAGAGCCGGTATTTGCAGAAACATGGCAGCGTCACCCAAATGGTGCGATTACGTTTTGGGGATCCATGGATAGCTCTTACTGGGATGAAGACGATATTCTTGAGAAGGCGATGTACGATGCAGTGTTTGATCGCGGTACTCGATCCTTTGATTTGATTCATCAATATGCTCTTGGAGAGGTGTGGCGCCACTACGGCGGACAAGCGAAGAGCGCATACTATTGGGAAACTTATGTGACATTTGGTGATCCGTCTCTTGAAGTGCGGACACGTAAATCGACGGATGCGACGGTGGAAGGTCCTGATGCGCTGATCATTGGAGCTGAAGACGCATCTTGGCGTGTGACGACTGAAGACGCTCCTGTTGTTGGTGCGCGCGTCACTCTGCACCGTGCATCTGATGGTAAAACTGTGACCGGAGTCACAGGTCAACAAGGAGAGGTGACTCTGCCATTGTCCGCATTCGGCGCAACAGCAGAACCTGTCACACTTATCGTCGCCGGCGGCGATTTACGCCGTGTCTCTAAAGAGCTTGCATTGATTGCACCGAATCAGCCACATCTTGGATTTTCTGGTTGGACACTCAATGGCCGCACGGGTGGCGGTGTTCACGTCGGTGAACAGATAAATCTTGGCGGTGTCGTTGAAAACTTCGGCATGGTAGCTACAAGTGGTGGTCGTCTGATCATTGAGAGTGTTGTTGGTCCTGGTGCTGTCACTAGGTCAGAAGTGACTGTTCCGCCGATGGGGAGCAGAGAGCGTATTTCGTTGGCTGCAGGATTGGCGTTTACCGTAAATGCCGAGGCGCGTCGCGGTGAGGTCGTTCGTCTTCAGCTACGATGGGAGACCAATGAAGGTCAGACCGGAACAGTAGTTTTAAGCTGGCCGGTGCTGCGTGCAGATATTGAAGTCACAGCTGTGGACTACGGAGCTGAGGGTGTCGAAGGAGTCGGAGCTGAGGGTTATTTATATTTAACCATCAAAAATATCGGCACTGAGACCATTCGTTCCCTTGAGCTTACTCCTCAGAGTGGTACCTGTACCGCTGGAGCTGATGGCAAACTTACGATTGCTGAATTGGCGCCGGGAGCAACGGCTCGCGTTCCCCAGAGCATCCATGTCACGACCGATGGTCAGTGTAGCAGCGGTTCTGCAGGGAGCATTTCACTTGCAGGCCATTATCAGAGCGTTTCGCGTCAGTTATCTCTTGCAGCTGGTGTCAATTATTTAGTGGGTGTTTTGGAAACTGATGTTGAGCGCATGGAGGGACTTGGTCTCGCGATTCCTGATCGTGGCGAAGCATTGAGTCAATCCATTCAGGTGAATGGCAGCGGACCGATCAAGGATATTTCGGTCTTTGTGAAGATCAACCACACTTACATCGGCGATCTTGAGGTTCACTTGGTATCACCTACCGGTAAATCTGTACTGCTCCACAACCACACTGGCAGCGGAAACGACAATATCGAGCAGCGTTATGGTCGCGGCGGAGTCAATATCGGAGAGCTTGATACTCTGATCGGTGACGAGGCCCGGGGTGAGTGGAAGTTACAGGTTCGGGACACTATGGCCTCCGACACTGGGACTTTGGAGGCTGTCGAGCTGTCCATTAGGCACTGGTAACGATAGATATCTTGTGTGAGCAAAAAGGACCCTTTCGGGTCCTTTTGTGTTTCCACTAATTGGCGCCATCGGATGAATTCTCTAATCAGTCGGGTGGCACCAAATATACCATGGCGCGCTTTACGCTTTGTTTGAAAACCTTAAGCTCATTGAGTGGGATTATAGTTTCCCGGGATCTGGGTCCATAGGTTGTAAGCAACAGTGCTTGCCGTGGTAGTGCTTAGAAGAGGTTATGAATCATATCGAGATCAATAACTCTTATATTTGGAAGTCGGTAGACGTCCGAAGTTTTAGTGTAATTGATAACTTCCGGATTGGGCTTAGTTCTCGGTTCAATGACCAGTGGGTCCGACATAACGTGAGACCATTCCGTCACCGATAGCTAGCAACAAGTCAATATGCGCTAAGCTCGCCTAAGTATTTTTCATAATCGGATTTGGATAGTGTAGTTATTTCCTTTGAAATCAAAAGTCCTGCTAGGGATCTAGATTTTTCAGCTGTTACTCCGGGTGTCCAGTGTTGTTTGATCGTAAGCTCAGTCAGCAGTGCGGCTATTTCTGTGGTGCCAGTGACATCCCATAATTCTTGCGAGAACAAGACTGCTCCATTGCTTTCCTCGTAAATTCGCTCCAAATTACATCCAGTTGGAATCGATGCGCCAGGAACTGGCGTGACTGTTGATAAAGCGTTGGCCGCAAAAACGATATTTTCCAATCGCGACGTCATGGCCGTTTTAAGTGTCGAAGCACGGTTTCCATCAAGGCGTGTGAGCTTATCCACTATGGACAAGCTGGCTTCCGATAAATTGCCACTAGGTTGCAAAATAGAAAGATTTTGTTTGGAAAGTTCTTTTGTCACTAGCGACATCACGGATCTGATCTTTGCGTCCGATCTGCAAACTATGGCAATTCCTTGCTCAGAATCTTGCACATACGTATCGCCAGCTGGATAGAAGCCTGGTCCAACAGTGCTGCCGCCGTCTTCTAGATTGTTTGTCCCACCACAAGAGACAAAACACAGTAGGTAAAAAAATACTGGTAACAAATAAAGACGCTGCGTCATGTTTCTAACCCTACCTTATTTGAGGTTTGGTGGTGGATTCCGTTAGTGGGAATACTTGAAGATTCACATGGTAAACGTCCTCACCATTATTTTCGACATGAAATTGGTGAAGATCTTCATGGAACTTTTTCACTAACGCTTTAATTCGAGGTAAATCAGACTGTCTTACCGCGATATTAGTCCCGTATCCAGTTCGACGCTCAAGGGGAGTATGATCGATTGCGTCTTTTGCTAAGTCAAGAAATCCTTTGTGGTGAGCTCTAAGAGCCGCATTTGGAATGCCTGAAAGTCCAACAAAGATTTCTCTATTTGTCTTTGCAATTTTATTTCTCCCAACTCGTTTGATCAGGCCCAGTCTAAAAAGACGATCGATTGCAAGTGATGCTTGAACGGGAGTGATTTTCCCTCCAAGCTTTTTTGAGATCCAAAAGGAATCATCCTTGAACTCCTCAAGGTCTATCATCTCTAGGATAGCTAGGTGATGCCAGTCAGCAATGATTCGAAACTGGTCTAAACTCATAGTCTCTTTTTCATTGCTTTGCAAACCTGCACCCTTGGCGGCGGCCACGATATCTTGAAGATCTTTGGGATCAGAACCTGCAACCCTAGAGGCGAGCATCAGTGATAGCCATTGCATCTCTCGGCTGTCCAAACCAAGTACTCGCCCCAATCTGTCAGCTAGGTCCTGGCGAAAGGATCTGGTTCCTCTGATGACCTCAGACAGAAGAGATGGATTTTGATATCCAAGCTCTCTTGAAAATGACCGCAAAGAAAACTTTGGATCCTCGACTTTCCGCGCGGTCATCACGCCTGCGAGCCATTCCCTTGGATCAGAGAAAGAAAAAATATTTGATGGCGGTTTCATGAAGGAAGTTTACCATGTTTTAGTCGGTGATAACGATAGGAATTTCCTTTGAGTACCAAGAGCTTGATTTCTGTCCTCCGACATCGGGATTGCAGCTTTCAAGGTGGCCAGTAATCGATCGTCTAACGTAAATTTTGGCTCTACCTAACGGAAATTCTTTTAACTCTTCTCTCGTGAAAGTTACGGAGGGCGGGTTGATGACAGTTTTTTGAAAGGTAACGGGATTGGATGCTGAGTCGCTTGTAATGTGAACAGTTACCGTGGTGCGTGTGTCTAAATCGTCTCCAGAAAGTTCAACTGTGATGCCAGCATCTAGCGAGTTTTCGGAGTCGGGTTGCGGGGCTTTTACAAATAGTGCTTTAGGTGTTTCTAGGATATTTGTGAGCACTTCGCCGGAACTAGTCGTCCAGGCAAATGTGTAGTGTTCGGCAGGGGTTTTCGTGGTTGTTTCCAGTTTGTAGTAGCTACCTGTTGTGTCAATCACGGCTTCACTGCCATCGTGGTATACCATCTGCTTGTTATCAACGCTCACATTGCTAGGTGAAATCAGTCTTACGGTGGTGCCTGTTCGACCAGCTACTCTATATTGTGCGTGCATGAATAGTTTTGCTGAGCTCTCGAAATATCTCAGCTCATAGGATTGATAGATTTTATCGTTATTGACATCTGTTGAATCAATGGTGTCTGTAGATGCGCCGCAGGAGCTTAACATCTTACCTACCAACACGAATGCAAAAGCAAACTTAGTTTTCATTGGTTACTCCCTCTAGTGTTATTCCGGACCAGCTCAAGCCTTCTTTAACTGCCCACATGTGTATTGTCGGCGCCTTAAGGGGCAGGTGTGAGGGTATAGCGTACACAGTGTACGCATAATGAGTACGATATTTAAAAAAAAGAAATCGTATTAGTGGTTTAAGACGAAATAGTCATAGCCCCAAGTTTTATGGAGGCACAGCGACCGTAGAAAAGGATTAAGTTGGGGCTTAGTCTGTTTTCCCCAAATGACTGTATGACTAAGGTGTTTGATCAACATGGCCTTTTGGGTTCTTTTTGAGTTTCTGTCAAAGCAAGGGGAGGGGATGTTATTCCAGTCCACTTGATTCAACGTGCATTGTCTCATTATGATAAGAGAGCTGAAGAACGAGACGGTTTATACAAAAATAGCGGGGCCTAATCATGAGCAATCCAGGTGTAAAGACAGAAACCCTAAAAAACTTTCAGCTATTTGCCGGATTGTCAGCCAACGATCTTGAACACATCGCCAACGTTTTGAAGCATCACGTGGCGCCTCAGGGCACTCAGTTGATTAAGCAAGAGCGTAATGATGGTGAAGTTTTCTTTATCGTCGAGGGTCGTATTCGCGTAGAGATGATTGGTGTCGATGGCAAGGCCATGGAAATTCTGACGACTTTAAATGCTGGCGACACGGTCGGGGAGTTGGCCCTGGCGCGCGTTGGTCGCCGCACAGCGTCAGCGGTCGCTCAGATGGATGCGCAGCTCTATACGGCCGAGGCATCCGCGCTGAATGCATTGTTTGAAAAACATCCAGAAATCGGACTGCAGGTATTTAGAAATTTATCCAAAGTTTTGGCCAGTCGACTAGTAGACACAAACTTTCTTGTTCGCAACGCGGCAGCACGCTAATTATTTTGACTTAATCCAATAATGCATCCAGTCCTTGCCGGGTTTTAATGGATGGTACATTCGTCTTTCCAGCAGCTCCTGTGAATACAGGGCGGTACATGTCATTGCCGCGGATAATGCTTTTCCTTTTCGGTAAGCAGGCAGATCCTCTCTTTAAGCAGGTGATAGCCCTTTGGTAGCCTAGATTCATTTCGTAATTGTATCGTTGCGCCATTGTGTTTCCAGTCAGGTCGTCTGGACGATCCAATAGTAGTTTTTTCTCTGCCTCGGTGGGTAACATCTCCAGGTCTGTCCACCAGCGCGAGACTTCCTGTAGATCATTAATTTCAACATCATACCAAGTCTTCATCACGGTCGACTCTGTGGTGCCATACTCCCATCGACCTGAGGAAAGAGCGCGAGCCGCAGGAAATAGACGCTTTGCATCTTGCATAACGCCTGGCATGGAAAATCCACCGTTATAGACCCGGGTTTTTCTCTGGAGGCCGTTTACAGAATAGCGCACTAATTTCGCATCTGTGGTTTCAGAGATTGGAAGAAAGTAGGTGGGTTCAGCAATGCTGGCAAGCACGGCTAACTTAACGTCCTCACCGTTTTCCATTAGCCTGACGTCACACAGGCGTTCTTCTTGGCTGATATTTTCAGTTAAATATTTAAACATCACAGGATCTGCAAAATAGGTGCAAATCTTCCCGATTTTCACCAGTCGAGAGGAAGGCGCATAGCCGGATTCCCAATAAGAAAAATCTCCCATATCAAAGCGCCTCGTTTGTGCGCTCGGAGTAGCCAGCCAGGCGCGCCTATCGTTGATATCCTGGTTGGAGGTGGTGATGATTGTTGGTAGCTGCGGCACACAAGACCCTTTACCCGTGATGTGGTCGACCAGCGGGATCATAGGGTTAATCGGTGCTCCAAATTCCCGGCCTTGTTTGATTGCAGAAAGAATTTCCAGAATTTTTTCAGAGGTACTCTCTTTTACGAGTGAGGCGGGAAATTGTGTCATGATGGTTTGAGCTTCGCGGATTGAATCAGCCGTAAATCCACGACAGGTAAACCACGCAGCGAGAACTGAGCCGCTGCTATTACCCGTGATGACAATATCGCCGCCGGTTTGAGCGGCCGGGTTTGTCTCTCGTCTAAGAAGCCCCATGCGTTCGTATGCTGCTTTCGTGCCGCCAATATCCCAGGTCAGGGCTGTGCCTTTGCCTTGGTAGGCGTAAATGAGTTTCGGGTTAATAGTCTCCGCGCGATTAGCTGCGATTTTCATTTGCATGCCAGAGCGAGTCGTTATGATTTTAGTTCCGCCCTGAAGAACCGGAGTTGCCACTTCATTTTGCGGCTGTGTCTGATCGGTTATTTTTTCTGGTTTCTTTGACGAAATGGACTCTTTGCCGGTACCGCAGGCTGCGACCACGAAGAGACTTGCGATCAAAACACTCTGCTCTCGAAATCTCTTGTTCGGTGTAAGGCTCATGACATTCGTCCTTGGGGGCGCTGTGCGTCAGCTCTTTCGCACGGGGAGGCCAAGATTGGCCAGTGATGATTTTATTAACAAATTTATTAAAATAGTCAAGTTATTTTAATAGAATCATTTAGAAATGCTGACTGTCTCGAAAATAGGTCGCAGGAGTGCCTGCATTCAATCTTATAAGGTCCCGAATTAATTGGAGCTACGAGTTGGAGGTGTCCGCTGGTACCAGTTTTATTAATAGGTTATATTTTTACAATGTAAAAACTAAAAGTCTTTAATTTGCTAAATTTTTTAGATAAATTACCGATAAGTGATTAAGAGGTGCATGAATCGTGGATCGTCCTGTCATTACAACTTACAAAGACCCCGTTCGCTTCCTGGCGGATATGTTGGCTTTTCGTAAAGCGCAGGATCCCAGTTTTTCGGTTCTGGCTATGACGCGTTCCCTGCGAAGAATCTCGCCAACGCTCGTCTCTTTAATTCTGAGAGGGCAGCGCAAAGTTACGTTGGACCGCGTCGATGAGCTGAGTAAGTTGCTTGGTCTCATGCCTGCCGAAAAACAGTACTTCAGAGATTGGATCGCTCGCGCAGAGGATCCCAAGGCTGAGCAAGCGGTCCAGAAGTTTGCTGAAACACCAGCCACGCGTCGTAAGTTAACCTCAAGTCACATTCTCAACGATTGGGTTAACGTCTTTGTCAAAGATGCCTTTGACCTTGAGCATATCCGGTCTAATCCAGATGAAATCTATGCGCTATTGGGTGGTGTTGCATCCAAGAAACGTATTGATCAGTCGATTAAGTTTTTACTGCAGCATGGGTATTTGAGGCGAAATGCTCAGGGTCATTTCGTTCCGGAAGTTCCTTTGCATTCTGTGGATCAAAAGATCCCTAATGATAAGGTACGAAAATTTCACAAGGCTCTTCTTCACAACGCCAAAGAGGCTATAGACCAATACTCTTCAGATCAAAGATACGCTAACGCCTTGGTTCTTTCGCTGAACCAAGAGACATACCAAAAACTTTTAGCCTTGATTGCAGAGCAAGCTGAGTCATTGCAGTCATTTGCTGAAAATTTGCAGGAGGGATCAATGCTTTATCAGGTTACCATCAACGTCAGTCCTACGGGAGGCCACCTTGAAAAAAATAAATAAAAACAAAATCTATTCTTGGACACTTTTGCTGGCCGGTGGGCTGAACTTGTTCTGCTCTGAAATTCTCATGGCCAAGGCGGTTCCGTCTTCTACATTCGTTGGAAACGGCGGCGACGCGCAAGATTTGGATCTTGGCGTTACGCTTGCAGTCATATCGAATGTAAGTCAGAGTCTCGACGCCGGATCCAAAGATACGCTTTGTAAGTGTTCTGATGAGTGGCAGGAAAACGATATCTGCAGAGTGCTACGGCAGCTTTCATCCCAAGAAGTAAAAGCGTGTCAGCAAATTCTTCTAACTTACGGCCAGCAGTTGTCCGAACTCGCCGGTCGAAAATCTCCAGTTGTTTATGACTGGTCTTACTCTGATATGTCGGTGCGGTCTCAAGCCCAGTCACAGAGGGGGCGTCCAGTTGATGCCGTTACGCAGCCACAAAAAAAGCGCATCATCATAAATAGGTCAAGGTTCCAGGCGATGCCGCCTTCCTATCGCGTGGCTCTTATCACGCACGAGTTGTTTCATTTGATACCGTTTGAAAAGGGTCTTTTGACCGATGAGGAGCCTGCCCCTCCATTTGCGTCAGGTCGCGCCATGCTGAATGCGTTAGGTGCTGCTATTGCAATGGAAGCTAATGAGCGTCAGGTTTTTAAGGACTTTAATGAGCTTCGTGACGTCTCACGTGCAGGTAAGGTGCACCGTCTTTATCTAGAGGGTCGAAATATTCGACATCCAGAGAAAAGCGCCAACTCGCTTCTCAAAAGTACTAACAGTGGAGGAACTGCATTAGGTTACATCTATCAGCCAGGTAGTCTCGGATTAAACATTTCAGTTGAAACCACTGGATATTCAGGCTCGGCATTTGGTATCGGGATTTCAGAGAAGCAAGCCATCTATCAACTGGGAGTCCAATACCGATTTTTCCCATGGAATGGCTACCTTTCGCGATGGAATGAATTGTATGTCACGACTGGTTTTAATGCTGGATTTGGAACGTCATATTACAAGGCTTCAAGTAAGTACGTTGATAAAAGCGACAAGGGGTCCCTTCTGAGCATTGGGGGAGCGGCAAAAATGTTTATTCCACTTAATAGGGATTTGTGGATCACAGTCGGCAGCGAGTTTCGACAGTTGCGTTACGAGTATAAAACGCTAAGGATAAAGACGATTGAAAATCAAGTTGTGAATACGATTGGGGGTGCTTATGGATTCTAAAATTTTCACCATGCTTCTGGCAGCATTTATATTAGTTTCTTGTGGAGCCGATGGTAACTCGAGCAAGGGAATAATCGGTAGTCCATTGCAACAAGAGTCGGGAATATTCAACTCATACGGTATTGAGACTTCGAAGGTATTTGTCGTTGATGAGACGACCGATAGGCTATTGGGTATTGGTCTCTCTGACTTTGCGATCAAGCATCAGTTTGAGCTGAAGAAGAAAGAGGATGAGCACGTCACAATTATGGACATCAACGAAAAGTTTGTGATCGACTTTTCCAAGAAACATCTGAATATTTATGGCCTTGATGGCGGTGTTTATGATCGTCCGTTTAATTTTCAAGGCACGCCGACGTCTGCTGCTTACAATCCTTTTACGCGGACGATGATTATACAAGATAACCTACAAAGCGTCGGCATGATGCAACTGGCAGAAAACGGGTCGATCACCAGCTCTTGGCTTGGTGGCCCCCAACTTGCTAGCGGCACGTCGATCGTGGCGGGTGACTTGGATAAGACTGGCCGCCTGGTACTTGCGATGAGTGACGAGACGATGGCGGTCGTTGATGTTACTCAATCCATTGCGCAACAGTCTTGGCAGCAAACTGCATTCAGTCCAGGCCTCGGTAAAGTGACGTGGGTTGCTCCTGATAGCCGTAATCCAGATTTGCTGTTAGTTTCGTCCAGTACCAAAATTGCTATTATAAACTCGGCCACAAAGGTTGTCGTGGACCAGAAGACGCTTGATAGTTCCTCGAGTATTAGATTTTCATCCAAAGCTGGTCTTGGGCATGTTTTCACTGAAAAAGCTGGCGTAGTCAGTCTTTATTTTATCAATAGTCAGGGTGCCATAGGTGTAGAAAGTTTGGCGCAGGCGAGTTTGACAGGGCTGAAACAGTCGTTCCTTAGTGCAGATGCCGCTTCAATAACCCTGCTGTTTGAAGTTGGATATCGGGAGCGCTCCGTTCTGAAGATGCGCCTTTCTGACGCGCTAGTGGAAGTTGAAAAGAGTATCGATACGACTGGTGAGACAAGCATCAATGGCTCAACGGTTTTTGTCAATTTTAAGGATCCTTTAGGTGCTCTGGAACTTCACAGTTTGACGAGTGATGATGTAAAGCGCTTAGAAGGTTATAATTTTGACTATCTTAGAGCCCATAACTGAGCTCTGACATCTCTGTTTACGCCTCCTCGTCCATTAAGTTAATCTCCAGCAGGAGATATGACACACGAGGGGGCGTAAACATGTATATTTTATCCGTTGGAATGGCCTTTCCTGGCCCGCTGCATAAACAAGATGATTTATTACCAGAGCTCAGTCGAGCCTGGGGTGACAGAGTCACCGATCGGGAAAGAAGCCTTCTCGAACGACTGTCTAAATCTGCTGGTGTCCAATCAAAGCATCTGGCTATGGATCCTGGTGATTACTCGGTGAAGACGAGCTTTACTGAGCGGAATCGAGTGTTTCAATCGGTTGGGCTTGAGCTTGGAAATCAGGCGGTGTCGTCAGCTCTAAATGCAGTGGATGCGCTTGCGTCAGATATTGATGCAATTTTCTTTACGACAGTTACCGGTTTGTCGGTTCCAAGTGTCGACTCGTTGGTGGCAGGCTCGCTTGGAATGCGAGAAAATATCAAACGCGTTCCACTTTTTGGTTTGGGCTGCGTTGCTGGTGTCGCTGGCTTGGCGCGTGTTCATGACTACTTGTTGGCATGGCCGACCCATGCGGTTGTTCTTTTGGCTGTCGAGCTTTGTTCTTTGACGCTTCAAATTGATGACTTAAGCCCCGAGAGCATCGTCGCTTCGACGCTGTTTGGTGATGGTGCCGCTGCCGTATTGTGTGTCGGTGAGAATCATCCGCTAGTGGGCCGTGCGGCTCTGGAGTCCTTGGCGTCGACGTCAAGGCTTTACCCGAACACCAAGCACATCATGGGTTGGGATGTGGGTAGCCATGGTTTTAAGATTTTGTTGGACCCAGGTGTGCCGCAGTTGGTTAAGGATTTCTTTGCTGACGATGTTCGGCGATTTCTTTCTCAACATAATTTGGAAACAAGCGACATTCGTTCATGGATCAGTCATCCTGGTGGACCAAAGGTTCTGCAAGCGTTGACGTCATCTCTTGATCTGACAGATGACGCGCTTTCAGTGTCACGGCGGCAGTTGGCGCAGGTTGGCAATTTAAGTAGTGCTAGCGTCTTAGGAATTCTCAAGCAAACGATCATTGAGCATGGAGATAAGATGGTGAAACCAAGTGATCATGCTTTGATGATGGCGATGGGGCCAGGATTTTGTTCGGAGCAGCTACTATGTCGCTGGACTTGATAGCTGTTATTCTATTTTTAGGAACCATCGTCGAGCGATTGTTTGAACTGGTGGTGTCAGGGCGCAATGCCCAATGGAGCCTGAGTCGTGGGGGGGTTGAGTATGGTGCTAACCATTACCGGTGGATGGTGGTGATGCACAGTGCGTTTCTCGTCGCGATGATCCTTGAGTTTCTTATATTTAATCCTGACGTGTCTCATGGTGTTCGTTTCGCGGCGATCGTGGTTGCCATGCTCTGCCAGATTATGCGCTGGTGGATCATTCATACGCTCGGTCATCAGTGGAACACGCGCGTGATCGTAGTTGCTGGAATGGAGCGTGTCAGGCGTGGTCCTTACCGATTTCTGAATCATCCCAATTATGTTGTAGTCGCTCTTGAAACTGTTGCTTTGCCGCTGGCTTTTGGTGCATGGCGCACGGCATTTGTTTTTTCCTTCTTGAATGCATTGATGATGCGTGTGCGAATTGGGGTTGAAAACCAAGCGCTGAAGGAGTTGCGATGATGTCGCAGCAGCATAATTTTTATGATCTTATAGTGGTCGGCGGCGGTAGCGCTGGAATGGCCGCAGCGATTCACGCGGCCCAGAGCGGTAAGCGTGTTAAGGTTTTTGATGCCGCGGGGCCCGATTTTGATAAACCGTGTGGTGAGGGTTTGATGCCGCCTGCGATTCAAGCGCTGCGCCAACTCGGTGTGAGAATGCCGGATGCAAGTCCCCTGTCTGGGGTGAGATATTTTGTTGATAGTGGTCGGTCCGCGTATGCGCCGTTCTCGAAATCACAGGCTGCCATGGGGATTCGGCGCCGACTATTACGGCAAGCGATGTGGCAGAGGGCGTCAGAACTTGGTGTGGTCATCGTTCAAGAAACCGCCGACCAAGTTTCTGTTTCCCCGGAGTCAGTCGTCGTCAATCATGATACGGCGGACTACCTATGCATAGCATCTGGAGCGCATTCTCGACTACTCAAGGATCTGGGGCTGCGCTCATCAAGACGTAAAAGACCAACAGGGCAAAGATCTGGACTAAGGCGCCACGTGAATGTGAAGCCTTGGAGTGATTGTGTTGAGGTCTATTGGCGTGATCATTGTGAGCTGTACGTCACTCCGGTGTCCGAGTCGTGCGTAAATATTGCAATCCTCAGCTGGAACCCATTCCAGTTCGACAATATGTTGAAACTGTTTCCGGAGGTTTTGGCGAAAATTGAAGGAGCAACCTGGGGTGATGAAGCGTCGGGACGAGCGCCGCTTCTGCATCGGGCATCAAGAGTTCAATCTGGTCGGATTTTTGTAGCAGGTGATGCGGCGTTATTTCTTGATGCTATGACTGGGGAGGGAAATACGCTAGCAATCCGCAGTGGAATGGCGGTTGCCCGGGCGATAATGGATGGTCGTCCTTCTATTTATCGATGGTATTGGCTGCAAGTTGTATGGCGTTACTGGTTGTTGACTACGCCAGTTCTATTAGCAAGTCGACAGTTATGGATGCGTAACAGACTTTTGAATCTGGTGGTTGGGTTTCCCTGGCTACTGAGGATTGGAGTTGCATTTCTCAGTACGACATCAAAGCGGTGACATCTATTGGTCTTCGAATTTGCGATCGATGAATTGTCGTAGCACGCTTACAGCCCGGTTACTGTTTTGAAGTAACTCTCTGGATTTCAATGATGGTTGCTGGGACTCTATGCGCGTGTTGAGCTCCTTGACAACTGAGTCCAGCGTTTGTATCGCCTGAATAAGATCCTGTTTTTGCTTTCTCTCTGCGGGCGAGAGTCGGTACTCATTCAGTTGCGTCTGTAAAAACGGCATGGATCAGATCCTCATTGTGGGTGATCGCTTTTTAATAGTTTTAATGAATAAGTCAAGAATTTTTAAGCCTCCGAATATTTTGGGAAAATCATAATATCCCAAATATTACGATAAGTTATGGGGATTCATTCCGCGCTGGGTAGGAGCTACCCACTCCTTGTCACAGTCACAAAGTTTAAAATAAGAGCAGACGGGGGGCTCTAGGATGCAGGTGGATCAGGTCATAGATATTGGCTCAGGACCAAATAGATCCTTTTGGGTTGATATTGAAAATCCAAGTAAGGCGGAGCTTGAGGCCATTGCGGCAAAATACCGTCTGCCGTATTCCGCTGTGCAGGACTGTTTGGATGCAGAGCATTTACCGAAGTTTGAACGCTTTGGTGATTTGAATTTTATTATTGTTCGATCTTATGATGAGACGGCGGCAGCGGACTCTGACACCGTACAAGAGTTAACCCGTAAAGTTGCGCTTTTTGAATCTGAAGGATTTCTCATCACGATCCACCGGGTGAAGCAGAACTTTCTTGAGGCTTTGAAGGCCGAGTGGCGAGCGAAGTCGGCTGCAGGCGATCTATGTAAATCCAATATCGTTATGTTGAGTGTCCTTAGCGACGCGATCAAGACCTTTGAGGGCCCCATTATCAGAAATCGTAATTTGCTCGAGGATTTTGAATCGAAAGTTTTTCGCCATGCAGGTGAAACTTTGGAGGACGGATACTATTTGAAGCGTCGTGCGAGTACCTTTAAACGAATGCTCCGTATGACGCTTGATATTCTTCCGGGGGTCACTGCCGAATACAAGGATGAGGCCAGCACACTGCAAGACGTTAAAGAGATGGGCGAGCGATTATATTTTTACGCAGATGAGTTTTTCGACAACATAACGAACTTGCTGTCGCTCTATTTGTCTTTGTCATCTCATCGTATGTCGGCGGCGAGTCACAAGACCAACGAAGTTATGCGAATTCTGACGGTCTTCAGCGTCTTTTTCATGCCACTTAATCTGATCACCGGTATCTATGGTATGAATTTTGAGTTTATGCCTGAGTTGAAGTGGCGCCGCGGTTATCCTATGGCTATTTTTATCATGATATTGGTGACCTTTTGTATCTGGGCTTACTTTAATCGTAAGGGTGTGCTCGAGGCTAATGGCGACGAGCACAAACTTGGCTAGTTTATTATTTTGGTGTGGCGCGCAATTTTGTGGCGACCGAAATGGCTAAGACGATCATCCCTAAACAAAGCCATTGACCCATCGTCAGTCCCAATATCAGGCCGATCTGCGGGTCTGGCTCACGCGTAAATTCAACGACGAATCTAGCTGCCGCGTAATATGCTGTGAAAGCTAAAGACATGGCCCCTGGGCGTGATAGAAGTTTCCTTCGGGAGAGCCAAAGCACAGATCCCACCGCGATGCCTTCCAACATGGCTTCGTATAACTGCGAGGGGTGTCTTGGTGCTCCATCAAATGGAGCGGGAAAAACAACAGCCCACGGCACGGTTGAAATGCGCCCAGGGAGTTCGCCGTTTACGAAGTTTGCCAATCGTCCGAGTGCAAGAATCCAGGGAATGCAAAATGCCACGGGATCGGTTAGCGAGAAAAAATCAACGTCCCGTTTTTTAGATACATAGATCGCAGCAGCTATAATTCCAAGAAATCCACCGTGAAAACTCATACCGCCGTTCCATAAAGCGATCACCTGATTGGGGTGCTCGAGGTAGTGTAGCGGATTATAGATGAGTACGTACATCAAACGGGATCCGATGATGATCCCGAGCCAACCCCATAGAAGGAAGTCTTGTTGGGCGGACTGATCTGCTGGTTTGGTCATAAATGGTTTTGTGTAGCGAAGCGAAACGTATACAGCAAACCATCCAAATAGATAAACCAGCCAGTACCAAGGCAGGGCCGCGTCGCCTACCTGCAGGGCGATGGGGTCGAGTTGATGGTGATACCATTGTTCAAGGCCGGCTTCTGGCATGGCGTCCGATGTTCTCCTTGATCGTCAATCTGGCGGGACCAATTTATTGTACCATAGGCTTTAACAGTCAAAAATCTTTTGAAAAAGTCGGAAAGTTTGTCTCTTTTAGAATAGACGTCTCTCACTGGTTGTCAAATCGGGCCGATCAGTAGGAATCTGTTGTTGGTCATGAGCTTCATAGGTTGATATTTGATTCCATGAAAACCGGAAACGTTCGTTCAAGTCATAATCTGCCGCTCTATCGCTGGGGACTTTCTCTGGTTGCGTTGTGCTTTTGTTGGGCTATCACGCCATTTTCAATCTTTGAACGAAGCATATCTGTCGTTGATTTTGGTATGAAAGACGCAGACTCCTACATGAGCCTTGAGCAGCTCAAGTACCGTTATGATTATGTAGGCCAAGATGAGGCGGGTTACATCTGCCCAGGGCCGGCATGTCCACTTGATCCTGGAGTCAATCCGGCTGTTTTAAAACATGAGACACTGATTCAGCGATTCTTCTCTAAAACAGTCAGTGCTGAAGGTTGGCGCGGCAAGATGTATCTTCGATGGGACACCAGTGTACCTGGTTTTGTTCGCGCCCCAGGGGAGCCGATTGCATTTGATTTTTATGGGCTTGCGGCAAAAAAATGGCGATTTTTTGTTAACGGACAGGAGATCAGCTCCGGGCAGGGGGCGCCGTCGATTGATGCCATCAATTTTCCTGCGCCGGGTCCCGCTGATTCGCGCCTGATACTAGGTTTTGAGCTTGAGGCCGGACGCAGTTTGTCACCTGGTATTGTTGTGCTTGCGCAGCCTTTTTTAAGTCGACCACATGTTGCCAAGTATTTGCGAGCTGCATATTTGGGCCTAGACAAAGAGCACCTCATACCAATCAGCATACCGCCGACGGTATTGGCACTTCTCGCAGCGATCAGTTGCTTTCTCACGCCTTTTTACAAAGAGATCTTGGCCTTCTCGTTTTGGGTCACGTTTATTAATTGGCGATTTTTACTCATCAATAATTTGGTGCCGTTTCCGGGATTTCTCAATGTTGATTTCGTCACCTTCAGCTCGATGCTGATGTCGGCAACATTGGCTTGCCAGTGGGCGTTTTTAAGCTTTTTTTTCCGAGTAAAATCTAGAATTAAGTGGTTACCGGTCGCGGTCTATGGGGCGATTGTCCCTGTTCTATGGGGCGCAGGACTTACGGGAATCGGTCTCGATTTCATTGTGGGTCTTTATCGAAACTTCGAATGGCAGACAGCCTTATGCTATGCAGCGGGAGCTGTGATGGGCTTTCGCGTTTGGATGACTACTAAAAAGCTCGCGTGGGCCAAATATCGTCGGTTGGTGGCTTTCGCGGTTGCAGCGTATAGCACAGTTCTAACTGTTGCGTATTTGCTGATGTCGTCATTTTTGTTTGGGATGCTGTCCGCTGATGGTCTGATTCCGCAAGATATTGTGTATAAATTTATGGCCTATGGTCCTCGCGGTTATATTCTACTTGTCGGATTTGTAATTGCTCTTGAGTGGGCGATGATCGTTCGGGATCGCCAGCGTGTTTTACAGCGGTTTGGTAAGGTCGTTGATCCCCGTTTGGTCAACGATATCATCCGTGGCCCCGAAAAAGAGTCAAAGCTAATTCCAAATGCAGTGGTTCTGTTTGTAGACATACGCATGTTCACAACTATCTGCGAAGTGATGGGTCCAGAGCGTGTCGTTAAGGTTCTGAATGAATATCTCGACGTTGTGACGACGGCGATTCAAAATCATGGTGGAGTGGTGGATAAATTCGTTGGTGATGCCGTTATGGCTATTTGGGGCGTACCAGAAAAGGGAGAGCAGGATGCTATGGCTGCAGTGAAAGCGGCCCTTGACATTAGAACGGGTATTCAGTCTCTGAATGAAAGACGCATAGCGACTGGCGAGTTTCCCATTGATGTGGGTATTGGTATCCATGCGGGACCGACTATTTTTGGAGCTATGGGTAACGGTGTGCGCGTTGACCATACGGTGATTGGACCAACTATTAATATCGCTTCCCGTTTGGAGTCGATGACCAAAGATTTTGGCTGCGATATTGTTATCTCATACAGCGTACTTGCGGATGTTGAGGGTAACGTTCTTATAGAGGATGTCGGACTAGTCGATATCCGCGGTATGGCTGCTCAGGTTGGTGCTGCAAAGCTCATCGGTGTTCAAGTGAGTGATGATGACTTTGTGATTGGTCATGACATCTTAGAGCAAGTGGTAACATTGCGCCGCCCAGGTAGAATTGTAGGGACACCAAATACCTATGTAGATCGTAATTACCGCGGATTAACCGTTGTCGAAACCAGCACCCACTCTGCTGCCTGACTTTAAGCCATTATCAAAAAACTTAGTGATCTTCTTGTCCTGGTCGTAGCATAATAGACCCCATGACTAGTGAAAAATTCTCTTTATATCCGCAGTTTGAAACAGTCGGCGATCGTACAATAGTGTGTCTCGACAGTTCGCTGCAGCCAGCTTTGGATCTACTCCGCAAGATGAATTCGGCGGAGATTATAGCGAAAGCTGACGAAATAAGGCACCCCGAACGCCAACGGGAGTGGATTCTTAGCCGAATGCTCATGCGCGAAATTGCAGGATACATTCCCGATAAGGGTGAGCACGGCGAGCTTATTTGGCGCGATGAACACGCAGGAAGTCTGACGCATAAAAAAGGCCATGTGGCTCTTGCATGGCGAGCTGTCGCATCTAAGTCAGATGATCCCGGTATTGACTTAGAGTC
>JBIIGV010000139.1:0-6798 GCA_044236265.1 Oligoflexales bacterium
GGTCGGGGGCGCCGCATCTTTGCAGGCTAACGTGGATCCGGATAGGATCAAACAATGTATCGTTAATCTGGTAACGAACTCACTCGATGCCACCGATGGCGGAGGTACGATAGATCTCGTTTGCCGAAAAGATGGCGATGACGTTGTCATCGAAGTTTCTGATACCGGTCTTGGTATTCCCCCCGAAATTCAAAAAAAGCTTTTCACTCCTTTTTTCACGACAAAAGAAAATGGGACAGGACTTGGATTATCAGCTGTTCATAAAATCATTGCTAGTCATGGCGGACGAATTGATGTCTTTAGTGATGCCAAGTCCGGAGCAGCTCTCGCCCCTGGTTTGGGTGCTAAATTTGTCATGACGCTACCCGGCCACTAAAATCCAAGATTTTCTCAATATCGGGAATTTTGAGGCAACGGATTCCCAAAAGTTAGAAAATATCCTGCATAAAATTTAATCAAAGTTTGTGATATTGGTTAGTTGCCTTAGTGTGCTCTGCTAGAAAGCCTGGTCTAAATTATGCATGCATGTTGTTGCACATATAGGATGTGCGGTTAACCGTTTTAAATTGGAGTTTTTTATGAAATTAGTTCGCGCAATCGTTGCTGTTTCTGCTCTTGCTGCTTCCGCTGCTTTCGCTAGCGAGAAAAAAGAAGGACATGGCACAACTCCTAACTGCGAAGTTAAGGGCAAAAAGACACACGTTAAGAACGAAGCTGCTTGCAAGAAGAAAAAAGGCACATGGCTAGAAGCTGCTGCTCCTGCTGCTGATGCTGCTGCTCCTGCTGCTGCTCCTGCTGAAGCTGCTCCAGCTGAAGCTGCTCCAGCTAAGTAATTTACCGCTTCGTAAAGAAGCGAGTAGACTGCTGAAAAGCAAAAAAGGGTCATCCGGTAACGGATGGCCCTTTTCAGTTTTGATAATTCGTGGCCTGCTTAGTCGTCAGATAGGAATTGGCGTCCAAGTTTTGTCTTGGCCCACACCCTGAATCTATCAATATAGGAAAAGGCTGCAGGCACAACGACAAGACTGAGTAATGTGGACGATATGACCCCACCGATCACCGCAATACCCATTGTCGTGCGCTGTTTGGACGCCTCGTTGAGTCCGTATGCAACGGGCAGCATCCCTGCAATCAATGCAACGGATGTCATCAGAATGGGGCGAAGCCTTGTTTTTCCGGCCTCAATCATCGCCTGATTACGATCCATGCCTTCCTGTACTTTTTGCATCGCATAATCAACCAGCAGAATTGAGTTCTTGGTGGCAATTCCAAGCAGGAGGATGCAGCCAATCATTGCGTTAAGATCAAGCGATGATCCCATAATTAAAAGAGCGAATAGCGCGCCACTGATCGCAAGTGGTAGCACGAGCATAATAGTGAACGGCGTCACAAATGATTCGTAGAGTGAAGCCAGTACAAAATAAATGAAGATTACGGATAAGATGACTGCAATGGTCATGTTTTGGATCAGTTCCACAAAGCTTTCTGCTTGACCAACAAATTGGTAGCGCATCCCAGGTCCAAGTTTGATCTCATTAGTGTCAAACATAGTTTTAATGTCTGACATTGCTTTGCTGAGTCCCGGTCCATCAGGAGCCACGTCAGCAGCGATCTGGATATAGCGACCGCGATCTTGACGGTTTATCGATGCAGGACCTGTTGTCTCTACAGCATTCGCAACGTTAGAAAGCTTCACTGTCCGAAAGTTAATATTAGGGACATAGGTTTCGTTAAAGGCAGACTTTATGTCTCTTTGGTCATCTTGTAAACGCACGCGGATATCGTATTCGCGACCGTCTTGTCGGAATACAGCAGGAGTGGCTCCTTCAACCAAAGTTCTCAACTCAAATCCTGCAACGTTTGGCGAAACTCCAACCTTTTCTGCTGCAGCACGATCAATAACAAATTGTACCTCGGGTTTCCCGGGTCGGTAGTTGATATCAACATCCTTTAAAGCTGGATGGTCCTTGAGTTTTACAAATGCCTTCTGCGCAACATCGGCAACCTCTTCGAGATTAGATCCGACAATATTTACGTTAAATGGACGAAATCCGCCTCCAACAGCATCGATATCTTTCACTACTGGATTGGCAAACGAAAACTCTTTTAAATCGTTACGGATAAGATCCTTGACGGCCGAGGTGTTAAGCTTCCGTTGCTTTGATGGCACAAGGTGCACATAAAATTCAGCGACGTTTGACTCACCTTCAAGGTTGCCAACAGTGAGCAGTGAGATTTCAATTTCTGGATGTTTTCTGATCACATCGTCAACCTTGCGGGCGACTTCGTCCATTTTGGCCAAGCTCGTTCCTGGCGGTAGATCAAGTGCAACAGCAAATTCGCCGTTATCTTGAGGCGGAAGGAATGTTTTTGGAATCCATTTCGCCGATATAAGACTTCCGACAAAGAGGGCCAAAGCAGCGGCTAGGATCATGATTGGAGCGCGTACAGTGAATTTTAATGTCTTTTCGTAGGAGCGTTCGAGCCATTGTTGAAAGCGCTCGAATGCGTTTAACATTTTGCCGAGGGTTGCCCGGTATAATGCATTTCCCGACGAGTGTTCGTGACTTCCACCAAAGTAAGCAGACATCATTGGCGCAATGGTCAGTGCGTCGAAAAGGGAAATTGCCATGGCAAAGCGAATGGTCAACCCGAATTGTTTGAAGAACTGCCCCACAAGACCTTGAAGAAACCCGATTGGCCCGAAAACCGCAATAACGGTCATCGTTGTTGCGATCACGGCCAACGTTACCTCTTTGGTGCCATCTATCGCAGCATTGACGGCTGACTTACCCATCATACGGTGACGGAAGATGTTTTCCCGGACAACGATGGCGTCGTCCACCAGGAGTCCTACTGCAAGGCTTAATGCGAGTAGAGACATAACGTTTATGGAAAAGCCTGCCCATGCCATGAGAATAAATGCGCCCATAAGTGAGTTGGGAAGGGCAAGGCCAGTAATCACAGTTGACCGGGCACTGCCCAGAAAGAAGAAAACGACAATAACTGTGAGTACGATACCAATCAGGATTGATTCTTGGACATCCATGACGTTGTTGTTGATTTGGACAGCAGTCTGACGCACGAGTTTTAGCTCTGGTTTTCCCTCGCTAGTAGCGAGCATCTCACGGATCTTTGCGAGCTGCTTTTCAATGCCCTTTGTCACGGCAATTGTGTTTGAGTCTGATTGCTTAAATATCTTAAGCATGAGAGTCGATTGACCGTTGAGATAGGTTCGATTTGTTTCATCGACCAGGGCATCATCAATGGTCGCTACCTTAGCAAGACTGACTGATACGTCGTTACCGATAAAGTTGATGACCACATTCTTCAGGTCATCTAGAGATTTAAACTCTCCGATCGTTCGTAACGAGACTTCAGTTTCTCCGCGTTCTTTCTTACCAACGGGAATATTCTGGCCGCTTGATTCAATCCTTTGACTAATCATGCTAGCTGTAAGTTCGTAGTCTTTGAGTTTTTTTCGATCCAGATTGACGTGAATTTCGCGCTTGCGGCCCCCGGTAACATTGACAAGTCCAACTTGAGGTACCTGTTCTAATTTTGGCCTAATCACCTCTTCAGCCAGGTCATAGAGCTTGGCCATGGGCAGATCGGCTTGCAGTGTGATGACTGCAATCGGCTGATCAGATGGTGATATGCGCCGAATTGATGGTTCCTTGACATCAGATGGTAGTTTTCGTTTTGCGGCAGACACTCGGTCTCGAACCTGTTGCTCTGCATACTTCAGATCAACTTCCAGGTTGAATTCGACGATGACTGCGCTAACACCTTCCTTGCTTATGCTTCGAATGGTTTTGATACCAGCAATGCCCGAAACTTCGTCCTCGATTACCTTTGAAACGTTTGTTTCGATTTCATTTGGCCCAGCGCCTGGATAGACAGTGGTCACCGTCATGATGGGAAAGTTAATGTCAGGAAAAAGATCCACGGGAAGCTTTTTCATGGATAGCCAGCCCACAATCAGCATCAGCAAAATAACGCAGGTCAAAAAAGTCGGTCGTTTGATTGAAATATTGGCTAAACTCACTGTTCACCTCCAAAGGTTTTCATCCGTGCGATAATCCCAAGGATTTCGGCCTTCGTTCGGATGACATTTAGCTGAGACGTTGCCAGATCAGATTCCGCTTGCATGACCTGAAACATGGTTGAGCGTCCTTTGCTCTGACGATCGCGCTCCGCCTCCAATTTTCGCTTCTGGGTATCCTCAATTTTTTGACTGAGTGTTAGTCTAGCCTTACTTTCTTTGAGTTTGCTGCCGAGATCTTCCCACTCTCGATCGTTTTCAAAACGCTTTCGATTCGCCGAAAGGGACGCTGCCTCGATATCCTTGGCATAGCCTGCCTTGACCTCGCTGGACGTGGATCCTCCAAGAGGCGCATTAATTTTTATACCGACGGCGTATGTATTGCGTTTGGCTTTCTTTGCCTCATTAAAGGCTGCGCTGTAATTATCTTTCCGTCCGTTCATTGTGCCGCTTGCAAATACGTCAACCGAGGGGTCGTGCTTGCCATTGCCCAGGTCGGCTGCCAGTGTTGCAAGAGCCTGACCAGCGAGCGCAGCTTTAAGGTCTTCTCGCTCTCCAGATCGCTGCGGTATCGGAAGTTTTGCAATAATGTCGGGCGTAATTTTACTAAGTTCCTCCTTGACCGAACCTGATGGCAGCCCACGGGCATTATTAAATGCGTGTGACGCTGACCTTTCCTCGTCCAAGGCCATAGTTAATTCGATTTCTCTGACTTCCCCCAAGGCTTGCGCTTGAATCAGGTCTGCACGGTCGGCTAGTTCGCTGCTTACACGCCGACGATTCCAATCGATAATTTTTTTTGCTCGGTCAAGATTTTCTCGGCACGTACGTACGTTTTCTCTTGCCAGGACCAATCGCCAATATGCACCTTCGGATTCCGCTAATGTAAATTTTCGCTTCAGCGATTCCGTCAGACGTGTCACGTTCGCCTGGTGCTCCTGGATTTGGATCCCCTTCGCTACGCCAAGTCCATTGGCATTCCGCCAAAGTGGATGAGAAACTTCCAGCGTTGGTCCTCCCTCATACCATTCCGGCTCGGGAACAAACATGGGGCCTGCACCCTTGATCTTTGTGTGGGATGTTGAGTAGTAGAGTTTGGCAGCAGTACCAAATGAAGATAATTTACTTACGCCCATCTGATACGAAGAATAATCCGTCTGCTCTCCGCGCATGGCGGCGGGAACTTGTTCTTTTTTATCGACGGCAGATTGTATCGTTGCAAACACATTGGTTGCATAAATCATCTCTGCGTCGGAGATCTTTCCAGAAGCTGCCTCAGAGGACGCGGAACTTGCCTTGTACCCGTCATGATTTTTTTTGACCTGTTCCAGAAACTCTTCGAGCGACAGGGGAGCCGCCTTACTTGTCTCGCTCAGTGCGACCAGGATAATTGTTATTGCTGCAAAGTTAAATCGTCTAATCATGTTCCCACCCATATTCCTTCTTAAAAATTTCAGTTTCGGGTCGTGAGTCCGAGAAGATGTGATTTCACAATATAGTTTCGAGAAAGACTGCGAACGTCTGGATTACTGATAGTCTGATTAAAAATCTTTTCGCGGATTGAGTCGGAGCGCAGGGTGTGAATTACAGAACCCATCAACTGCATTGCCGAAAGATTTGGTTGTGCCCAGTCTGCTATCAAATTTCGTTTTCTGGCTGTCTCGAAAAACTTGCTCAGTAGTTCAAACATTTTCAAAAATGTTTCTTTGAAGATGTCCTCAACCAAATGAAACTCAGAGTTGAGATCGCGATAAAGGATGGCAAACATGTCGGGATTAGAGATGCCGTAAAGAAACATCTCGTCGACAAACATCTCCAGACGTATCCGGATCTCGTCAATGGTTTCTGGTTCCTTGGAAAGAATACGCATGGCGACGCTCAGTTGATCCGTACCGGCGCGTTCAAGACAAGCCTTGAAGAGGCCTTCTTTACCTCCGAAGTGATAGCTGACAAGGCTGACATTAACCCCAGCATCACGCGCAATATCATGGACGCTTGCCGCAAGGAATCCTCTTGCGCCGAAGTGCTTCAAAGCGGAATCCTGTAGTGCTGCGCGCGTCTCAGTGGCGCTTGGAGACTGTTTGGTACCTGCCGAGCGGCGGCGTTTTTGGCTTCGTTCTTGGGATTGCGGCATGGATATGTCCCTGGTGATCATCCTGTTCCATGATAGAAGGTCGTAACTCAAAAATCAAACGATCGTTTAAATTATACAAACATCTGTACAATATTTTTAAATATGACATTAATTTTCTGGGTTTAATTCAATTATTTTGGGAGCTTATTATAGTCTTGACCAACAGCTGTCCGAGAACTATTGAGGGGCTCCCACGTTTAGCATCTGTCATCCTGGAGGATCGATATGGAACACGGCACGGTGATATTAAATCCTGGTAAGGATAAACCGGTAAAACAAGGTCACCCATGGATCTTCAGCGGTGCGATCAAAAAGGAGCCGACCCGGGTCTCCGCGGGCATGACCGTGGATGTGTTGGATGCTAACAAGCAGTTTGTTGCTCGAGGATACTTTAATCCTACATCTCAAATCAGGGTACGCGTTTTGACCACAAATGAATTTGAGATGATTGACGCCGATCTTATCCGGCGCCGCATTAAGGCTGCCGTGGGTCGAAGAGAGCGTCTTGTGAAGTCTGGACAAACAAACGCGGTCCGTTTGGTTGCGCATGAATCAGATTTACTGCCTGGGCTAATTGTTGATCGCTATGGTGATTGGCTCTCGTTTCAGATTGTCACAG
>JBIIGV010000140.1:0-6743 GCA_044236265.1 Oligoflexales bacterium
ATCGTCTGCAGAAAGTAAAAGTTTCAATAAAAAGTGATTGCCAGTGGGCTGCCTGGATTCATCACTATGATCGTCAACCGCAAAGACTGTGACGTGAAGTCCTTTCTCTTTACAGAGAGCGGCAGCTGCGGCCAGGTTATTACTATTGAGTCCACCGGTTGCTACGATGTGTGAGATCTTATGATGGAGACAATGCTGAGTGATGGACGCATATTTGCGAAACTTTGTGCCCCAGAATCCTCCGAGCTCGTCATCACGGAGAACCCAAAGCTCGCGATCACCATGACCTTCAAGTTGGTCTAGGTGTAAACGCATTAGTCTTGATTCTAGATTTAGCATTGATAAAGGGAAAATGGTGCGGGTACGCTGACTCGAACAGCGGACCTCCACGATGTCAACGTGGCGCTCTAACCAACTGAGCTATACCCGCAAAAGGCTAGGGGGAGGGTTATAGTCTGCCCCCTTTTTTATGTCAAGAATCTAAAGGCTTTTACCGTGTTGTCTGAAATATTCACCAGCGACTAAAGCCGCGGCAACACTGACGTTTAAGCTTTGTACGGCACCCGTTCCCGGGATTGTGATTAATCCTGCGGCTGCTTTTTTTGCATCCTCTGAGAGGCCGCGTGCCTCGTTTCCAAATATGACTGCTAAGCGCGCCGGAAGTTTGCCCGTGTCCCCTGCTCCGTAAAGTTTCACCCGCCCCTTCAGGGCAGTGCCATAGACGACCAGACCGCGTTGACGCAGCTCTGTGGCCAAAACATTGATCGAGGGCGCGCTGATGAATTCTACGGTCTCTCCGCCTCCCTCAGCGGTGCGTAAGGTTGCCGCGGAGGGCTTGAAATTCTTTTCCCCGGGAAGGAGAACGTATCGGCAGCCAAAGTTAGCTGCGCTCCTTAGGATTGCGCCTACATTGTGGGGGTTAGCGACGTCCTCCAAGATGACGATGAATTCCGGCTGGCTTGCCTGGTCTTCCATGATTGACAGGAATTGCTCCCACTTAGGCGGTGGACGGCGCTTGGCGATAATACAGATGCCTTCGTGGTGGGAGCTACCGGAGATCTTCTCCATGTCCTCAGGTGAGACGATGTGATAGGCCTTTCGGCGTCTAACACAGGACTTCACCAGTTCTGAGAAGTCCTCTAACCGACTCTCCGTTAAGTAAACACGAACGATATCCTCAGCTCTTGTCAGATAAACTTTCTGGCAGGCGTTGTAGCCACATAGTTTCAGTTCATCGTCTTGGCCACGTCCGCGTGAAGCCTCTGTGGACCCTGAGGCCTGAGGCGGACGCTGGGGCTTGGTAGCGAGGTCTGCAGGCTTAAATCTAGGTTTGGGGTCTTTTGAAAAAGGCTTTGATTTTGCAGGAAATTGTTTCATGACCGGAGTCCTTAAACTAGCCTCGAGGCTTGTCGTCGTGTGTGAAGGTCCTCTTCATACAGGTTTTGCATGGGATTCTCAATGTTTTTTAAGGTTTTTAATGAGAAATGCGCGTTTCCATATTGAATTCATTAAAGGTGGCTGCTATAGGGAGGCGTCGCGGTTAACAGTCACAACGGAAACGTCTCCAGGAGGGCCCCATGGCCGAGGTATCTCTTCCCATCGTCAAAATGAAAACCCCGAAAAAGTTCTCACACCCTTGGGTTTTCCAAAAGATGGTTGAACGTGGACAAGGGGACAGTCGCCCCAAAAACGGCAGTGTCGTCGACCTAGTTAATCCAGATGGATCATGGGTCGGACGCGGTCTTTACAATGGTCACTCGCGTATCGCTGTTCGTCTTCTGACGGAAAACGATTTTGAAGATATCAATGAAGATTTTTTTATCGATCGATTTCGCCGCGCGTTGCAGCTGCGTCGTGATGTGCTGAAGCTTGAAGAGATTACCAATGCATACCGCTTGGTACACTCGGAAGCTGACGGCCTAAGTGGTTTAGTCATCGACCGCTTCGGCGACCTATTGGTGATCGAATATTTTTCGAGCGGCATGTACCGACTCCATAAAGTGATTGAGTCTGCGCTCCGAAAGTTTTTTCCTAATGCATTGATCTACTTCTTTGCAGAAGAGCATGTTCAAAAGCAAGAATCTATCGATATCAGAAGTCCGAAAGTCCCCGAGCCAACTGTTATCCATGAGCACGGTCTTAAGTTTCAAGTCGCTCCAGGATCAAAGCATAAAACTGGATTTTTCTGTGACCAGCGTGATAACCGCAAATTTCTTGCCGATATGACGCGCGGCGGTCGTGTGCTAGATATTTGCTGTAACAGCGGTGGCTTTGCTGTTTACGCTAAAGCTCTTGGAGGAGGCAGTGAAGTGACGGGCCTCGACCTTGATGAAGAAGTGATCGAGCTGGCAGCAAAAAATGGCAAATTGAACGACGCTGCCATCAAGTTCGTGCATGCGGATTTGTTTCCGTGGTTACGTGAGGCGCACGCCAAAAAGCAAAATTGGGATACCGTAATTCTTGATCCTGCAAAGCAGACAAGAAGTAAAGAGTCTGTGGATCAAGCACTCAAGAAATACTGTGATATGAACCGTCAGGCAATCCAAGTGGTGAAGCCAGGGGGACTTTTTGTCACGTTCTCGTGTACGGGACTTGTCAGCGAAGAGGAGTTTCTTGAGTCTATTCGCCGAGGAGCCTTCCAAGCGCAAAGACAGGTGCAGATATTTAAAATCAGCGGTGCTGCTGGCGACCATCCGCATTTGGTCAATGTGCCAGAGAGTCGTTACCTCAAGGCTGTGTGGGCGCGCGTTTGGTAAAACATGCCGCTGACTGTATTTTCAAAATCGATCGAAGATCATCCAATTACAGAGCTTCAGTATGAGCTGGTTACCGGGCTTTGGCCTCTGGGTGATCGCACGTTAAAACTGACGACACTTGCCAATGTGGAGCAATCGATTGATCTGGTGTTTGAGTGGCTAGAGTCAAAAGGGCTTGATGCCGGCGAGATTGAAAAGCTGGCGCCCTACTTTGGTGTCGTTTGGCCATCGGCAACCGCTCTTTGTGGGTACCTTGGACAGCCGCAGATTAGAAAAAATTTATCGGGAAAAACCGTTATCGAACTTGGATGTGGATTGGCAGTCCCATCGATTGTCTGCGCTAAGTCTGGTGGCATGTGCACGGCTATTGATAATCACCCGAGTGTTCCCGTCTTCCTAACTAAAAATATCGAACAAAATGAACCTTGTGATATTCGCTTTGTAGCCTCGCATGATGTGCATCAGATCTCCGAGACGTTTGACTGGATTATTGCCAGTGATGTTCTCTATGAAAAATCTCTTGTAGATGTATTTGCAACTATGGTGACAGGACTTGCAAAACCGAATACCAAATGTGTCATTGCTGACCCAGGGCGGCCCTACATTCAAGAGTTTGTCCATGCGATGAATAGACTTGGCTGGATAGATCGTCTTGAGCCATGGTCTGTTCCTCACAAAGGTCAAATCTGTGATGTTTACATCATGGTGTTTGAACGTCCTCTGACTTGATGTTAAAAAGCTGTTGAACTAATGTGGTTGAGAGGCTCCAAAATCAATTTTTGGAAGATTTTTCGTGGGTCCCATTAGGAAACAGATAACCAGATGGACAGTTTATAAAATCACCCTCAGTTCGATTTGACCGATGACTCTAAACTGCTTACACTTTTGACTCGTTAACAATCGGAGGTCAGAACATCATGAGTCTCACACTAGGCTACGCCGCCAAAACAGCAAAATCACCCCTTGCCCCGTTTTCATTCAGCAGACGCCAGCCGGGTCCCCATGATGTGGCGATCGACATTAAGTTTTGTGGCATTTGTCATTCAGACATTCATCAAGCGCGGGACGAATGGGGTGGCTCCATATTCCCCATGGTGCCGGGCCATGAGATTGCGGGCGTGGTCAAATCTGTAGGCTCTGCAGTGAAAAAGTATAAAGTTGGTGACCAAGTAGGCGTTGGCTGCATGGTAGACTCCTGTCGCACATGTAGCTGTTGTGTTGAGGGTCTGGAACAGTACTGCGATCAAGGTTCAACCGTGACTTATAACGGACTTGAACGCGATGGCAAGACGCCAACATATGGTGGCTACTCCAATCACATCGTAGTCGACGAAAACTTCGTATTAAAGATTCCAGCAAATTTACCCTTGGACAAGTCTTCGCCTCTTCTTTGCGCGGGGATTACACTTTATTCGCCGCTGAGACATTGGAATTGTGGACCGGGAAAAAAAGTTGCCATCGTCGGTCTTGGCGGATTGGGTCATATGGGCGTGAAACTCGCAAGTGCCATGGGGGCAGAAGTCACGGTATTAAGTCAGACGCTAAAGAAAAAAGATGATGGACTTAGGATGGGAGCCAAGCATTTTTACGCAACCAGTGATGCGACAACGTTCAAAAAACTGCAAAAGTCATTTGATTTGATTATTAATACAGTCTCAGCAGATCTGGATCTCACTGCATATCTAAGTCTTCTGAAAATTGACGGTCAAATGGTCTTGGTTGGCGTCCCAGAAAAGTCGATGCCAATACATCCATTTCCACTCATTATGGGACGCCGCAGTTTGGCGGGATCGTTAATCGGAGGCATCAAAGAGACGCAGGAGATGCTTGATTTCTGTGGAAAACACAATATCACCAGCGATATCGAGACTATCTCTATTGATAAAGTCAACGAGGCCTATGAGCGCATCCTGCGCAGTGACGTGCGCTATCGATTTGTCATTGATATGGCGTCGTTGCGATAACAAAACGTTTCAGTCTTAATCCTCATCCTGGCGCAAGTTAGCCAATACACTCAAGTCTTCTAGAGTGATTGTGTTCTGCGTTCGCTAGCTTGGTTCTTTGCCTCTCAGGCTGTAAGCCTGCTTTATCCCGTTTTAAGGCCGAACAAGCCCGAACACTAAATACAAAATACGACAAATTGACCTTGTTAGCAGATTTGACGCTTGATACGGATGCAGCTCCCGAGGGTAATTTTTTGGAAATGAGGAGTAGATAATGAGATTAGCAAAATCACTTGTGTCATCCGTATTGGTTGGTGGCGCTATTGCCGCGACAATCACGGTGGTTTCTTGTGGCCGAACCGTCGCGCCGAAGTCAGAGTTGAAGGATTATCAGGAATTCAGCCTTCAGCAGCGACTCGACGATTTTAATTACATTACCGGCATTTTTGACGAGTATTACGCAATGCTGGAATATAAGGAGCAGCGCTTTGGATTTAATTGGACAAACTTGAAGTCCGAGTACCTAAAGCGGATCTCTGCAGATGGATTAAGCCGGACAGAGTTTGCAAAAATCATGCAAGAGTTAGTAGCTCAAGTTAAGGACGCACATACTTCAGCTAGTTTTCTTCGGGACGCACTCTCAGAAGGGATGGAAATTAAGATTGCTACTCTTGGATTCAGCACAACTCGTGAGATCAAGGATGGAAAAAACATTGCAAAAGTATCCAGTGTCTACCAAAAATTCTTTTCTTCCCGTGACGAAGCGCCTGTCAAGGCCGGAGACATTCTAGTTTCCCTGAACGGTCGCGACATTGATGCGGTAGTAAAAGAAGATTTGATTAAGTATCGTGACCTGGGTCAGTCCGAGTCAAACCTAACGATGTCTTACGGCATGGGTCTGACTAACCGCTGGAATATCTTCAATCCAGAGCTCCCCTCTGGTGAGGTTGTGGCAAAGATTAAACGCGGTGATACGGTATTTGATGTCAAATTAAATTGGGTGAAAGCTAGCTTATCGGATCTCATTGTTAATCAAGAATCCGGATCAGACAACAAGACAAAGTCTATTCGTCAGATTGTAGATGTTAGACAAGATGGAACGTTTATTGTGCAGGAACGTAAAACAGGCCCATTCTTGCCCGGCAGTTTGCTACCAGCATCTGATAACGTTAAATCACTTAAAATGCGTCTGGCATACCAAAATGAAGTGGCAATGAGTAAGCTTCTTGGCTCGGTTCCTGGTGAGGATTATCCTGCGTCATCCACCGACATCGAAGCAGAAGGCTTGAAATTTAAGCTTATTAATTCTGAAAAAGGTTTATTGGCGTCCTACCGCGTCGAAGATTTCGTCTTCAGTCGTTTTCTTTGTGGAACTCCAGTAGAAATTTCCGAAGGTTTTTCAGTTGCAACTTGTAAGGCTCTGACTGGTGAGGATTACGCAAAAGCATTTGTCAAACTAAAGGCTCTTGGTGTGAAGGCTCTTGTTCTCGACCTTCGCTCAAATGGTGGTGGCTTTCTAGATGCTGGATATGAGTTGATGCGCGCGTTTTTCAAGTCATCGTTTGAACTCAACAAAGCCTCCCTTCGTCTCAACGAAGAGTGGGTTGGCGATATGAGATACGCTGCCAACTCCGAATATGTGCCTGTAGCTGTCCGCGATGCATATGCGCAGACTGTTAAAACATTAGAAGCGGATATTGCTGCAAATAAGAAGCTTTCAAGTCCAGTCTCTATCATGGGTCTTAATGCTGCTCCCGGCGTGGAAACCGCCTGGGAAGGAAAGACTTACGTTATCGTGGACGAGATGTGCGCAAGTATGTGTGACATCTTCAGCACCTTGATGCAAGATCACAAGCGGGCAACGATCCTCGGCAAACAATCAATGGGTGCAGGCGGAAACGTTATCGGTTTTGCTCCTTCGCCACACATGAAGATGGCAGTAAGCCAGACGGCGTCGGTTATGTATCGACTTGATGGGTCCATCATTGAAAATGAAGGCGTTAAACCTGACTCTGCGATGGAAGTCACAGTCGGAGATGACTTC
>JBIIGV010000042.1:0-23206 GCA_044236265.1 Oligoflexales bacterium
CAGAAAGGGCGGGAACCCAACACCAAAAACGCTGCCAATATCTCCCTCATAAGGCGATGGGAGGACCTTATCTTCGAGACATAGAATCGATTCATTAATATAACCAAGAACGCATCGATCAATTAGCTCGTCTCTGTTGAGGCTTCTTGATGGTGTGACCTTGATCAGCGAATAAATTTCCTCGTCTACGGATCCCCGCTTCCCATTCTCATAACGGTAAAATCCTTTGCCGTTTTTACGGCCTAGGCGTCCGCTTTCTGCAATAGGCTTAAACTGATCCGGAGTTTTAAATCGGTCTGGCCAAGCAGCCTCCATGGTTTTGAGAACATGCATACCTATGTCAAGGCCAACTTCATCAATCAACGTTATAGGTCCAACCGGCCACCCAAACTCTGTTAAGGTGTCATCGAGATAGTCAATCGCAACACCCTCGCCAAGCATCATGGAGGCTTCGGCAAGGTAAAAAGACAGTGCACGGTTTACATAAAATCCAGGGCTATCTTTGACGATAATGATCGTTTTACCCATTTGATTTCCGAGCTCTACAATTCTAGCAACGGCCCAAGGGGCTGTCTTTTCAGCAACAACGACCTCAAGAAGTGGCATTTTCTCAACGGGAGAGAAAAAATGCATTCCTACGACCCGCTCTGGGGACGCAGACTTTTCAGCGATACTTTTAAGCGGGAGAGCTGAGGTGTTTGATGCAAAAATCCAATCTTTTTGACAGCCGCTTTCAAGTCCAGCGAGGATTTTCTGTTTTAGACTGATCTCCTCAAATACAGATTCGATGACGACATCGAGCTGATTAAATCCGGTTGGCGCAAGTTGGGGGCAAATCTGTGCCAATTTGCTGTCTGCTTGAAATGATTTAAGACGCCTTCTTTTGACCTTCTTATAAATAAAATCCCGGGCACTTTTCATCAGACGACCGAGGGCGTCCTTGTTAGGATCGCTCACAGAAACACGAACGTCCCGGTCAGCAAGCACAGTGGTTATGCCTGTGCCCATGAACCCGCCACCGATAACGCCTACGGAGGATACTTTTAAGCCGTTTGGAAATCTCTCTTTCCCAGAATCTTTATAGGGATGCTTCTTAATAGCATTCGACGCGTGGAAAAGGTGAACAAGCGATTTAGATTCCGACGTTTGCGTCAGGTCTCCAAAATGCTTCGCTTCAAGAGCCAAACCTTTTTCAAGACTCATTTCAAAACCAGAAAAAACCGCATCAAGCGCCTTGTAGGATGCCGGATAAAATCCCTTGGTTTTTTCGGTGACGGCTTCTTTGGCCTTGATCGCCATAATTTTACGGCCGACCAAGTTACCTTCAAGCGCAATTTGCGCCAACGCTTTCTTTGGCACGAGCCCAGCTGGGCGCTTTTGAACGGCAAGCTTTTTTGCCTCTCTAAGTAAAATGTTTTGGTGAACACAGGCATCGACAAGGCCCATTTTGACCGCCTTGTTTCCGTCAACACGCTTTCCAGTGAGAATCATGTCGAGTGCAGCTGCGATTCCGATGAGGCGCGGCAGTCTTTGTGTCCCACCCGCACCTGGAATAAAGCCAAGTTGGATTTCGGGAAGACCTAATTTTGTCTTTTCATCAGACGTCGCAATACGCCACGAACATGCCAAAGCCAGTTCAAGACCTCCGCCAAGGCAGGCGCCATGAATGGCTGCAACAGAAGGTTTGCCTAGTTTTGAGAATCGATGCAGGATTTCTTGCATCGCCAACGAACCTTGCTCTGCGTCCTTTGCAGACTTAAATTTTGCAATGTCTTCGATATCAGCGCCAGCTATGAACTGGTCTTTTTTTCCGCTGATAAATACAACGCCTGAAATATCATTATCTTCAGCCAATTGATTTAAGACATGATTTAACTCGCGCAGTACGACTTCGCCAAGCGTGTTGGCCTCCTTGTCTGTCCGTTCAAATGTAACGATGGCTATTTTGTCTTCTTTTGTAACTTTATAAAATTGAGTCATTAGGTCTATTCCTCAGATCAAATTCGTTCGAGTAGCATGGCACCGGCCATCCCGCCTGCAGCACAGATAGCAATCACGCCAAGATTTTTGTCTTTACGGACTAGCGAATTGGCCAGCGTCATCGCAAGTCGCGCGCCTGTTGCTCCAAAGGGGTGTCCAATTGCAAGTGCACCGCCGTTTACGTTTAGCTTGTCCTCTGGAATCGCGCCAAACGCTTTAGTTAGCCCAAGATATTTTTGACAATACTCACCAGAGTCCATTGATTTAAGGCAGCTCAAAACCTGAGCTGCGAATGCTTCATGAATTTCAAAAAGATCAATGTCTTTAATTTCAAGACCATTTCGTCTAAGAAGATGCGGTATGGCTATGGCAGGCCCAATGAGAAGCTGGTCATGGGGATCAACACCCACAAAGACAACATCTCGGATCAGGGCTTTTGTCTTTAGTCCTGCTGACCGCGCAAAGGCTTCATCCGCAATAAGGCAAGCGGCACTCCCGTCTGTCAGGGCCGACGCATTCCCAGCGGTGATGGTTCCATACTTCTTGTCAAATGCAGGGCGGATTTTGGCGAGAGCATCAACGGTCGTGTCGCCACGTATAATGTTGTCTTTATCCACACACGCTTGGTATTTTGGCGGCGCCCAGACGGGGATGATTTCCTCCGCAAATATGCCAGCTTCCTGTGCAGCAGCAGCTCGCAGGTGAGACCTGACTGCAAACTTGTCCTGCTCCTCTCTAGAGATATTATTTTTCTTGGCCATGATCTCTGAGTGTTCGCCCATGGTTAGACCAGTTAATGGCTCGCTCACACTGGGTGGCTTTGGAACCCAGGCGCCTGCAGAAAACTCGGAGAGCAATGCGATCCTTTGAGCCGGTGATTTAGCTTTGTTTAATTTCACAAGAAACCGGCGCGCTTCTTTAGAGTAGACGATGGGAGCGTCACTTAGGCATTCAACGCCTCCTGCGATGATGGCTTGACTGTGACCTGCCATAATTGAGCGCGCCGCATCGGCGATCGTTTGCATGGAGCTCGTACATGCTCGGTTGAGGCTATATCCGTGAATGTGCGAAGGGAGTCCGAGATTGATGATAGCGTCTCTCGCCACATTGCCATTTTTTGTTTGTGGTGCGACAACGCCACACGTGATTTCATCCAAATCTTCGGGATTTATTCCAGACTTTTGGATGAGTCCTGTCACGGTTCTGCTGTAAAGTTCAAGCGTGTCACACTCTTCAAAGGCGCTGAACGATTTCACAAACGCTGTTCGCGCACCTTCTACAAAAACTGGTCGCTTGTTGCCTGGCTTACTGGTGCGTGCGTACTTGCTCACCAATGTCATAAGTTACTCCTTCGATAGATCTTTAAAGAACCTGCGCTTTAACTTTTTCAATTATCTGACCTAAAAATGCAACTTGTTGGGGCTCCGCCAACTCAAAGACGCCTCCCATGCGCATTTTGCTGTCATCAAACCATTTAACCGTTATGCGTAATAAGATGTCACTTGGTCCCGAAATCTCAAAAGGCGACAGCGGGATTGTCATCCAAAAGGACTCATCAGCTTTGCAGTGGAACTTTCCCGTAAACTCTATTTTGAATCCGTGCGTACTGAGATCCAATAAAACAGCGCTTTGAACTCCAAGTGGCCACCACCGGTAGCGCCTAACTTCGACAAGTGCATGCGAAATATATCGTTCAGGACGATTGTTTGATTGTTGGGAGCCTTGTTGCTCAGCCAAGATGGACTCCTTCATGCCGAAGCCATGACAGGCCCCGTTGAATCGTTCGGTGTTAGGATTGTATAATGAAAGTCTGAGCGGTAGCAACCGTTCAGAAACCAAGGAGATTTCGACTTTTTGTAATTCACAAATTCTTTACAACGAACATTGGATTATCGATGGATACTTTAGCTAACATAAAATTAGAGCCCCGTTACCGCGTCGTTATCCTCGGTGGAGGAATTCACGGTGTCGGCATTGCGCACGATTTGGCAAGTAGGGGATGGCGCGATGTGCTGATTGTTGAAAAATCCATCGTCGGATCTGGAACCAGCGCAAAAAGTACAAAGTTAATCCATGGTGGCCTTAGATATCTCCAGCATCCGAGAGATTTTCCGCTCGTAGCTGAAGGCCTCGAAGAGCGCGCCCTGCTTGTTAAGCTTGCTCCTGATATTGTTAAACCACTCCCGTTTATTTTCCCGGTATTAAAAAAAGGTGGCATGCCGCGTTTTATGGTTAAGATCGGACTATGGCTTTACGATGCCCTATCCATGGGGCGTTCATTAGGTCGTCATGCCTGGCTCAACCCCGAGCAGGCGTTTGAGGAGGCGCCGATCCTGGATAAAGCCGTCTTCAAGGGTTTTTATCGCTTTTTTGACGGACAGACAGATGATCTGGAGTTAACGAGACGGGTCGCCAAGTCTGCCAAGAAACTTGGTGCGACGATTGCTGAACACTCTGAGGCCTTGTCTATGACTCATGGGGATAATGGCTGGACCATTACTGTCAGACAAGGTGAGCGAACATCAACGATTACTACTAAATATGTGGTTAACGCCCTCGGTCCTTGGGCGCATGAGTTTCTGGCAAGGGCGAATATAAAACCGAAAGTTGCGGGTATTAATAATCAAGGCACTCACATTATCGTGCGAGACCTTGGCTTGAAGTCCGGATTATTTTTACAGTCACCGGAAGATAGCCGAATTTTCTTTGTTCTACCTTGGAAGGGGTACACATTGATTGGCACCACTGAGGATAATTTTGATGGACCCGCTGATAAATGCCGACCAGAAGATCATCAGGTACAGTACTTGCTTGAACGCTGTAACAGATTTTTAGCCGCAAAACTTTCTAAAGACGATGTCATTCAATCGTTTTCTGGAATGCGCTGGCTTGCCGGTGATCCCAAAAGCGGGCTTTCCGACACATCAAGATCGCACCTCATCACACAGCACGCCGCGGGCCATGATGTGCTCTACACAATTTATGGCGGAAAGCTCACAGCCTATAGAGCCCTTTCAAAAGAGGTGGCTGATCTAATTGCTAAATCTTTCGGTGACAAGTCCAAGTCATTAACTCATTTAAAAGAGATGTGGGCAGAGCCAGAATCCATGCCGGCAGAGCTTGTAGTTCCTCAGCGATTTAATGTTTTGTAACTATGGGCTGGGCAGCGAAGTGCCAAGTGAACAGCAGTTTCCAACGTCTTGCGTATAAGATCTATGGCTGACAGAAAAACATTAAAACCTAAAAAAGTCGCCCCCAAGCGCCCCATGGGTAAGGTCTTGCAGAGCGTCAGACAGGTCATGCGCATAACACATGTCAGTGAGGAAGAGGCGATATGGCAGTGGGGAGAACCCAAGTCCAAAGCACTTCCGGAGATCATTGATGTTGGCATATGGAATATATGGAAGGGGTCAGGTGGCGAAGCGTTTGTGTCGGAGTATCGGCGCATGCTTGCTAACTGTCATTTGCTTCTTGCTCAGGAAGCATTACTAACCTTAAAGGCTTTAGCACAATTTGCGCCAGCTGGTTATCTTGCGCTTCACGGCGCAACATACCGCCGAAAAGACGGCATCCGTGACGGTGTTATGACGGTTTCTGCAGCTCATGCTGACGGACAGCCCCAAAGAATACTTTGCTTAGCTCCAGAACCGCTTCTTAATACGACCAAGGCGTCGCTTGTTTCTACTTACAGAATTGAAAACTCAGAAAAAGTTCTATGTGTCGTCAATATTCACGCGACCCTGCTTAGAAGACCGGCAACCGCCGTGCGCGAGCTAGAGCAGGTCCTGTCATACATCGGTGATCATTCCGGGCCGATATTGTTTGCTGGTGATTTCAACACGTTCTCAAAAGCGTACATCAACGAAGTAGATCGCGTTTTATCCTCCATCGGACTGAATCGAGTCTTAATGGAAGGAGATCCGCGTACAACGACAACGGCACTTGATCAGATTTATGTGCGCGACATTCAGGTCTTGGATGCTCGGGTTGATACCACATATCAGCACTCGGATCATTTTCCGATCTTGGCGAAACTGAAGCTGAGCTAATGATTAGAATGATTTTCTGTATGCAACTGAGACCTTGTCGCCCGCACGTCCGACTGGACTGTCCGACCCAAAGGTCCAACCTTGCCTCGGCTCTGCTGTGACGCTCAGCTCAGAACCAGCGGTTCTCATGACCCACTCGCCCCTGGCTTGCTTAGCTGTGTGTGCATAGGTGATGTTGAGTCTAGGAAGATGTGAATGTCCCAAAATGTTTACGGCTGATGTTTGAGTCGGCTTAAATTTATAATCAAACTTTCGGCAGATCGACATCTCTGCGTAGACGGGTATTTTGATTTCATGAGTCATGGATTTCGCGATGTCTGATCTGCCTCCAGCGATAAGCTGCGATGACATCAAGCCATCAACTTGGGTGAAGGTAAATCGAGCTCCCGGTACAGACCCAGTGCTGATCTGGTCTGACATGATGGCATCCGCGTCAGCCGCATCAATTTTTATATTGATCTTTGGTGTAGGTAGTCTTCGCCACATGGACGTGTGTTGCACATATTCTTGGTCAGATTCAAATTCATCAAACACTTGACGCGTCGAGTTGTTGGAGAGCTTATCAATAGTGTAGATAACCTGAGCTTTGGCTCCAAAATCATGATGGATATCTGATATGGTTCCTAGTGTTGCAATTGGTGGCGCTTCTTTTGATGGAATGATATCAGTTTCCACCAATCCATAACGGATCTCAGGGATGTCTCGACGACGCGAAATGGATTTCACGGGGTGTTTTAGATCAAGATTAAACTTCATCCCCGAACGAATTTTTTCGATCACAGGAAACTGTTTCCTGGTGTTGACTTCGATTGCCTTGCGATATTGCTGACTGAGAATTCCGAAAAAAGCCTTTTCATCTGTATGGACGTGCAAGCTTTCCGGAGTAACTGCCAGAGTTGAAAGTTTTTTCATTCTTGCCGCACGGGACAATTGTTGTGAGGACTCGACAAAAGCCTTTGTCTTAACGTTGGATCCCGACTGCCGAGACGTCATGGTTACGATAATGTCTTTAAACTTTGACGAGAGAACGTCAGCCAGGTCACTCGTTTTAATGAAATCGGATTGCTTCGGCATATTCGCCAAATCCTCCGCGGAATAACGGACTGTGATCATGTCAGCAGCAAAGGTAGATTGAGATAACACCATCCATAAGATGGCGCTCAAAGTCCTACCAGATTTCACCAAACGATTCACGCTGCGACTCCTAGAGCTGTCCCCTGGTCCAAGGCGGTTGGCCTTCAAGACAAATGGACTCTCGCTGCGAGCTTTTGCAAGGCGTGGGCCAACGGTTGGCTGGGCGTAAATGCCCAAAATAATGAGATTTTTTTTGATTTATAGCCGTTGCCCCGTTGTCGAATCTTTTGACACTCTAGTGTTGCCTCTAACCCCCTAAAACCGTTATGGTTAAGAGCTTTTTAGTATGCCCGCTTGTAGAGGCGATAAGAGCCTGTAATTAGAGGTGTTTTTTATGAAGTCAGTCCGTCCTGATGTCAATCTGCCAACCATGGAGCGCGAGGTGCTCGCCGCATGGCAGTCCCAAGACATTTTTGGAAAGCAGAATGCTAGAAGAAAAACGGCTCCGGAGTTTGCCTTCTATGACGGCCCTCCGTTTGCAAATGGTTTGCCTCACTACGGACACCTACTCGCCAATACGATTAAAGACATTGTGCCCCGCTATTGGATCATGCGCGGATTTAACGTGGAACGAAAATTCGGATGGGATTGCCATGGCGTGCCCGTCGAATATGAGATCGAAAAGCGCGATAACTTGAAGGGCTCAGGTGCCATCAAAGAACTAGGCATTGGGGAGTTTAATGAACGCTGCCGTGCATCTGTTCTTCACTATGCTGGTGAATGGCAGAAGACGATCACGCGTCTTGGCCGATGGGTTGATTGGAATAATCAATATAGAACCATGGACAAATCATTCATGGAGTCAGTTTGGTGGGTTTTCGGTGAGCTCTATAAGCGTGGCCTTGTTTACCGAAGTCATAAGGTCGTTCCCTACTCGCCAAGGCTGACAGCAGTTCTTTCAAATTTTGAAGCCAATCAAAATTACAAGATGACGCAAGACCCATCAGTGTATGTTCGATTCAAATTAAAAAATGAGGACGCATACTTTCTGGCCTGGACAACGACTCCTTGGACTTTGATATCCAACCTCGCGCTCGCGGTTGGCCCAGAAATCGACTACGTGAAGGTGAAAAACAATTTAGATCAATCAACCTATTGGCTAGCAGAAGCCCGCCTGGATGCAGTTTTCAAGAAGTCAAAGTCTGGAGAGTCTCCGGTAACTATTCTTGAGAAAGTAAAAGGTACAGCTTTGCGTGGCAAAGTGTACGAGCCACTCTTCCCATACTTTGAAGGACACAAAAATTCTTTTCAGATTTTGGTCGATAACTATGTGACCACTACAGACGGGACTGGAATTGTTCATCAAGCACCAGCTTACGGTGAAGATGACTTTAGAGTATGCCGTGAGGCTGGCATTGATTTCGTGGATCCGATTGATGACGAGGGTCGCTTCAAATCCGTCGTTTCTGAATACGCGGGTATGAATTTCAAGGATGCCGATAAGGAAATATCGAAGCGTCTGAAAACCGAGGGGAAGCTCATTCGTCAAGAGACGATTGATCATAGTTATCCATTTTGTGATCGCACGGATACCCCGCTGATGTATCGAGCCATCCCGGCTTGGTATGTGGCCGTTGAAAAAATCGTTCCTAAACTTGTTGCCAATAACCAAAAAATAAACTGGGTTCCTGGCCATCTAAAAGACGGACGCATGGGCAATTGGCTTGAGAATGCGCGTGACTGGGCTATCAGCCGTAACCGGTTCTGGGGAACGCCATTGCCAATCTGGGTTTGTGACAAGAATGAAGACCACATAGAGGTGTTTGGCGACGTCGCAAGTCTTGAAAAGAAATCCGGTCGACAGCTTGCCGATATTCACAAGCACTTTGTTGACGACATCGCCTTCAAGTGCTCTCATTGCGAAGGATCCATGAAGCGGGTGAGTGAGGTTTTCGATTGCTGGTTTGAATCTGGTAGTATGCCTTATGCACAGCTGCATTACCCGTTTGAAAATAAAGATCGCCTTGAAAAAATATTTCCAGCTGATTTCATCGCTGAAGGCCTGGACCAAACAAGGGGCTGGTTTTATACACTTTCGGTTCTTTCCACGGCTCTTTTTGACCGACCAGCATTTAAAAACGTCGTAGTTAACGGCATCATCTGTGATGAGACCGGAAAGAAAATGTCAAAGCGGCACAGAAACTATACTCCTCCCGGTGAGCTGCTTGAAAAATATGGTGCCGACGCCACCAGACTTTACATGGTTAACTCGCCAATTTTGCGCGGAGAGGACCTTGTGTTTGCCGATAAAGGCGTGATCGAGACGATACGCGCCGTCATTCTTCCGTTGTGGAACGCTCAAAGCTTTCTGACAACTTATGCTGAAGCGGATGGCTGGATACCTTCCAAAGACTTAGCCTCCGGAAAAAGGCCAACCACCACGATCGAGATGGATCGTTGGATCATCAGTCGTCTGCATACGATGATTGAGGGCGTTCATCGTCATATGGAAAGCTATCACCTCTACGCCGTTGTCCCAGTCATACTTGGATTTATCGATGAGCTGACGAACTGGTACATCAGGCTCAATCGGCGTCGGTTTTGGGGGAAATCAAGTGAGGCGACATCGGGATTAGATGCAGATCAGAAGTCGGCATATGAGACCCTTTATTACGTTCTCCTGGAGTTTACAAAAGTATTTGCTCCGTTTGCTCCATTTGTTTCCGACAGAGTTTACCGCAATCTTACGGAACAGGTTGCGGGGGTCGCTGAGTCCGTACATTTGACAGATATGCCTATGACCGATCAAAAAGCTATCGACAGGGGCCTTGAGGAAAATATGGACTTGGTGCGACGAGCGACCGAGCTTGGGCGCTCTCTACGAGCCAAGCATCAGATCAAGACGAGACAGCCGCTTACGTCTTTACTTGTGATTACCAGAAACGAAAAAGACAAGGCAGCCATCGATCGTGGGCAGCACATTATCAAAGACGAACTTAATGTGAAGCAGATCGAATTTTCTGCCGATGAAGCGAAGTTTGTTCGCTTAGGCGTAAAGCCCAATTTGAAGACGCTTGGAAAGAAACTCGGCAGCTCTCTGGGCTCGGTTAGATCAGAGTTTGAAAAATTATCACAAGATCCCACTAAAGTTTCCCAGATGCTCGCATCGGCGGAAGCCGGAGGGAAAGTCCTCATTGCAGGTCACGAGCTTCTTCTCGAAGATTTACTGATTGAGCGTGGACCAAAAGACGATCGCCTCATTGCTACAGAGTCTGGCGTTACCGTTTTGCTTGATACCAAGGTTACGGAAGATCTCTTGCTCGAGGGCTATGCAAGAGAGATTGTCAGCCGAATTCAAAATCTTCGCAAAGAGGCAGGACTCCAGGTTGCAGACCGAATCCATCTTAAGATCACCTGTGAAGGAGATCTGAAAAAGGCGGCCTCGATTCACAAAGACTACATTATGGCTGAGACCTTGGGCTTAACACAGGAGTTTGTTCAAAGTGTGACGGTGTCCCATAAAGTCGACTCTGATATTGACGGCGCTACGATTGCCATCGGTTTGGTCAAGGCCTGATGCAGAAGATTTTTTGGATGGTGTTTGTTCTTGGTTTGCTACCATCCTGCTACGTCACCAAGCAGACTTATAAGCAGGTAGGGCTATTTATGTCCCGAGAGCCTGTGGAAGAGGTTCTCGATAGGAAAGACTTGGTCTCCGGTGAAAAAAGTAAACTTATTTTCTCAAAAGAGGTTATCGCGTTTGCTAGAAGTGAGGGTTTGAAAGTTGGCTCGGCTTACGAGTCATACATCAAGCTGCCCGGCAAGGCTGTCTCTTATACGGTACAGGCAGCACGCCCCACTGAGATGAAGCTAAAGCAGTGGTGGTTTCCCTTCGTAGGACGTGTTCCCTATATTGGATTTTTTGATGAGTCAGATCGCGCCAAGGAATCTGAGCAACTCAAAAAAGAGGGGTACGAGGTTTACGAAGGATCTGCCACGGCATTTTCCAGTCTGGGATGGTTTTCTGATCCCATTTATTCTTCTATGCTCAGGCGTTCAGATGTTGAGTTGGCCCATCTTTATTTTCACGAGCTGACGCACCGTACAATCTGGATTAATGGTGGCGTGGAATTCAACGAAAATCTAGCCGAGTTCGTCGCAGATGTATTGACGACAAAATTTTTTAAATCGAAATCCCGTGAACCTGAGTTGGTAGTATTTGATCAGGCTAATGATGACTACCTCCTTTTTCGTCAGTGGCTTCAAACCTTAAGGGCAGAATTGCAAAAGTATTTGGACGCCAGTACGAAGGCACCCGAAGCAGATAGAATCGCGCGTAAGACGAAAGTTATAGCTTTGGCCGTATCTCAAAAACCTCCCTTTAAGCGAGTCGATTTCGTGGGATCTGCGCCCTGGAATAATGCAAGGATTTTGGCAGCTGGTCTGTATGCGCCGGATACCGCAAAATTTCGCACGGCCTGGCAATGCTACTTGTCCAGAATCGAGCAAGCAAATATTGGCGGATTCCTAAAGGAGCTTCAGGTAACTGCCGACAAAACTGATAATGGATTTAGGGCTTTAGACGCGTTGTGCGAGCAGCGCAAGCAGGGTGCATAATAGCCAATGACTGAAGGAAAACAATCATCTCTGCCGCAAGAGTTTGAGCTTTGGCTTTCGTCAAAGAACTACAAAGCCATGCGCCCTGTTTTAAAATCTGCTGAGCCTGCCGACATCGGCGAGCGTCTCGCAGAACTTCCTATTGCGGAACTGGTCGTTATTTTTCGCTTGATACCGAGAGTGCGGCGTGCACAGGTTTTCGCATATGTGCCGTTTGAGCGTCAGGAAGAATTGCTTGAAGCTTTACCCGAAGCGGTTGTTTCGACTCTACTTAACGACATGGAGCCTGACGATCGTACGCGGCTTCTCGAAGATTTGCCTTTTGAAATTCGCTCACAAATTCTTTTAAAGCTTTCTCCCGAAGAACGGAGCATGGCTTGGCAGCTCTTAAGCTACGCAGAAGACTCCGTTGGTCGTTTGATGAACCCGGAGTTTATTGCTGTTCGTGGCGAGTTAAAGGTCTCTGAGGCGCTAGAATTTATTCGCTGGACTGTTCGTGATTCTGAGGAGTTGCACAGTTTTCTTTTCGTCATTGACCCAGATGGCAAATACAAGGGCGAGGTGAGTCTGGCGAGTCTTATTCTTGCAGATCCTCCTACTTTGACTCTTGAACAGATTATGGATACAGCGACGGTGGCCTTGTCAGTTACAGATGACAAGGGTGCAGCCGTAGATTTTTTCAGAAAATACGACAAAGCATTTAGCCCGGTAGTGGATGCTGACGGTGTGCTAGTGGGTGTTTTGACAGCTGATGACGTATTTGACATCGCTGAAGACGAGGCGACAGAAGACATCCAGCAGTTCGGTGGTACAGCGATACTTGAGGACAGCTATTTTGAGACTCCAATGCATGTCCTGCTGCGCAAAAGGGCTGGTTGGCTCTGTGTCCTTTTTGTTAGCGCTTTCTTTACGCAAACTGCAATGAAGTATTATGACCAGGCGATCCAAGAATTACGGTTTCTGATCTATTTTGTTCCATTAGTTGTTAGTTCTGGTGGTAACTCTGGAAGTCAAACCTAGTCGCTCGTCATTCGCGGCCTTGCCTTGCGGGAAATGGAGCTGAAAGACTGGTGGCGCGTTTTTGGCCGGGAAATTGTGATGGGATTAGTCTTAGGTTTAATTCTTGGTTCAATTGGCTTTGCGCGAGCCATTATCTGGGATAGGGACCTGACGGTGGCTATTATTGTTGGTCTGGCTCTTGTGGGCGTAGTTTTGTTTGGATCAGTCGTTGGAGCTCTGATGCCATTTGCTATCAAACGTATGAAGATGGATCCTGCTGTGAGCTCTTCACCATTCATCGCCTCAGTTGTGGACGTCGCGGGGATTGCCATTTACTTTAGTACAGCCATTTGGGTCATGCACTATGTAGCTCCCTTAATCGGTCTTGATGTTCCAAGCGGAAAATAGCCATGTGGATTGATGATCAAATTCTTCGGCGGCACGAGAATAGAATTCATTCGGAGATTTTTATTCCCGAGGAAACAATGGTTGTTTTAGGTAGTGGCAATGAACCTCAGACGGAAGTTAATTTAGAGGCATGTTCAGAACGCAATATCCAGGTGCTACGTCGGTATGGTGGTGGTGGTACTGTTGTGCTTTACCCCGGCTGTGTTGTGGTGAGTGCGGGCTGTTGGGTCAAAGACCCATTTAAAAATAATTTTTACTTTAAGCTATTAAACGATGCAGTAAAAGACGCGCTTGCTGCAAAGTGGACATCAATGTCTGGGCTTTCTCAAGCAGGGATTTCAGACATTGTGATGGGTGAAAAAAAGGTCGCTGGAACCTCGATGTTTCGAAGTCGCAACTATCTTCTCTATCAGGCAAGCATTTTAGTTGGTCTAGACAGAGCCTTGGTTAACTCAGTTTTGCGACATCCTACTAAAGAACCAGATTACCGTAAGGGTCGATCTCACGCTGATTTTCTGACGTCACTAATGGAAATCGAGCAAGCGATCAAATCAGCTGCGCTGGTTAAAGATGCGCTGGAAAATCATCTTGAAGAAAATTTGTTAAAGCATCTGGCAGATCAACTGATTGATCCCGTTATGAGCCAGATGCCAGCTCTTCAGGCTAGACTTGCCCGCGCTGAAGAGGAGTCTCAAACAACAGTTTCAAAGTCCTTGTGACCTTCTGGAACAGTCTGCAAGTGATACATCGCAGCTGTGAACGGTAGCATTACAATCAGGCCTAATGTTTGCCAGGTGACATTCAAAAAATTGGAGAGTAGGTGGCTAGCATTAATCGTTTGCCCAAATATCTCGATGTCCTTTGCAAAAAATCCGGCTGGTATTTGCATGAGAAGATCTATCTGAGGCAGCTGATCAATTAAAAACCCAATGCCAAGTAAGATAGTTAGAAAAAAACCTGCGACGGTGAGAATGTTCATGAACGCTGGAACTTTTCCTCCTACCCGTGCAGGCGTCGTATAGTTCAGAAAGATCGTATCAATAGTGGTGCGAATGCCGCCTTTTGTGCCAGTGACTAGTGTTACTGGAAGCATCACAAGCATCGAAAGAGTGATGACGGCTACAAATGGAATAATTGACGTGACAGGTATTACAAGTGAAAGAACCAATAACGCACCAAGGCCTTTACGGAAAAGCACGATGAGAGACCTAAGAGCTACGGAGGAAAGTGGCTCAGGTCTACTTTCAAAATAATCCACAGAGGTTCGAGCCAGCATAAGTATGCCCCAAGCTTTAATGACGCCAAGGATTACGTTGGGCAAAGCTAGAGTGGAGAGACCTCGTGAAACGAGGTGCTCAAGTAGCTCTAGCGGTGTTTTTCCAGGCGTCTCTGCAAGGGCAGAGACCGCAGTTGAGGCGGTCACTTGCCATGCCACAAGATCAAGGATGTCGGGCAAAAAGACGAAAAATAGGGCTATTAAAAACAGATCTTTACGTCTATTTGCGAGTGCTTCCTTACCGTAGCTCAAAATATCTGAAAGCTGGACTCTTTGAAGCTTGGTGGACAAAAGAATGCTCCTCATCTATAAGGCGGGTGTTACGAGGGATTATGAGCGACACGTTAATCATTACAGAGATATACGCCTCTATTCAAGGTGAGTCTAGCTATGCTGGTCTTCCTTGCACCTTTGTGCGCCTGACGGGTTGTCCATTAAGATGCCGTTGGTGCGACACAACCTATGGATTTTATGGGGGCACTGAGACGTCCCTTTCCGACATTTTATCCTCTGTAAAAAAACTTGGTGTCTCACTTGTGGAGCTAACTGGTGGTGAGCCTCTTGCCCAAAAAAATTGCCCAACCTTGGCTAAAGCGCTCATTGACCAAGGCCATAAGGTCTTAATTGAGACTGGTGGATCTGAGGACGTGAGCTCCCTTGATCCAAACGTTCACATCATCATGGATATCAAGTGTCCCGGAAGCCAGATGCACGAGAAAAATCGCTGGGAAAACTTAAATCACCTGAAGCCCACTGATGAAATTAAAATGGTCCTGGCTGATCGCGCTGATTTTGAGTGGGCCATGATAAAAATAAAAGAGCATCGTCTGACTGAACGCTTTAAGGTTCTTTTAAGCCCTGCCTTTGGACTTCTGAAGCCGAAGGATCTGGCGGAATGGATTGTGGCGGAAAAATTAGACGTGAGACTTAATCTGCAGCAGCATAAGTACATCTGGCACCCAAGGGCCAAGGGTGTGTGATGACACTGAACCAAGATTTTTTAGAAAGACTTAAAATCGTGGAGTGCCACGATAGCACTTACCGCCCAGAAAAAAGCCCGCTTGTTTTTTCAAAAGCTAAAGGCTCTCTTATCTGGGATGTCGACGGCAAGGAGTACATCGATCTCTGTGCAGGATTTGGAGCCCTTGCTTTGGGGCATGCAAGTGAAGCACTGCTTGAGGTGACTAAAGGGTTTTCAGCAGACCGTCCGATGGTGGAGCATGCCATGGGAGATGTCTATCCATCCGAAGAAAAAATTCTTTTCCTAGAAACCTTGAAGTCCCTTCTTCCTTCTAAATATGAAATCGGTGCGTTAGCTCTTGGCGGTGGACAAGCTGTGGAAATCGCGCTCAAGACGGCCATGCTTTACACAAAAAAATCTGGATTCATCGTTTTCGATGACGCTTACCATGGCCTTGATCTCGGCGTTTTACCATTAACAGCAAGAGAAGACTTTAGCGGGCCCTTTAAAAATTGGCTTATCGACGGACACGTTGAAAGACTTCCTTACGGCGCGGAGAAAGACCAGGTTCTTTCTGCCATAAAAAAACTAAGCCACTGTGGTCTTGCGGCCATCGTCGCAGAACCCATCCAAGGTAGGGCTGGCGTAAGGCCGCCGCCAAAGGGTTGGCTTTCCATGCTGGCAGATGTTGCTCACGGTGTTGGCGGCCTTTTAATTTTAGATGAAGTATTTACTGGGTTTGGCCGCCTCGGCAAAATATCAACAGCCGAAGATGTGGATGCAGATATTTCAGCGTTCGGAAAAGCCATCGGCGGTGGTTTTCCCATGTCAGCCTGCTTTGCCAAAAAGAATATCATGGCAGCTTGGCCCGAGAGCTCCGGTGAAGCGATTCACACAGGAACTTTTTTTGGTCATCCATTTTCTGCAGCCGTCGGCCGAAGAACGTTAATTCAAATTAAAAATCAAAATCTAATGGCGAGATCTTTAGATCTCGGTGAAAAGGCGAAAGGATGGCTTTGTGCTGCCATCGGACATCATCCATTGGTGAAAGACATCAGAGGCCAAGGCCTCATGATTGGAGTTGAGTTTTCAACGCCAGGGCTTGCCGCAAAACTCATGGATGATCTTCGTGAAAAAGGAGTCATCGCCTTACCGTCAGGAAGCACAGGCGCAACGCTTTCCATTACGCCTGCACTGAACATTCCAGAATATCTTATGAAGTCTGCAATTGAAGTTTTAGCTAAAGTTTTGTGACGCTAAAGAGTCGATGAGTAGGCTCGCTATTACGGCCAAAAAATCAAAAACACGGCAGCGAAACGATGAAGAAACAAAAATCATTAAAGCCACTCTCCAAGAAGACGCCACCAGCAAAAATCAAAACAGAGCGACTGATCCTTAAAAAGTTAGATCTTAAAATGGCCAAAGCCATTTTTAATGCGGTTGACTTAAATCGCAAGCACCTGGGACGATTTCTTCCCTGGGTTCAATTTATGAAAAATGTTGAAGATGAGTCAAAATGGATTGAGCATCAAAGGCAAAAATGGCGGGAAAAAGGCCAATTTGTCTATGCGATATTTCGCGCTGACGATGAAACCTATCTAGGCAATGTCGATGCTCATGCACTCGATTGGAATAACCACAAAGCTGAAATCGGTTATTGGCTAGCAAAAAAATTTGAAGGCCAGGGATTTATGACAGAGGCCGTCAAAGCATTAGAGGGCGCTTTGTTTGGCATTGGTTTTCACCGGCTGGTCATTCAGTGTAATGTCAAGAATAAGCGTTCAGCCAAGGTTCCAATCAGGCGTTCGTTTCAACTGGAAGGGGTTCTAAAACAAAACGCCATTGAAAATGGCGTTTACCGGGATACGATGGTTTTTGCAAAGCTACAATTCGGGTTTGGTCGTGTGTCCCCAAATTGAAGGCCTGTCGGCGCTTTAGGCAAGAGCCTCTAAGTTTTGCTCCAAACTTTTTAGCTGACTGGTCATATTGGCAAATTGATCTTTTGTCTGCTGCACAACATCTTCTGGGGCACGATCAGCAAAACTTGGATTATCAAGTTTTGCTTTGAGTCCTGCGAGCACTTTCGTGACTCGGTCTCTTTCGCCGGAGAGTCTTTTTTTCTCAGCAGCAATATCAATCACTCCAGAGGCGGGAATATAAGCCTCAAATCCTTTGCCGATCGTAACTAGAGACTGGCCTGGCCGTGCTACAGTTGGCGCAGCCTTTAGTTCTCCCACCGTGGCTAGGCGTTTTACCAATGGTGCTACGTCCATCACGATTTGGCTAAGTGAAGCATCTGCTCGCATATGGATATCGACGGTGTCTTTGGGATTGATCTGAGCCAAGGCCCTTGTTGAGCGAATACCCGTGATCAAGTCTTGCACTAATGACCACGAGTCACCGGCTTCCTTGAAGCGGATCAGTTTTGAGCCATCTGGATAGTCTGAAACCACGAGGCTTTCCGGTCTTTGCCAGGATGGATGAGCCGGGATCTTGTGCCAAAGCTCTTCGGTGATAAATGGCATGACTGGTGAGAAGAATCTTAGGATTCCTTCAAACACGTATACCAATGCGCTCACGGCCTGTGCTTTCGCTTTTTCGTCGGTTCCTGTCAGGGCTTCTTTTGCGCACTCTAGTCCCCAGTCACAGTAACTTCCCCAGGTGAAGTGATACATGCGGTTAATGGCTTCATTAACTCTAAATTGAGCGAGAAGTTTTTCTACGTCGTCTGCTGTGCGCGCAAATTCTTCGCAAAGCCATTTACTTGCTAGGTCCATGCGGCTTGGATCAAGGGCTTCAATCTTGGCGTCTTTAGACGTGTAACGCATCAGAAACCTAGCCGAGTTCCAAAGTTTATTGACAAACCTGGCGCCGTGCTCAAAGTCACCGATTTCCATGCGCACGCGTCCGCCAAGAGGCGAAAGTGCTACGCCTGTGAAGCGAAGGGCGTCCGTTCCGTGTTTGGCGATAACGTCGAGGGGATCAATCCCGTTACCAAGTGTTTTTGAGAATTTGCGACCTTGCTTGTCGCAAATGGTGGCCGCCATATAGACATCTTTAAAGGGAACTTTACCTTGAGTCTTTAGCCCTACCATCACCATGCGGGCAACCCATAGAAATAAAATCTCGTTAGCTGTCACAAGCGTGTCGGTTGGATAGAAGTAGCTAAGGTCTTTTGATTTTTCAGGCCAGCCGAAAGGAGAGATTGGCCATAGCCAGCTACTAAACCATGTATCTAGCACGTCTTCATCTTGATGAATCTCGGACGAGCCACACTTGGAGCACTTAGTGGGATCTTCCATCCCCGTGGTGACGCCGTCACATTTTTTACAGTACCAAATAGGAATCCGGTGGCCCCACCAAATTTGGCGGCTAATACACCAGTCTTGAATGTTTTCAAGCCAATGCAAATAAGTCTTTTTCCAAAGATCAGGATGAAAGTTAAGCTCTCCATTTTTTGCGACTTCAATAGCCGGGCCTGCCAGTTCTTTCATGCGCACAAACCACTGCATAGAAAGTCTTGGCTCAATGATAGCCTTCGATCGGTCAGAGTGCGGCACGGCATTACGGTGAGTCTCGTCTTTAATGAAAAGACCAAGGTCTTTCATTCCTTTGACGAGCTCTTTGCGCGCTACTAAGCGGTCAAGGCCCCTAAACTTTTCAGGACAGTGACTTGCCATGGTGGCGTCGTCATTCATGACGTTAATGAACGGAAGATTGTGACGTTTTCCCATTTCAAAGTCGTTAAAGTCATGGGCAGGAGTGATCTTCACACAGCCTGTTCCAAAATCAGCGGCGACGTAGCTATCAGCGATGATCGGGATAAGTCTTTCAGTAAATGGAAGTTTGACGTGTTTTCCTACCAGGTGCTTATAGCGCTCATCATCTGGATTGACCGCTACGGCAGTATCACCGAGCATCGTCTCTGGGCGCGTTGTGGCAATCGGAATAAATTCACCAGGAAGTTCATGAATAGGATAGTTGAAATGCCAAAGGGTGGCATTCATCTCAACAGATTCAATTTCATCGTCACTGATGGCAGTTTTAAGTGCCGGATCCCAATTGACGAGTCTTTGTCCGCGGTAAACAAGACCTTCATTAAATAGCTGAACAAAGATCGCGCGCACCGCTTTGCTTAGGTGGGGATCCATGGTGTAGGCTTCGCGGTCCCAGTCACAAGAAAAGCCCATGGAGCGAAACTGCTCGGTGATCATTCCACCGTATTTATCTTTCCAGGCGTGAAGCTTCTTAAGCATCTCGTCACGGCCTATTTGTTGGCGGGTTTTTCCTTCTTCTTTTTCGAGAGCTTTTTCCACCATCATCTGGGTAGCAATACCTGCGTGATCGGTGCCTGGCAGCCAAAGCGCATTAAAGCCCTTCATTCTTTTCCAGCGTACAAGAATATCTTGAATCGTGTAGGTGGTGCCGTGACCCATGTGAAGCTGGCTTGTGACGTTGGGCGGGGGCATCAAAATAGTGTACGGTTTTTTTGGGCTACCGGTGGGAGCTTTAAAAAAGCCACCTTTCATCCAATAGTCGTACCATTTTTTTTCAAAGGACTTTGGATCGTACGTGGTTTCCATTTCAGACATGAATGCACCCCATTTCAACACGGTTGAAACGGAGTTTTATCATAGGACTAGGGGACTTGAAAACCGGTCAGTGACCTGCTTCGGAAGACTCTTCCTCATTTTTTTCAGGCGTGGCGCCCGAAAGGCCATAGCTGGACCTGGACTGCATGATGGACCGGGCTGTTGCCTCGGCATTGCAGGAGGATCCTTGGCAGCCATAAATTTTTTGAATTCGCTGAATATCACCAACCGACAGGGAGCGCATGGCCATACCCTCACCGATAAAGATACTTGGGTTCATGATTGAGCTAGAATCATACTTTTCATCCACATGGGCTAGACCCAGAAGATGACCAAGCTCATGGGTGGCCAAGCTTTGCATGTCCACTAGCTCCCGGTCATCCATAGGTTTTTCTGTCAAAGCATCGCTGATAAAGTAGACTTCCGAATTATAGCGGATGTCTGCCGCGTCGATAGTCTCGTAGGCATTACCTGGATTATTCCAAATGGTGGTTGCCAATACCATCCTGCTTTTTCCTGTTTTTGACCAAATGCCATCATTGTATTGCCCGTTTAAACCATCTCGTAACGATGAATATAGATCCGGAAAACTGTCACCAGTCTTTCCTGTGTGCTTTCCATCAAATGAAAAGAGCGTTCTGCCTACAGCCAACTCCCAGGTTTGAATGGCCGATTTCAATGCCGAAAATTGAAGAGCTGGCATATTGGTATCAGTCTTGTAACGAATCGGGAGGTTACGCCAGCCTTTCGGCGCATGTAGTCCAAATTCTGGAGAATCGGGATCAAAAGAATTAGCAAGCTGTGTGCCTTGTTTCTGTTCATGATCCTCTTTAAGACTCACCTTATAAAACTGCGCACCACATGCAATGAAGTTTGCAAATGCAGCCGTGATAGAGCCAGCGATGAGTAAGTATCTGGTTAGCATCGACATAAGTTTCTGGCCCTCCCTTATGAGGCTCTTCGGCCGAACTATCTTATTTCCTGAGGGAGCTCTGTAAGATTTCTGAATTTAAGGGGTTTTGAGTCAGCATCAAGTCTGACGCCTACCTCCTCAAACCCGCACAATAAAGTCTCCCAATGCACGATATAACTACCTGAAATAATTAAATTTAAAATCGAGACCTTATGGCCTTAGCGACTTTGTCCGACGGCGTCTTTAAAGGGGGAGAATTTGAGGCTATCTGAAGAGCAATCAAAATTTAAAGAGTCGAGTGCCGCAGGGTTTTCGATCATTAGCGTGATCGTTTCCATCGGCTTGGCGGGGGTTGCGGTTTATGGCGTCACGTCTAGCTTTGCGGCGCTGCGCAAAACCCAAGGCAACTCGGCGGTAAAAGCATCCTTTCAAGTCGTTCAGCCAGCAATCAGAACTGCCCTTGCGCGGGCCGCCCGAGACTTTGTCTTTGAAAAAAAATGTGGAGATAATACAAAAAGTTTTTCAGAGCGAATTGACCAAAGCTTTAAAGATGTGCCGATTCTATCCGTGAACGGGAGTGGAAGAGCTAAGATGACCGCGGTGACGTCTGTTACACCACCACACAGTCGATTTTCCGATGCTTCGACTCGATGCGCTGGGCAGCGAATAAGAAACTATAGTTACTATGGAACTGGTGCAGGATCACTTGCGTACACATGTCTTTCGCTGAGTGCTTCAACCACATTCAAAGAAAAGCTTTTAACTTCAAGCCAGTCATTTTGGTCGTTGAACAACACATTTTTAGAGGTTTTAGTGCTGCCGGTAGATCTGCGGCTTGATGAACCGCTAACCTGCTCGACGGCCGACTCTCCTGGTGCGGGTCTAAAAATTCTTTATACAGTCTACTACGCAGCCAACCAAGGATCTGGTGACGGGGCTAATCGTGCCGATGGAGTTTTTTATGTTACGCGCGAATAAAGCAGAGGCCGGCATGTCCATCATCGAGATTGTGATTGGACTTGGAATTTTTGGCATCTTTGCTACGGCTAGCTTTAAGCTCTACACTGATTTTACAGAGCATCAATGGGCCGCAAGAAACCAGATGCAAGTGAAGAATGAAGTCGGTGTAGCGACCGCTGCTATTAATAAATATTTTCCTGGATCCATTGTTTTAAATAGCACAACAAATCCTGTGATGGATTCTAATATCTGGCAGTGTGTTGGCGGAGCCTGCAGTCTCCGTAGCGATAATCGGCAGGATGGAATTGAATTAGTAACGTCTTGTGAGTCGACCCAGCAACACAGCATTTTGAAAAAACTTTCATTTGAGAATCTATCAACACTCAAGGCTGAAGATAATTGTGCAATCTGCGGTGTTGGTGAGCGGCCAAAGTTGGATGTTGTTTTTTACCGATCAGGTGTGGAAAGTGGTCGGCTTAAATTTCCAAAGTCTTCCGTCACCGCAGGCAAAGTCGATGGTCTGGTAGGAATGAGTCTTTGTTTTTCCGTGCCCGCGAGAGCCACGGCAGGTGGTGACGTCTTTGATCAGTGGGTTGTATCACTCGTACCAATTTATTTTTCAGGGTCTCCAAAAGCATCCGACGCTACCAGTGATTTGACGTCAAAATTTCGGTCAGTTAGAGAAACTTTGCTTTTAGGTCCGATGGAGCAACTGGGAAGTAAGATCAAGGTGATTAAATGAAAAAAGTCATCTCAATCAAGTCGTTTATCAAACGTGTTACGCACGCGATGGGAAGCACGGACCAAAGTGGATCGTCTGCGATTGTGTTTACGATATTTCTAAGTGCCGCGTCTTTTTTGGGAGTGAGTCACCTAATAAATCAGGCTGTTGAGTCAAACAAAAATGTGAAGCTCGAGCAGCGTAAAGAGCAAGCGAGGCAAACGCCATTTAACGTGGCAGCTATTGCAAAACAACTCGTTAGCCCCGGCGTCGATGATGGCTCTCCTTTGTGGAAGACTTCAGAAATCGTGAGTAATCCTAACATTGTTCCTCGTCTGTACCTGGACCCTTATGTGCCTTCACAGGCAGTCATTAATGCTACTGAATCAATCAATAGCTATTGGAAGGTCATGGAAGGACCGGTTGATTCATCTTTTGGTGAAAAAGCGTGGGATGCATCACTTTTTGCAGCCCAAAAGAAAATATCAATTTTCTCCGCTGACTCAAATCTACTGGTGCCAGTCACCTTGGAGGATATTTACTCGAAAGCTTCGGTCCCAACTGCGGGTGTTGGTCCGACTCTAAAATTTCCGAGATCAACGTCTTTAGTTCGATACACCGCAAAAAACTGTAATGCTGCAGGAGAACCGTCAACA
>JBIIGV010000141.1:0-6710 GCA_044236265.1 Oligoflexales bacterium
TCAAAACGATCATTCCACGATTCCTTCCGGGGCGAGCTCCCCTTGTTTGCTCTTGAGCATAGTTTCCAGTTGCTCGATATCGACAAAAGTCCCGCCATCGCGACCTTTACCGTGCTGTAGCCACCATAGAACCGCGTTCAATCTTGCCACTTCTATCTTGGTCATAGCTGGGGCATCCTTTGGTGCCCGCATTTCCTTGTAGATGCGACTCACGATACGCTTACCAAACCCACCTTGCGTCAGCCTTTGTCGCCAGTCACCGCGAACCTGATGTGATGGCTGCGGCTTACCGCCTACAATTGGATGAAGCACCCAGGTTGATGTTGACTCATCAGGAACAACAATCAGACCGTGCAGCTGTAACACGTTGCGCCAAGGTGAGGCGCCAACACCATCCATATTAAGAAGATTTTGAATTTTTTCCAAACGGTCGCGTTGATTTTCCATGGCCTTCTTGCGCCAGAACATGAGCCTCAGTGACCAGAGATTCTTTTCCACTTTGCGTAACAGCTCTGGGAGTGTGCCCGAAAGAGCACCGGCCACAAGTGATCTGTGCTCCTGTGCCAGCAGCATTCCGTTCCGAGTATTCTTCTCACCTAGAGTCGCAGCCAACTCATCCACAAACTCAGTTGCTCGTTTCCTGTCTTTGACCGGGCCAAAGACTTGAACAATGCCCTCTTCCATAGGACCGACGGCCAAACGTAACCCGCCACCGCGGTCCTCATAGATGCCTATTACATTAACAAGACGCTGATGAAGAATACTCGGATCCACAGATAACTTGTGTTTATCCAGTCCGTCACACTCTGCCATCAATGCTGCAAAGATACTGGGAGTGCGGGACGCCTGAAGATCATAACTGCGCAAAACGAGCTTCAAAATCTGGCGCGGAATCAAATCGTAATGCTGTAACTTTTCCACATCCCGCTGAACAGACACGGCTCCACTTACGAGAAGTAAACGGCGCTCGTGATCATAGAGGTAAAAAACTCCAGCCCCTTGAGGAAGCCCGCGTAGTTTATCAGACCCGATCGCCCAACCGAGCCTCAGAGATGAATCCAAGTCCCCCTGCAGCCTGATCGCCTGTTCGACCTTAGAGATGCCGCGGTCACGCAGTTTTCGCTCAAGAACTTTGAACAACTCCCATGTCTGAACGGCGTCTGCCTCAGCGCGATGAAAGCTATCGCCTGACAAATTAAAATGGCGGCTTAGACCCTTAAGTGACTTATCCGGGGCCTCTGGACAAAGTTTTTCCACGAGAAGGTGTGTGCATAGGAAAAAGTTGTTGAGATCCTGCTTAACGGTCTCTTTGGCAAAGTAGCGAAGGAATATCAGATCCCCGATTGTGTTGTGACTTACGAGGATGTGATCAGCAATAAAATCAATGAAATCCGGGAATATTTCATGAATCACGGGCGCATCAGCGACCATCTGATTGGTGATTCCGGTCATGCGACGCACGATCGGAGGTATGCTGATCATGGGGTTGACCAGACTGTAGAAACGGTCAACGATCTGACCGTCCTTAATTTTTAATGCGCAAATTTCAGTGATCCCGTTACGTTCTGGATTTCCGCCGGTGGTCTCAATATCGAAAACAATGAACGTTGAGCGCTCGAGTGTTTCGTGCACGATCTTTTTTAACTTAGGATCAAGACCACCACCAACGCCACCTGGCGGCAGTGGTCGAGCACTTTTGCGGGGCTTAACGGGGCGCTTAGACGGAGGTCGCTTGTTATCGCGCTCTCCAGACTTGGAGGGGGCGCGGTTTTTTGTATGCTTGACTTCGGCGTCTTTGGTCATTCAACGTCTCAGGTCTATCACAGGGTCTGCCTGTTTATTAATCACAACAGCTTCATTCGAACTCGAAGTCCTACCATGAACGACCACTCGAACCAAGAATAAAAGCCGCATCTTCCGCGACTTGACCTGGCTAAAAATACTAACGGGCGGCATCGCTGCCGCCCGTATTCGCTGAAACAAATAACCGGATCTGATCAACCAGCTTTTTTATACTGATCTCCACCCTGCTGGTCTTCAGGCTTACCCTGATCACGACGATTCTTGATCATGTTTTCCTGCTTGTGCTGCTGCTGTTTGACGACATCCTTATCATGCTGCTTTTGTTTCTTCATTTTGTCCTTTGGACTGCGGTCACCCATGATAAATCCCTCCTCCTATATGGTTTCCGGGGCCTAACCCCTTCCTTATAAGATCTATCGGGAGTCTCGCCAAAAACTTTAGCAACCCCCTGAACACATGGCTCATGCCCCTGTTTTTTATCGTTTTTTCAACTATTCTGGGATGTTTAAGATACCAAATTCCTTAACCAACTGATAAAATTCCAAGAATTGTCACTTAATCTGTTTGTGTTACCGTGAGGCCTGATTCTGACATGACCTATCGCCGATTCCTCCTCCTTACAGTTCTATGCATCCTCATTATCAGCATCGACCAATGGACAAAGTCCTGGGCCATTTCAGCACTCAAAGACTTGCCCTCAAGCTCCTATTTTGGAGGCTACGCGCTGTTGATTTACGCGGAAAACACCGGAGCCTGGGGAAGCATGGGATCCACGCTGAGTGACACCTGGCGTTTTTGGCTTCTAACCGTACTTCCATTCGTCTTTCTTGGGGGCCTTGCATGGTACACCGTAACCTCCAAGGAACTCAAAAACTACATGGTAGCCTGCTATAGCATGGTCATTGCGGGCGGAGTTGGAAATCTGATTGATCGAGCAACTCACGGCTACGTTGTCGATTTCCTATGGGTCGGCATACCAGGCAGTTGGTTTTCGACAAATATTTTCAACATTGCAGATGTTGCGATCATGCTTGGCGTCATTACTTTAATTTTGGCTCATTTCACGATTGAACGAAAAACACCAGTCAGCTAAACCCTAGTCTCTGACACAAACCTATGACCAAAGTCAGCAGCCGGAGTGTACCTTCGGTTTGTGACCATCACGCCGCCTTAAGGATGCTCCGATGTTTAGCGCTATGAAATTCAACGCATCGAATCTTGAACTTATTGACCAAAAACGCTTGCCCCATGAACAAATCTGGATCGCTTGCAACACCCTGGAGTCCGTTGCCAAAGCCATTGAGGACATGGTTGTCCGTGGTGCCCCGGCTATCGGATGCGCTGCGGCTTACGGTATGGCTATTGATGCCATGAATCATAAACATTTGAGTACCTGGAAAGACTACGAAACAAATTTTAAATTATCTCTGGATCGAATGGCAAAAACCCGACCCACGGCAGTCAATCTGTTTTACGCATTGGCTGAGATGCAAAAAACAGTCGTAAAATTTACCCCGGCGACACCGATGCAAACCGTAATCGATGAGATCGCCCGTCGAGCCAATGCTCTGTATGAGGACGACATAAGAACCTGCCGTGCGATTGGTGATCATGGAGCTGACATCATCAAAAAACCAGCAAATGTCTTGACCCATTGCAACACTGGAAGCCTTGCAACCGCCGGCTATGGCACGGCACTTGGCATTGTAAGATCGATGCACCAAAGGGGTCATATTCGCAACGTCTGGGTTGATGAGACAAGGCCCTATCTTCAAGGATCTCGACTTACCGCATTTGAACTTGGTCAGGATCAAATCCCCTACAAATTGGTAACAGACAACATGGCTGCCTATCTGATGCAACTGGGACAAGTTGACATGGTTGTGGTCGGAGCCGATCGTATCGCCAAAAATGGCGATACCGCCAACAAGATCGGTACATATGGACTTGCTGTTTTTTGCAAGCATCACGATATACCGTTTGTCGTAGCGGCTCCAAAGGCCACCATTGATTTTAAGATCGATTCTGGAAAAGACATTCCGGTTGAGGAGCGGCCAGCAAAAGAGCTGAAAGAAGTCCAAGGCATCTCAATTGCGCCGGTTGACGCAAATGTTTGGAATCCTTCATTTGACGTAACACCTGCAGAATTAATTTACGCTATCGTCACCGAGCACGGCGTACACCGCGGGCCAAATTTCAAGCTCCCCGTTTGAACTCGTTCGTTGGCTTCTGTGAAGAAAAATGAAGATCTTCATCATCAGGGGCACTTACCGCTGATTTCGTACTCATTTTGACAATGCGAGAAAAACCGCTGCGTACTGTTTTTTCGACAACGTCATCGATCATGTCGTCCGTATACTCTGTTTTTTCCGCCACACCGCTGATTCCGGAGGCAACCGAAACTAAGGGTTTTGATGGGATGCTCGATATTTCAGTAGCATTCCCAGTCGGCGGATCAAAGGATTCATCCGCATCTGCTACAGACCGGTAATATCGCTTGGCAAAAAACTTACGCGCTATGGTTGAAAGCAACATCAGCAATGCGATACCAATCAGCCCACCGACCATGACACGCAAACCAAATCCAGCCGCCGGACTTGGCGAATCAAGCTCGATAGAGGTCATCGCAGACCAAGCTTCCGAGAGAAATTGCTCACCATTTGGGACTCCTTCAAAATGCTCCGCGACATCCGTAAATGTAGCCAAGTAGTGGCTTGTTTGACTGCTTACAAGAACATGTGCCTGCATCATCTTACGGCCTGCATCAGAATACTCTGTGTAGAACATCCACCCTTCGCGACCATCGGTCATCTTAATGGCCTCATGGCTTCGCAGACTGTAGCCTTCAATTGTGCTCGAAACCCGAGGAAACGATGCCAACAAGTGTTCGGCAAACTGTTGTGCTGAATCAGCAGAGATAAATTTTGGCTCTTTAAACCGCACAACTGCTATGTTGCGAGGATACTCAGAACCAGAAACCTGAGCCTGCATCAGAAGACTCGTACGCGGCAAGTTTTTACGGACAACCCACCCCTGGGGGGCAACAATACTAAAACCCTTATCATCGATAGCAAATCGCTCACCCTGACTTACGATAGCATCGGCAGGAATTTGCGGCTTTGTGTCTGCAACCTTCGCAACAACTGGTGGAGCCTCCTTTTGTACGCCCTCTCCATCTGTCACATTTGATTTCGCCGAATCCACACTTTCAGAGGTTGACTCCTCCGCGGCAACAGTCATCTCCTCATCGAGTGCGACCGCCTGCTGTATGCCATCCTCAGCAAGCGCACCTGACGCTGAGAGAAGGCAAACAACAGAAATGACTAGACTGGAATTCGCGCGCTTCATAGACACCTCTAAAAGAGTTTACCGAGAAGAAAAATCTGACCAGACTTATACCGAGTCCTTTTTAGTTTGATCTGCATTACGACGTTCAACATCATGAACAATTCCATCACTTCTGCGCTTTACTGCAGATACGACGATGTCCATCGCACTATCGTCCAACTCGTAGACCCCGTAACGGGCGTGGTGACCTCGCGGAAGACTGTATTTTTTACCGCGAACATTCCAATCACTACCGACATCCTTAGCATCGACTGGAATCGGAGCATCAGGACGATCAACCAATTCAAGACCATTCTGCCAACGATTGGTGGGATGCCAGTAAGGACGCGTGGTAACCCGATACACAGCAACAATGCGCCACTCCTGATTGGATTGAGCAGGCTGTTTGGCGATATGGGATGACTTTGTTACAAATAGCACCACATCACCCGGCATTGCTTCACGCCCCATAGGTCGATGCAAGGACGCAATTTCTTGATCACCTGAGGTTGAAAGATTCGCGTACTGAGAGGGCGTCAGCATGATCATCCAACTGCGCGGAGCTCTCAAAGCATCGGACTCGAGTTGATGATTACTTTCAGAAACAATCTGGCGTTCAAGTTTTTGAATCAAAGACAAAGCATGATCAACAGGCTTTCCTTGACGACGATACAAGCGGGCAGCAAGATCCAACTTCTGTATGGCCGTACGAGCCATCGATTCACTGTCCAATTCCAATGCTTGCTTGGCCAGAATCTCACCGGTTAAGTGCAAAACATCCGCATCAGTCGTATTTAAGAACTCGCCCAAACCACGAAGCGTCTGCAATGCCATTTGCGAATCGCCAGCCTGAAATGCGCTGAATGCAGCCATAAAGCCGTAGTCACGATGATCAGGAAAATTACCATGGAGCCTGCTGGCAGAAGCCTGTGCCCCTGGCCAATAGCCAGAGTCAATCGCGCGGTGCATGTTTGCCAGATCCAGTGCCGGAGAGCCTGGAAATGCTCGATGTGAATGGTTAAGCACTTCATGTAGTTCGTCGGAGGGGCCAAAAACTGAAAGATCTGCAATCAGCGTATTCCAATGAAACCAGTCATCCATTTTCACTCTAGAGTGTGTAATGGCAAACTCGGCAGCATTGTCAAATCCTCGGCGCGCGCACATTTGCTCAAACTCTAGACAATACGGATTGGTATCGCGTCCATGAATCGCCCGCAAAACAAGACGCGCCGCAGGCGCTTGATCCAAATAAAGATGAATAATGCCACGAAGTGCCAAAAAGGTTTGCTTCAGGTCCTCATCAGTCCGACCAAGAGCTAAAAGATGGTCGCCAAGCACGACAAGTCCATCCTGGTCTTCAAGCTCGTTTAATGCCTCAATCCACGCCCTGTACAGCCGGACTGTCGAAGGATGATCCTCTTCGCCGGCAAGAAGGCTTGATGCATGGTCAGCGGCCGCGTCAAAACGCCCGTTCCACATATGGTTGAGGACCACCATATAATCCGACGATAAACCCTCATCACTGAAATCGACATTTACAGATTGAGCTTCGAGAAGACGCTGAACTCCAACAGACATGG
>JBIIGV010000142.1:0-6701 GCA_044236265.1 Oligoflexales bacterium
CGACGATGATATTCTTCTGACCACCGATACTTGCCACGCCGCCCACCATCGGAAGCGTCAATGAGGCGTTATTACCCGCAGAGTCTTTGATGGTGCCAGTGTTTAATGCCAATGCACTCGTATTGATGTAATCAAGATCAGCCGACGAATGGCCAGCAGAGATTGTGTAGTTAAAGGTCAGAGTTGCTGTACCGCTGCCACTTGCGTAATTGACTACAGCATCGGTGGCTCCCGTTTCCAAAGTGATCTGCGGCGTACCCGTCACAGTTACAGATTCCGAGAAGGTCACGGTCACGGCAATCACCTGGCCTGCCTTGTAGCTACCGTTTGCTGTGCTAGAAGATACACTTGACACAGACGGAGCTGAGCCGTCGTGGGTATACGACGTCATGAGCGTACAGCTCGATACGTTACCGGCAGAATCCGTGGCTCTAGCATGAATGGAAACAGTGGAGTTTGCTGTGAGAGAGCTGGTGGTGATTGCATTAGAACCAGACACACCAGATGTGCTCGACGAGATCGCTGTCGTACAGGTGTTTTCACTGTAGAGAAGGATCGCCGCTGCTTCACTAGAGTTCAATATAAGCTGCGGAATCAAACTAGCACCGGGTGATGCTGGATTTGTCGATGAATACGTCAATGAGGGAGGATTATTATCGAGAACAATATTTGCCTTAGCTGCAAGGTTGTTACCCGTTGCAATCGACAAATCGGCATCATTTCCAAAACCATCTTTGATTGCGCCGCCTGTGCCCAGCCCAATACCACTGACACTCAAATCAGCAACATTGTCTCCAGCCTGAACCACATATCGAAATTTGATCGTATCTCCATCAGGCTTAGAGTGGAAAACGGCAGATCCCGCGCCGCCCGACAGCGCGAGCGAAAAAGATGTACCCGTCAGAAGCACGACCTCCGAAAAATTCACATCAATATCGATAATTGATCCTGCTTTGTATGAACCATCCATACCAGTAACAGAACTCACTACCGGAGATGTCGTATCTGGAGACGTTGTAGTAAAGTGGGCTGTGCCTAGCCACGACTCATTACCTGCATCATCGTTAACAACCACGGCAGCATGATAAATTTGCAAATTCGATAACCCGGTGAGCGTAAGTGATGTTCCACCCACGGTATTCCCCTCTACCAGATTCCCGAGAGACTTTGCAGCTTGTAGCGAGTCAAGTGATGATGACGTGGATGTGTACACACGGTAAATAAGACTACCCGCGAGCGTCACATTGTCGTCAGCTTTAGACCAGCGAATCAATGCGCTGGTAGGAGTGACATTTTCAGCGACTACACTTCCCGTCGTCTCGGGCGCAGTTGAGTCAACGGCAATCGGATCGAGCGCAAATGTCTTCTTCACCAAACCTTCGCCAACATAAGCGATACAGGCTTTGAATTTTCCCTCTTTCATCTCCCGCAACTGACTTGCAGTGGGGTTCGCACCTAAGATTCCTTTGGGCGAGTCACAAGGCTCAAACTCGCTCACCATTGCAACACCACGAAGATGGGGCTCCATGGTCGCGGAGGGAATCAAAAGCTTGGGCTCATCCACCAAGTACATAAGTTTAGTCAGAAGAGTCGGCTCTTCTTGTCGCTTGACGACACCTGAATCAGTGACAAGATCCGGGTTGTATGCGATCAAGCCTTTAGCCTGAGAAATACATTTACCCATCTCTACACACTGCCTACCGACCGCATCGCGAGCAGTTTTGACTTCGATGTAATTGGTTTGCGTACCGCAAGCTGTCAACCAATGCGTGACAACCAACGCCGCAAAAAACCATCGAAGTTTGCTAAGGATTACAGTCAAAAAGACCCCTCCCGTGCTTAAGGGAGGATTCGGTATTGATGCTTGAAAACTAAAGTTTTTTTGCTGTTATTTAACAGACCCCGAAGGGGCGAAAAAAACAATGTAATTTCAGGATGTTAAACTAAAATCCTGGACGAATTAACCCGACATCTCCAGCGAATTGGACGAGGGAACACGCCATCTAAGCCATATTAGGCACTTACACTTAACTGCAACCGCCTCGTCGAACGATCTGGAAATCTGCATAAACATCGACAAAACGCAAAGCAGAAAAAGCATTAGTACTGATGAACATCACCTACGCGAAGCGTACCTTTAAACATTCCTTCCGGATATTCTGGATCAGCTTGGTAGTGGTACAAGTAGCATTTCTTTTGGATCTCGGGATTCATTCCTTTAATCAAATCGTTGATGTGAGGATGAACTCCCGAAGGAAATTTTCCGGTCTCACAATCCATATAAACGGCCGTGGCCTTTTTATAAAGGACTTCTAGCTGAGGAGGAACCATGTGCTGTGTATCAGTGGGTAACAAAACATAGGTCCCGTCGTTGGCCTCCAATGTTAAACCATATGATGGCATTTCTTCAGTTGCTGAGATGACATGCATTGCAAATACAGGAGTCATTTTCCACTCGCGCTTGCCATCCTGAAAACGGTGACTGACGCGATGCCCTTCTGGATCCTTACCAACTGTGACAATATTAAAATATGTCTCAAGTCGCACATACGACACGCCTTGCATCGTATCCAAACCCGGACGCACTGCAGCACGCAAATCAATCAACACTTTCGGATGCACAAAAAGATCCGGCTTGGCAAAGTCGGGAGGAAAAGGCTTCTCTCCTAACTCAATCAATTTATCGACCACGAATCGGTCACCACACCAGTCCTTTTTAGCCTTGGTGTAGAATGGATTGAAAATTGTGCTCAAAGCAAATCCTTCAATTCCTCCAATGTGATCCGAGTGCGGATGTGAGATGTAAACACCGTCAATATCATTAAATGTAAGGCCAATTGCCGCAAGTGCGTGTCTAATGTCACAACCACAATCAACTAGCAACCGGTAAGGCTCGCCAGCCTTGCCGCGCTTATTTGGCATATCAAATTCCAGTAAAAAGTTTGATTGCCATTTTGGATCATAAAGCTTTCTAACTTTGGTTTTTAACGCATCTAGCTGTGCGGCAGAGTTACCACTTTTTATGACTGCTTCCACATCAGAAAGTAGAACTGCATCATGGAAAGTCCCGACAGAAAAAGCTGAATTGACACCTAGAGCCTTTAAAAGCATGAAAAACCTCAAACGTGATTTGTTTACCGCTTTATTTTACTCGACACCTTTCAAAACACAAACAAACATACGCAAACGGGAAACTCCCTCCAATTTCGAAACCGAGCTATAAGACTCAGAACAGCAGGCATCACCAAGTTTTACGGCAACTCATAAACATTCACCTTAGTTCGGCGGCGATAGGGATTAAGCAGGTCATTCATTGTGTAGTTGATATCCGTTAGTACAGACGGACTTGAGAATATATTTTGATGCCCGAGAGTTCCTGGTGCTGAGTCTACAAATTTCATCGTAACAATTTCGACAGCTGTCCCCAGCGAATTGAGGAAAAACGTTTGGTGACCAATTCGCGGACCTAGCTCCATTTTAGAGAAAAAATTATGAAGCTTCGATAACGCCAAGGGTAAATCTGCGGTGACGTTCGGATTCAGGGCCCCTTGTAACACCGTGCCATTGACGTAGAGCGTGATCCGATCCGTAATCAGCAAGAGATCAGGCAATAAATCGCGAAAGCGAAATAATCCCATATCACCGCTAGCAAGCATGAGATTGTGCACTCGACAAGGAATACGCGCCTTGATTTCTGCCGGCGAGGTCCCATAAGGGAAAAAACCTTGGTAATAGCGACTAAGAGATGCCAACGCCTCAACTGAAAGACGCGCTCCTAGACTGTGCGCTACAATATTGATGTTACGGTAAAGAGGCTGAGGGTTTCCGCAGACCATTCCTAGTAAATTTACTAATTCACGGCTGTTTGCGACAGCCATCTGCGCGTCACGTTCATAGGCCCGAGCATAGAATGGACTGCCTGTTCGAAGCCACTCCGACACATCAGGATCATCAACACTTTTGCCTGCAGACGGCCAAGAAAAAACAATCGACTTCGATCGAAATGGCGGCACACCATTCGCAGGGCGCTCAAGCGCTGCGAATATTTCAGCACCGCTTGACATTGCATTTTCCAAGGTATGATTAAAACCATGGACAAAAATAACGGCCCGCGATGCAAATGTGGGGTCATAAGCGGCTCGATTCAACTCTTCATTGAAACGCACGTCGTCTGCAACAATCGGTGGCCGGCCGATATTGAGAGCACCAACCTGATAACTCGGAGCAATATTAAAACTGGAGACTCCTTTTTGCGCCGGTAGACTAGAGATCTGATCTGAAAAGGTACTTCCAGTCGAAGGATCAAACGGGCCTGGTTGCCTCGTGGTATACCAATTAACACGAACCTCACCCAGGTAAGGCGTTTGATAGTCTTTTACAGCAGAACCCTGATTCGACAATGTCTTACAAGCCATCGCAAAAATCAAACCGGCTATGACGATTAGTTGCTTCATGCTTTTGATTTACCGGATACTCGACGACAGAGTTTTCATTAAAAAATAAAAGGGCCTAACTTTACGTGAGACTCTTTCATCTGCACTAAAGCTTCACATCCTCGGAGTCACAAGGATCTAGACTAAATCCCTCCACCTCAGATCCACTTGAATCCTCTAGGCTGCCATCACCGTCAGAATTGAGCCCCAGAGTCATCGTTTTTAGAGTCGCGCCGGCTGCGTCTGTCACCACGACATTCGCTGATCCGCTCTCAATTGAACAGGAACTATCCGAGAATTTTACTTTCAAATTATTATAGGTTGTTGTGATTGTCGCATCAGAATCCTTTTTAGCGACCAATTGACCACTGACAAAGGTCTTACTTTCTACAGCATGAGATGACTTATTTCGTACAACTTTGACAACCAAAGGTGCTCCGTCTGCTGTTGCCATCGTTACCGATGAACTGGTGTTACCACCATCTTTATTCGTCATTGAGAGATTGTAGGTCGTGTCTTTTATAATGACGGATTTATTTCTGACGTAGGTTGTCGTGGTATCACTGGTGGTGTCGTTAGAGCTCCATGTAACTTCACGCTTTCCAGAGGCCGAGAAAGATTTGGATGAGGACCGGGTCAGTTTCGGGCCTGTGTAAGTCTGAGAGTCATTGCGACTTCTTTCAAAACTGATATCGAGCTTTAGTCCGCTGGGTGACTGAAAGTTAACATTTGCCCCGGTGGCAGCGCCGTTACATGAAACTGTTGTGCCATCAGTGCGAGACCATGTTCTCGTCGCTGTGCTAGACCCAGTTCTGGTAGCCGACACAGTAACGCGACCACCTCCAGATGTTTTCGCTCGCGTCCGATTAACAGTAGCACTGACCGTCACAACGGCAGATTTGCCATCTGCAGACGCCGCGCAAGTCTTGGTTACGTTTGTCGAATCATTGTCGCTGTCACCAGTGAGAAGCTCAAAACGAGCGCCAGATGCTCCTTGATCCGATGCTGCTGCCAACGCGTCACCATGGGTGGCGTTCACAATCCCAGCCGTCAGCTGACTGTCGGATATCAACTGTGAGGCGGTTACTGGTGACGTCCCTCCCGCATTATCAGACTTTCCCCCACAAGAAATTACGCAGCCCGCCGATGTAGCAAAGACAGCCGAGACGATCAAAAGATTTTTCATCTAGAAACTCCCAAGTAATTGTTCTGCTTAACTTCAAAATTATAACAGGTTTGTGCCGAGGTCTCGACTCGGTGAAGCAACCAATCGACTCGCAAGCCGCCAGGAGACACCTCCGCGATATGATGAGGTTTTAAAAGAATATTTAACTTTTTCCCAATTTAGACCGATATACATCGATGGAGGCTTACGGAATGACAAATCTAGTAACCGCACTTTTAGTGATACTTTTCTTATCAGCATGTCAGGAGGGTAACTTCTCCGGCGATTCTAATCAGTTCCGCAGTCGCACCAAGCCTTGTGTACCAACTGCAAAAAAACCCTGCTCGACAGTTGTAACCCCGACGACTCCGACGCCAATCGAAACACCCACTCTCCCGACTGATCCTTCGGGCCCGTTATTGGGAACCGATGGTGGGGGCCTTTGCTTAAAACGCGCACCAATCGTTGATTTCGTTTTTGCCATGGACGTAAGCGGATCTATGCAGTCTCAAAGTGATCGTGTCAATCGCGCCTTCGCTGGCCTCGTGAACAATCTCTCAAACATCACGATTCCTGGACTTGGTAAAGTACCAAAAGTTCGATTCGGACTGGTGACGTTTGAGGACTCAATTATTTTTCAGGCCCCGTTAGATGAAAATACAAACAATATTGCGGCTGCAATCAACACGCATTTTCGCGCAGAGGAGCGCGTCACTGATGGGAGTGAAGCTGGTATCCTTGGAGCATCCACAGCGTTAAGTATTGCAAAAGCAGGCGGAGAGTCCGTCAAAGTTTTACTTATCGTGACGGATGCCTACTCTCATGACGGCAGCGGTTGGGATCACAACCGCAGTTACAACTCGGCGACCGTCGATCAATTATTGCGAGAACCCAGTATGAAACTAACCTTTGTTTACGCCGCGTCAAAATTCAATGGAGGTAACAACTGCTTGTGCCGCAACCCCACAAATAACGCGATTGATCAATGGACAAACATTCGCAACGCGGCCGCGACAGCACACGGCCGTCAATCTCTCGGCGCAAATTATGATTTGAACTCTAGTTCTAATGTCCCACAATTTTCGGAAGCGATAGTCAGCCAA
>JBIIGV010000143.1:0-6699 GCA_044236265.1 Oligoflexales bacterium
TCGTATCGAGAAATTCAAACGCAAGTACGAGAAGGCTGGCGTTAAGGCTTAATCGAGTCGAACAGCTCTGGACTAAAATATTAAAACCATCGGCAACTGCCGGTGGTTTTTTATTATCTTGAGTCACTTACCGACCGACTTTTTGCTGAAACATTGACACAATTTTGGACAGACCGGCGATAGGACTCAGTAAATCTTGTAATTCTGAATACTTAGTGGACCCGGTTAAATTTTGACTAGCAGATCCCTGATACAATAGGCACATTATGAGGCTTTATCGGGTCGTGCGGCGTCCGGTATTTGAAATTGGCACCTCTATTATATATGTGCAGCCGCCAGGAGCAGAGTGTGGAAAAGCAGTACCTAGTGATTGTGGAATCGCCGACCAAGGCTAAAACGATTCGTAAATTTCTTCCAAAAAACTTTGTCGTCGAAGCAAGTATGGGACATATTCGTGATCTCCCACAATCAGCTGCTGATATTCCTGCAAAATACAAAAAAGAGCCTTGGGCCAAGGAAATTGGGATCAATTGCGAAAATAAATTTGAGCCGCTGTATATAGTCCCCAAAGACAAAACCAAAATCATCTCAAATTTGAAAGAACGCCTGAAAGATGTTGATGAACTTTACCTGGCGACTGACGAAGACCGCGAAGGAGAAAGCATCAGCTGGCATTTGCTAGAGCTGCTTAAGCCAAAGTGCAAAGTGAAACGAATGGTTTTCCACGAGATCACCAAGCCAGCGATTGAAAAAGCTTTGAAATCAACACGCAATGTTGACGACAAGTTAGTCCGCGCTCAAGAAGCGCGTAGGATCCTGGACCGAATCGTGGGCTACACTCTATCGCCAGTACTTTGGAAAAAAGTTACCTATGGTCTATCGGCCGGTCGTGTTCAATCTGCTGCACTACGCATGATGGTAGAACGCGAACGTGAGCGTATGAGATTCAAACGAGCAACTTATTTTGATCTTCTCGCAGCGCTCAATTTCGATGGAAAAAGTTTTGAAGCAAAACTCATTTCAGTCGCTGACAAGCGTATCGCACAGGGAAAAGACTTTGATGAGACCACTGGAGCTCTGAGTGAATCCAAGGACATGATCGTACTGGGCGAGTCCGAGGCGAAGAAGCTCGCCGAAAAGCTTAAAACAGCTAATTGGGCTGTACAAAATATTGAAGAAAAACAAAGTTCATCAAAACCTCAACCTCCCTTCATCACGTCGACCTTACAGCAATCCGGTAACAGAAAGTTAGGATTGAGCACACGCGATGTCATGCGAGTCGCACAAAGCTTGTATGAGCAGGGTTTTATCACTTACATGAGAACAGACTCACCCACGCTATCTCAGGAGGCGATATCCGCTACTCGTGACATCATTCGCGATAGCTATGGCAAAGAATATCTTTCGGATGAACCACGCCAATACAGCGCAAAATCCAAAGGAGCACAAGAGGCTCACGAAGCGATTCGACCTGCGGGCACCTTCACGGCTCCAGACCAAACAGGACTATCAGGACGAGAGCTCGATTTATACACTCTGATTTGGCAACGGACGATCGCCTCGCAGATGACAGACGCAAAGAAAAGCTCCATGTCTGTCCGCATCAGTGCTGGAGATACATTATTCAATGCGACAGGTACCAAAATCATATTTCCCGGATTTATGAAGGCCTATGACGAAGAGCTTGAGTCGGGCGACGCTTCATGGGGATCGGAGACTCTCCTTCCACCAATGAAAGTTGGCGATAAGCTAAAGCTAAGCGACTTAAATGCAAACTCCCACGAAACAAAACCACCCGCGCGTTATAATGAAGCGTCTATCGTACAGGGCATGGAAAAAGCGGGGATTGGACGTCCGTCGACTTACGCGAGTGTTATTTCCACACTTTTTGACAAAAAATATGCCACTAAGACCAATAACGCGATTATCCCGACATTCACGGGCTTTGCGGTCACACAGTTACTGGAAAGACACTTTGATAACTTCGTCAATCTTGATTTCACCTCAAAAATGGAAGAGGACCTCGACAACATCGCTGAGGGCAAACTCGACCATCTGGACTACCTAGGGAAGTTCTGGTTCGGCCCCAAAGGGCTAAAAGAGCGCATCGAAAGCAAGGTAAAACAAATTGATCCTAAAGATAGCCGGTCGATTCACTTGCCTCAGCTTGGTGACAAGCTGGAAATTCGGATTGGTCGCTTCGGACCATATCTATCTCAAAAAGACGTCAAAGAAGAGGAAGGGGTCTTTGCATCTATTCCCGAAGGTATTGCACCAGCGGATTTAACGCTGGACGAATCTTTGCAGATCATTGAAACAAAAGCCAAAGGTCCAGAAAGTATCGGCAAGTATCCTTCCACAGGCGAGGATATTTACGTTATGACTGGTCGTTTCGGCGCTTACGTGCAGGTGGGGAAACAAGTCGAGGGATCCAAAGAAAAACCAAGAAGAGCCTCCATTCCAAAGGATCAGGATCTTAAAACACTCTCTCTGGATCAGGCACTAAAGTATCTCAGCCTGCCACGTGATCTCGGAAAGTTTCCTGACAATGGAGAAATGATCACCGTATACGATGGTCGATTTGGACCGTATGTCAAATGTGGTGCTGACATGCGCTCGCTCAAAAAAACAGATGACAAATATACGATTGGTCTTGCGCGTGCGATCGAGTTACTTAAAGAGGAAAAGAAAGGCCGCTTTGGCGCAAAGCAGCTCAAGGATCTGGGAACGCATCCAGAGTCTGGCAAAACCATGGGAATTTTTGAGGGCAAATATGGTCCTTACGTGAAATGCGGCACAATTAGCGCCTCTTTACCTAAAGACATGGATCCTCAAAATGTAACGGTTGAAACAGCTTTGCCACTGCTTGCAGCGAAGATGGCCGTCTCCAAGACCAAGGTCAAAGGAGGCGATGCAAAGAAAGCCTCCGCCGCCAAGAAGACCAAGAAGAAAGAATCCTGACGTTTGGGTGAGGGCGGACATTGAATAAAAAGCGCATAGCCCTCACACTGTCTCTGGCATTTCTAAGCGAGCTTGCAAATAAAGTTATACCCCTGGTCACTCTGCATTTCGTAGCTGTTAGACTGGGAACTGCTGAGTTTGGTGTTGCGCAGTTTTCATTTTGGTTACTCGACTGGGGTATCTTTGCAACAGTGTTTGGATTTTCTCAAGTCGGCCCAATCATGCTTGGGCAAGCGCAAACAACTGAGGAACAAAAGGCGGTTAATGGCAGTATTGTCATAGCTAGACTCATACTGGCAACGATTGCTTCTGCTATTCTGTGGAACCTTGTTGAACAGGCCTCGGTCTATAGTCCATACAAATGGGCTGTATTGTCGTCAATAAGTATCGTTTTCACGTCGGCGCTAGACGCCGCCTGGGTACTGATGGCAAGACAGAAAATGTTTCTTTTAAGTATTTTATCCATCATCGCAAAATTTGGATCTTTAGCTGCAATCTTAAAGTTTATTCATTCTCCCGATGACACCGTAAAATTTGTAGTTATCACAAACCTAGCCAACAGTTTCATCTCACTTTCGTCTTTTGTGATCGCTCTGAATCTTATTGGAATTCAATTTCCATCCATTGATAAGGTCCGCGACGCCTTCAAAAAAGCAACCCCATTTGCTGTATCAACACTTCTCATGATGCTCATGGAGCGCTACGACCTTTTTCTGGTAGAGCGCAATTTAGGCTCGATACAGACCGGCATTTACTCAGCGGCTAGTAAACTCGTCGCTAGTTTTTCGCCCGTGATATGGATGGTCACGGCTGTCTTTTATTCAGAGATGATTGGCAAACCTGACCGTGACTCGATCGTACGGCACCTATCTGCCGCAATATTTTGGTCCTGTGCTGTCATCGGTCCGACTATCGTTGGCATCTGGTTTTTTGATACCACCATCCTCAAATTCATTTTTGGAGATGGTTTTGTCGCAGGTGCTCATGCTCTCTCAATTCTCGTCCTTTCGACTTTTTTCTATGGCATGATCACCATATTTGGACTGCAACTACTGGCCCTCAAAGGCACGTGGAAACCACTCATTTATGGACTAGGCGTAGGATCGGCAGTTGGAATTATTTCGGGATCGTATCTCGTCACTTACAGTGGCATGAATGGTGCAGCTTGGTCGTCACTGTGCGCAAAGCTGACCTGCGCGCTTCTTTTGACTCACATGGCCATGAAGGTGTGGAGCCTGAATGGGATGGTTCTGCTGAAAAAAACTTTGAAGAGCCTGCTGCCTGCGGCCATCATGGGAATAACCCTCTACAGCTTAGTCGTTGTGCATGTCTTCACTGAACCCACCCTATTTTTCATGCTAATTGGCATCGCGGCCTACGCGATCGCATTCACGGCCCTAAACTTTACCGAGATTGCTGAAATTACAGGAAAAATTCGGTCCCGGCTTGCACACCATCTTAGTCGCTAAGCCTCTGATATTAATCGATAAAATTTATTTTTTATACAAATTTTTATTGATTTTATAAATTATTTATTATAAACCCACGTCTGATGTTACTTTTAAAAGCTTGGAGATGACACCATGAGTCGCATCGCCAAAAATTTCCTGACGCCGATGATGGTACTGTTCAGCAGCATGGTTCTGGCGCAGCCAGGGCCAGATGTGGCACCGCCGAGTTTTTCTTTCGATGAACCACGCGTAAACAACAAGATGCCTCCGCTCACTGTTTTTGACGTTGCATTGGGCGCCAGTGATTACCCAATTTTTGAAATGCCCATGGCTTCGTCAGGGGATTTACGGGTTGATGGGTCTCGCGAATCGCAAGATCTCCGACGAAATCAAGGCGCACTGCTGAACCTTGGGTTGAAGCGCTCCTTTCCGACCAACCATGCTCTTTACTCCTTGGGTGCTGGCTATCATCGAGCATCGACAGTTCCAGGATCGGGAATTCCCTCTCCATCGGCTTATGTCCGGATGTACGCAGACCTAACCGCCGACATCGATTTGTCTTCAAAGATTTCTGGACTTCATATTATTCCTGCAGTGGAAGCCCGAAGGTCCGCATACCGTAACGCAGAATCTGGACATTATGTGGATGGAATTATCATGAAATCCGGCGTTAGCAAGACTTTATCAGACCGCTGGCAAGCACAGCTCGAAGCGGGGTATGCACCCGTGACGCGAGTTGGGTTACTACAACCGGCTTATAATGGTAAGTCAGGGGCACTTGCCGACTCATCGGCCAGTATGTCTGAGATATCTGGTAAATTCGAGTGGAGTGCTGATAACACGGCTTCATTCAACATTTGCGCAGCCCAGGAAACCGTCCATTTAAACTTCAAAAGCTACGATGGCTATCGAGCATACGGCCTCCCAGTAGCTCCGCTGAAGCAGAGCTACAGCGAAAAGTCTTATGACCTTACAACACGCTACCTTTTATTAGGTACTGGCAAAAAGTTCTAATCCACGACATTAGCGTACAATTGTAACTGGCGTTACGATACAATCGTGATCATGTCAGTTGCTAAATCAAGTTTTATTTTTGCTGCCGGTACGTTGTTAAGCCGTATCAGCGGTGTTGCCAGGGAATCAGTCATCGGCGCTGTATTCGGCGCCAGCATGGCCATGGATGCCTTCGTTGTGGCATTTAGAATTCCAAATTTGCTTCGTGAGCTTCTGGCAGAGGGGGCTCTCGGATCAAGCTTCACTAAAGTTTATGCAAGCCTCAATGTCAATGATCCCGATGCAGCATCGAGGCTTCTAATCCAGACGCTACAATTTGTGGTTATGGTTAGTATTGCTGTTTGTGGGCTCGGAATTTTATTTGCTGATGACCTCGTGCACCTGATGACGATGTTTGACGGATCAGTAACGGGTGTACCGGAATTCCACAACATGACCGTCGGGCTAACTCAGATATTATTCCCATTTATTGGATTTGCAGCTTTGGGCGCCGTCGTTCAGGGGGCCCTTTATCAGCGCGGAGGATTTTTTCTCGCTGGTGTTGCTCCAATCCTCTTTAATCTATTTAGTATCTTTGGTGCACTCTGGCTTTCACCATTAGCAGCGGTGATTACACCAAAAGAGATTCAAAATTCTGTGACCGAACCAGCAATCTTGGGGCTTGCGATTGGGACCTTGCTGGGCGGTGCAGCACAGTCTGCAATTCAAGCTTGGGGAATCTGGCAGCCATTACTCAAAGGTAGGAAACTTTTTTCTTTCACTGCGCGTATTTGGTCCTCTGACGTTAAAAAAGTCTTGCTGCTTATGACTCCGATGGTCATCGCTGCCAGTGCGGGGCAGGTCAACATGATCGTAAATACGAACTTCGCTACAAGCCTTGGAACCGGAGCGGTTACATGGCTTTATTTTGCATTTCGCCTCGTCCAACTTCCGATTGGGATGTTTGGCGTTGCAGTCGGCGCAGCTGTTCTACCAGCACTTTCAAAATCAATCACTGAGGCTGGCGGTAAAGTGGACGCAACTGCAAGCCAACAAACGATTGACGCCATGGATCTAGTCGCCTGGCTTATGATTCCATGCACCTTAGGGTTAATTCTGAGTTCGACGAATATTACACGACTGCTTTACGAAGCTGGACGCTTTACGCCAACGGACACCATTGAGACGGCGTCAGCTATCGAAGCATACAGTTACGGACTTCTAGGCTATGGACTTCTAAAAGTCATGAATAGCTATTATTACGCCACTGGACGTACACGCTTTCCTATGATCG
>JBIIGV010000229.1:0-6654 GCA_044236265.1 Oligoflexales bacterium
CTCATGACGTCGTATACCCACGACGGCTCAGCTCCATCGGTATCAAGTGTATCTTCTAGCACAGCAAACGGTAGCTACAAGGCAGGCCAGGTGATTGCCGTGACCATGACCTTCTCAGAATCTGTAACTGTGACGGGCACACCGCAGATCACTTTGGAAACGGGAGCCACCGATGCTGTAGTCAATTACGCAAATGGTAGCGGTACCGCGACCTTGACCTTTAACTACACAATTTCTGCTGGCCATTCGTCGGCTGATCTTGATTACATCAATACGAGTGCATTGGCATTAAACACTGGCACCATCAAAGACTCTGCGGGTAATAACGCCTCATTGACGCTTCCGATGGTGGGCGGCGTGGCAAGTATCGGTGGTCAGAAGAATATCATCGTCGACACGACGACACCGACCCTGACGTACACGTCGATTAGTCCGACATCCCCAGGTACTAGTCAGACGCCGCAGGTGACACTCAGTGCCAGTGAAGCAGCGGCGATCCTTCTCTACAGTGAAAACACCTGTACGACGGCGATCTCTACAAGCATTTCCGGAGTGTCTGGCTCTAATGCAATCACCACCAGCTCTCTCTCAGCAAACTCCACTGTTTCCATTCATGCTAGAGCCACGGATGCCGCTGGCAACGTATCGAGCTGTACGCTCATGACATCTTATACCCACGACGGGTCAGCTCCGTCTGTGTCAAGTGTATCTTCCAGTACGGCAAACGGTAGCTACAAGGCAGGCCAGGTGATTGCCGTGACCGTGACCTTCTCGGAATCTGTAACTGTGACGGGCACACCGCAGATCACTTTGGAAACGGGAGCCACCGATGCTGTAGTCAATTACGCAAGTGGCAGCGGTACAGCAACTCTGACCTTTAACTATACAATTTCTGCTGGCCATTCGTCGGCTGATCTTGATTACATCAATACGAGTGCATTGGCATTAAACACTGGTACGATTAAGGACTCGGCGGGCAACAATGCTAGTTTGACGTTACCAGCTGTGGGCGGTGCTAGCAGTATCGCCGGCCAAAAGGCGATTGTCATTGATACAGCGGGTCCTGTGTTCTCTAGCTTGAGTATCGTGACAGCATCACCCAGCAGTACTAACTTTACTCCAACAGTTTCCTTCACTGTTGATGAAGGGGCTACTGTGACTTTGTATAGCGACTCGGCTTGTTCAACGAGTATTTCATCAGGATCGTCTGTGGCGGCTGGAGCGCGGACAATGATAACGTCCACACTGCCCGATAGTGGCAATAATACTATATATATTAGAGGTTTAGACTCGATTGGAAATTCTTCCGCACTTTGTTCATTGGTGGGTACCTATGTGACGCAGCTGCCTGCGGTATCATTAGCATTGCCTTCGATCTATGTCACATCACTTGGTCTCTCTTGGTCTACGTTATCCGGGGCCACTTACAATTTGTACTACTCCACGAGTGACAACTTAAGCACATGGTACACATTAACGAACGTGACGCCCGTATACACGCACTCACCGCTGACTGGTGGTGTGACCTATTATTACAGGGTCGCAGCGGTAAAGAATGGGGTCGTGGGCGTGCTTTCAAACGAGGTGAGTGGCGTTCCATACATCGGTCAGTTGGCCGCTCCGACGTTATCTCCGGGTACGGGAACATATGTTGGAACGCAAAGTGTGTCCTTAACGGGTTCAGGCACGATCAGATATACCACGAATGGCGTGGACCCAGATTGTAGTAGCACAACTTACACAGGCGCCATTTCAGTCTCCAGTAACATGACGCTAAAGGCCATCGCATGCGGGGCAAATTACCAGCCCTCTAGTGTAGCGTCGGCTGCTTACACAATTTTATCGATGCAAACGTTCTCTTATACAGGCTCGACGCAAACTTATACGGTTCCGGCGGGTGTAACATCCGTGAACGTAAAACTTTGGGGTGCCGGAGGTGGTGGTACAGCGACTTCTGGGTGTTCAACCTATGGCGGGGCCGGTGGATATGCTGGTGGCACAATTTCGGTAACTGCCGGTGATGTTCTGACGATTATTGTGGGAGGTGGCGGCGGCGCTCACTCCGGTGGTGGACGCAGCGCTGTTCGGAATAGTGGCGGTACTGAATTGGTCACTGCAGGAGGTGGCGGTGGAGCGGGTGAGTGTAACAGTGGTCTTCATGGTGCTCCCGGTGGTGGGACTTCTGGTGGTAACGCTTCTGTAGGTGGCGGTACTGGCGGTGGAGGTGGAACTCAGTCAACGGGCGGTACCGGCGGTTACCACAATTTCGGATCTGCATGTGGATACGCTGGACCACCTCCATTCTCAACGACTGGAAGTCAGTTCCAAGGCGGTGTTGGATATGGTGGCCTCCTTCTTGGTAGCGGTGGTTTTGGTGGTGGCGGTAGCGGCTATGATGAATATTGTGATGGCGGTGGTGGCGGCGGCGGCGGAGGTTATTATGGCGGTGGTGGCTCGAGTTATTTGGGCGGAGTTTCGAATGGATCTACAACAGGTGGTAGCGGTACGACCCCAGGTAACAATCTAGACGCAAATTATCTATCTGGAATCGGTGTCGGCGGATCTCCGGCTGGCAGTGGTGGTAATGGCCGGATAGTTATTATTCCTTCTAGCGGTCCACTAGTTTTTGTCGTGACATCAGGAACTAGTGTCACTGTGCCTTCTGGAAAAACCTCCGTCAAAATTTGGGCGATCGGTGGCGGTGGTGGTGGTGCGGGAGCAACAAATAATGACAGTACTGCTGGAGGTGGCGGTGGCGCTGGTGGTGTGGTTTATAAAACATTCACGGTGACCTCGGGCCAGTCCATTTCTTACTCACTAGGGTTGGCTGGAACTGGTGGTTACAACGCGTCAAATGGCGGAAGTGGGGGGACCACGTCTGTCACAGTAAGCGCTACTACAATTTATGGATATGGTGGAAGCGGTGGTTTTTACAACTCCGCGACTGCTGCGAGCGGTGGAATTCATTCAGGAGGAGATGGCGGAGCAATTGGTGGTTCCGGACCTGGAGCTTCGGGTGACGTTGGCGGGGGAAGTGGCGGCGCCGTTGGAGGTGTTAATGGAACAACGAACTATAGCAGTAGCGCACCTGGATCCAATAGTGCTGATGTATCGGGGCTCTTCACAGCGCTAAGCTATGTATCAGGTTATCCGACCACAAGCGGTGGAGCCGCGTCTCCTACCAATGGTTATTCTACGGCAAATATCAATCATGGTGGAGCGGCCTCGGGATTTGGATGTAGCGGCGCATCAGGAGCTTACTATGGTGGAAACGGAGGAGCTGGTCTTTACGGCGGCGGCGGCGGTGGCGCAGCTGGTTATACTGGCATTCAGTCTGGTGGTAATGGTGGCCAAGGCGTTGTCGTTATGCAGTTTAACTGACTAACTTTTCTAGAGTGACATAAAGTTCGCGTTTTTAAGTCCTCGTCTTACTCTCAAACTTATCTTCAAATTCTGATACAATTAAAAGATTATGACCCGATGCCTTAGGAGTCGCGATTGTCGAGCTATTTAAATCGTTGGATGCCGCACGCAGACTGCCCCTGGTCTGATTTTTCTCCTGCCACAGGAACGTTTTGCGAGGAAAATCTTTGTTCTTGGATAGCGCAGCCCTCTAACACATGGTCAAACCTTGCGTTTGTGATTGCCGGTGTTTTTATCATTCGCGCAAACCCCAGCCGTCCGTTACTGAAGCTTCTTGGTCATAGCGCATGGATTCTTGGTTTTGGTTCCGCAATGTTTCACGCGTCTGCGACTTTTATTTTCGAAGTTTGGGACTTACTGGCCATGTATATGATTAGTGGGCTGATGGTGAGTTTCAATGGGGCTCGCTATTGGAAAACCACAAAGTCGGTTTATACCGTACTTCCTTATATTGCGATGACGGCCCTCGCTTTGGCTTTATTGATCACATTTCGTGAAAGCGGTATCGCTTTGTTTGCGCTACAGATCACCGCAGCTTTGACGTTTGAGGTGTTGATGCACCTTCGTGACGATGCTGTTGATTTTAAGTATGTGGGCCGATTCGTGGGTGCTTTTACGCTCGCATTTATAATCTGGAACCTGGATGTTCATCATATTGTGTGTGACCCTGGTAATCATATTTTGAGCGGCCATGCTGTTTGGCATTTACTGAATGCTCTCGCTATCTGGTGGATCTACAAGTTTTACGCCCAATTCACTTTGGCCGGTGATACGGATGGAGTGGTGCGATAATGCCAGCATATTTACCGATGTTTTTTTTGGCTTTGGTTGCTTATGGAGTTTGTTTTTTATCCTGGGCAGGCCTAAAGCAGCGCAAGCGTGGTAAGACGAAAAGCGCCAAGTATCTTTTCTCCATGGCGGCATTTATGTTCTTCTGTGCGGCCGCCCTTTTCACAGCTAAAATTCTAAAATCAGGCTCGCCCTAGGGCGTCCGAAAGTTTAATTGGTTGTACATACAACCAACTTTGATGTGGTCTTCAAGATTTATGCTTGGGTCCGATCAAAAATCTAGTTGTGACAGATGTTCTATGGTTGTAACAATTCGGTTATATTTGGTAGCATCTCCAATAGAAAATACAAAAAACGGGGTGCTCCTTGCGATCGCAAATCTTGACGATGTGCATGACAGGCGTATTACTGACTTTGAACTCTTGCTCTGACGCACAGATCCTGCTCGACAAGATTCTGGGGAAAATTCCAGGTATCGACGATGACGAATACATTCCCGTCCCTGGGACTGGGGCAGGCGAGCATCTTTCCAAGACATATTCCGATGAGACGGTTGGAGTATCGGCTCAGGTTGCGGCCATGGATGTCGGCATTGAGGAAAAGGGTCGAGCCAATCTGATGGCCATGGGGCTTATGCTTGATGGAGATCAAACAGCTCACGAGGCTAGTGAAGCTACATTTGACGTTTTGCAAGGGGCTGAGAAGAAAAAACGCGGCCTGGACACCTCGGGTTATCAGAAACTGGACTTAACCTATCTTAAGAAAACCAAACTGATCGATACCGACTACTCAAATGACACCGTGAATTGGGGAAATTTCTCTGATGCGAGCTTTACGATTCCTGCCTTGGACCGGATGCCCGTGCGCGATCAAGGTCGTCGTGGCACGTGTGCGTCTTTTGCAGGTATAGGCTTGATTGAGGCACTGATAATTCAGGCTAGTTCTGCCAACTTGCCCTTTAAAGAAGTCGATCTTTCAGAACAACGTTTTTACTTTTTGAGTAAACCTGAGTCTTGGGCAACGGGTGGTAGTCTGTCGGAGCAGGGATCAGACTCAGGTACGGGATTCGCCACCAGTAACGGGAGCTTGTCGGGCTTTCCGGTTCCTGGCGATACGTCTGGTAGCACCTACAATATTCCTCTTGAAGTAGATTGCCCATACAACAAAAACACGGGTAGTAATGACCTTCAAACCCCTCTCAAAGACACCTGTAAATCTAAGGGTCTGGTTCGTGTCAGCAAATTTACATCTTATGCGGGGTCCCAGGGAACAGCGAACACCATTCAATTTGCCCAGTCCATCTATAATGAGCTGCGCTCCAACAAAGCTGTGGTTGTCTATACGAGACTTAGCTCTAATTGGGAGAGAAATGACGGCATCATCACCTATGCAGACGCAGGCAGTCCTGGTGGGACGGGTCACGCCGATGGACATGCTTATTTGGTGGTGGGTGCCAAAAAGCTGGATGAAAGTAAATTTCCCGGTGAAGGCGGCATGTGCTTTATCATTCGCAACAGCTGGGGAACTGGATGGGGTGCAAAAGGCTTGAGCTGCATGACCTTGAAGTGGTTTAATAACTGGCGTTTTGACACCGAGTTCCCAACCGTCGACGAGGTGCAGCTGGTTGATGGGGCCAAAAATTTGATTACGATTTCGAGTAATCGTCCTTCTAATTTGCCGGAGCCAGATCCCAATACAAAAGGTAACCGCTCTGGTGGTAGGATCGCCAAACGCAAGGGAACGGTGGTTTTGAATTTCGCACCCGGTGGATCTCCATGGATGCCTGAGCAATACACGACTGACACCATGCGCGAGGTAAATCTCACGACAATGACTGCGGATGATATGAAGTTTGGTAAATTGGTGGTTGATAACGATCAATCTTATAAGATGCTCTACTTGGCTACAGACTCCACCTTGGTTATTCGCGGGATCATGTCGGGAGATGCGACGCAGTCCCACAACCTCGAGCTAAAGCGTAGCGGAAGCAATGTTATCGCAACCTTTGACCGCAAGGGTGACGTTGTTGTTGGGGAGTTCACTGAAGTGGCTGGATCTGACGGATCTGCGGCGGTGGCCGTCATATGTGGCGAGAAATATGCCTCAATCTGTGATCTCAATTACGTACAAGAGTCCAATGAGCTTGTTCTTGGACTTAGTGAAATTGAAGCCAAGCGAGAAACGCCGGCTCCCCCCTACAACTGGCAAACCGTTCAATTGGCTGGCTACGGTATTGAGATGAGTCGGCCTGAGCAGGCTGTCTCAAAATTTGATGTTCGTTTGATTCAAAACAACAAAAAAACGAATCCACAGCGTATGAAATTAAATCCCAAGTCAGGAGATATTTCCCATCAAGGAAATATCGTCGGCAATTTAACTCAAGGCTCGCTTTGCTCGGGTGCTTTCTCGTCGACGTGCCGAGTTGTGATGTCGAACGATAAG
>JBIIGV010000228.1:0-6538 GCA_044236265.1 Oligoflexales bacterium
ACACCCCACAAGGCCCGGCAAACGACCAGCCGGTGCGCGACACCCACATCGTCGTCCTCCTCGATCGATCCGGATCGATGGAGTCCATCGCTCCCGACGTGATCGGTGGATACAACCGTTTCATCGCTGAGCAGCGTGAGAACGGCACCGATGCCAAGGTCACGCTCGTCCAGTTCGACAGCACGGATCCGCACGAAGTCATCCACGAGGCCTTGCCCATTTCCGAGGTGCCCCGACTGACGGAGAAGAACTTCATTCCGCGTGCATCCACTCCGTTGCTCGACGCAACCGGTCGGCTGATCGCCAAGATCCGCGAGCGGCAGGCTCTCGACTCCCGTCGTCCGGAGGAGAAGGACGAGATTGTCTTCGTCACCATCACCGACGGCGAGGAGAACAACAGCCGGGAGTTCTCCCTGCCCCAGACTCGGGAGATGATCGCCAACTGCGAAAAGGACGGCTGGACGTTCGTCTTCCTGTCCGCCGGCCTCGACGCCTACGGCGAGGCCCACGGCATGGGTCTGAACACCGGGAAGGCGCGTGCATTCCGGCCGACCAAGGACGGAACCGAGATGGCCTTCGAGGCACTGTCGTTGAACATGTCCGCACTGCGTGACAAGAAGCGCCGGAATCTCGACACTTCGAACGACGACTTTTTCGACGACTCGAAGTTCGACCGCATCCTCGGCAACGACTGACCGTGCCGACGAGCGACGGATCCCACGTCTACGACTATCTCTTTCGTGGACCTCACACATTCGCTGCCTACCCGCCGGCCCGGTGGCCGGCGGGTGTGCTCGAAGAGGTTCCTGACGACGAAACAGAGGCGCAGCAGATGCGACGCGAGAGACGCGAGAAGTACCGCGCGTGCCGCGTGATGGGTGGACGCCCGCTGACGCCTGCCGACCTCGACAACGAGCGTGTCGATCGCCACATCGACGCCTGCGTCCGCAGGGGATTGGGGCATCCCTACGAGTGGGCCGTCAATGGCGTCGCAGACGACGATTCGAGTTTCTGAGGCCAAGTAAGGATTCGGCAAGATCTGCCCACCCGCTCTGACACGGGCGGACATTCGTCCTAGCCTTTGCGCTGTGCAGATGATCGGTGGGATTGCTACTCCATCCCGCCGCCGGCGGCTCCGAGGCCTCGTTGCCGTTCTTCTCCTGGCAGTCTCCGGAACGGTTGTCGGGGCCGTAGCCCTGCCCGTACGGGCCGCAAGCGTGAACCTCCCCATTCTCGACGTTGACGAGCCGACGTTCCGCTATATCGTCGTCGCCACTTCCCCCACCGCGCGGGAGTCTCTCGTCAACTCGCTCACTCACGCCAAGGCGACGATTCGCGACGAGTTCAGCGAGACTCTCGACGGGATTGCAGTCTCGCTGTCCGTCGAGCAATACCTCGCTCTCAAGACGGATCCGAGGGTCGCTTCTGTCTCGCGCGATGAGGTGGTGTCGCTCGACGGCACTGTCGCGAAGTCTTCGTCGAGCGAGTCGAAGGACAGCGACATCGTGCCGGGTCGTTACATCATCCAGACCAAGCCGTCGTTGCCGGTTGCATCCAAAGCCAGCATCCTCAGCATCATCGGTGACGGTCTGGTGGCCTCGTACAAATGGGCGATCACCGGTTACGCAGCTGACCTCACGACAACGCAGGCGGCCGATCTCCGCAGCCATCCGGATGTCACTCTGGTCGAGCCAGATCGTGTTGTTCGGGCGGCCGGCTCGCAGAGTGGAGCCACATGGGGTTTGGACCGTCTCGATCAGCGGGATCGCCCCCTTGATGGCACGTTCAACTATGCCGGCACGGGATCGGGAGTGAAGGCCTACGTCATCGACACGGGAATCGCCGCCCACACCGATTTCGCGGGTCGACTGGCCTCTGGCTTCGCTGCATCTGGCTTGAGCTCGACCAACGACGAGAACGGGCACGGGACCCACGTAGCGGGGACCATCGGCGGCTCCACATGGGGTGTCGCGAAGGACGTCACACTTGTTCCCGTTCGGGTTCTCGATGCGTCGGGTTCGGGAACCGTTTCGGGTGTGATCAGCGGAATCAACTGGGTCATCGGGGATCATGCAGCCGGGCAGAGAGCTGTTGCCAACCTCAGTCTCGGTGGTTCGGCGTCGTCGTCGCTCGACACGGCGATCAACAATCTCGTGAACGACGGGGTCGTCACTGCGGTGGCCGCTGGCAACGATTCCACCGATGCCTGTGGCTCTTCGCCGGCTCGTGCGCCGAGCGCAATCACCGTCGGGTCGACCACGTCGACCGATTACCGATCCTGGTTCTCGAACTTCGGGGCCTGTCTCGACATCTTCGCCCCTGGGACCTCGATCACTTCGACGTCGCGGACGGGTGGAACCGCGGTTCTCTCCGGAACGTCGATGGCGACGCCTCACGTAGCCGGTGCGATCGCCGCGTACTGGAGCGAAACTGCGAACCAAGCGAAGTCTTCATCACAGATCGCTACCGACATCCTCGACCTTGCGAGCGTCGGAAAGGTGACCGACGCCGGAGCGGGCTCGATCAACAAGTTGCTGTACTTGCCATCGGCGACCGGTGTCGTGCCCGGGGTGCCGACGAACGCGGTGGCCTCCGAAGTGAACGGAACAATCAGGGTCTCGTGGTCCGCGCCGAGCGACATCGCGACGAACCCAGTGTCCTCGTACTCTGCGGTCTCGACCAATGGGTCTGCCAGTTGTTCTTCGTCGGGCGAGCTCTTCTGCGTGGCGGCAGGGATGGCGCCGGGGGATTATCAGTTCCAGGTCCGCGCCATCAACGAGTTCGGTGCGTCGGATCTCTCTTCTCCGTCGAACATCGTCTCCTTCGTCGGTGTCGGCAACAACGACTATTTCGCGGGGCGCGAGACTCTCGATCCGAATGGCGGCGTCGTGACGGCATCGAATCTCGGTGCGACGCGTGAAGTCGGAGAGCCCACCATCAACTTCAGTGGGACGTATCGCACGATTTGGTATTCCTTCGTTCCTGCGTCGGATGGTGCCCTGACCATCGATCTGGTCGGAAGTTCGTTCGACACTGTCCTTGGTGTCTACACCGGATCTGCCGTGTCGGGTCTGACGAAGGTCGCAGAGAACGACGACGAGGATCTCTCGCGGGGGATTCTGTCCAGCAAGCTGACCACCCAGGTTTCCTCGGGAGTTCCCTACCACCTCCAGCTGGGCAGCTACTCCGACACGGGTGGATCCATCCAGATGACCACGAATTTCGCTGCGCGAGTCGCACCGAATCCGCCGACCGGAGTCATCGGTACACCCGGAAACTCTCGGATCCTGGTGAGTTGGGCTGCGCCGGTGGTCTCGCCGGAACTTGTTTCGGAGTATGTCGCGACCGCAGTGCCAGGAGGCAAGCAGTGCGTCGTCGCGGCGCCGAACACGGGGTGCGTGATCACCTCGTTGACCAACGGAGTCGCCTATTCGTTGTCGGTCGTGGCGAGAAACTCGGTTGGTTCGTCGCCTGAGGCGGTCGCAGCCGCGACAGTGACACCAACGTCCGGTCCGACCGGATCGCGCCAGGCGCGCACATGGGGCCTCGACCGAGTCGATCAGCGTGGAGTGACGCCCGACGGGATCTACTCACCACCTGGCGACGGCCTGGATGTCGTCGTGTACGTCGTCGACACAGGAGTCCGTGCGTCGCATCAGGACTTCGGTGGCCGAGTGACAGGTGGTATCTCCACGGTCGAAGGCGACAACAGTGTCGACGACTGCCACGGCCACGGGACACACGTGGCGTCCAGTGCTGCCGGCTTGTCGTACGGACTCGCCAGCCAAGCGACCATCGTCCCCGTTCGTGTTCTCGACTGCTTCGGAAGTGCCTATCTCAGTGGTGTCATTGCGGGCCTCGAATGGGTCGCTTCGGATGCGGCCGCGAGGGGCCTCCCCGCCGTGGTCAACATGAGCCTCGGTGGTTCTGCCGACGCCAGCCTCGATGCCGCTGTGGAGGCTCTCGTAGAAGACGGAATTGCAGTCGTTGTTGCTGCTGGCAACGAGTCGTCGGATGCGTGTTCGGTGTCGCCTGCGCGAACACCGGGAGCCATCACTGTGGGGGCGTCGACCGTCGCAGACGAGATGGCTTCATTCTCGAACGTGGGATCGTGTGTCGATCTTCTCGCCCCGGGATCCAAGATTCCCGGGGCCGGAATCGTTTCGAACAGTGCCGAAGAAACGATGAGTGGGACGTCGATGGCCTCGCCGCACGTTGCCGGATACGTCGCCATCGTTCGCGGAATGTTTCCGACCATGTCCGTTGACGATGTCGCGAGCGTGGTCGTGGAGTCGTCAACAAGCGACGTGCTGACGAGTCTCGGCTCCGAGACTGCGAACAGACTTCTGTACGTCGGTACTCCGCGGTGCGCGGTCGCAGAGATCGCCGACATCAACTGCACCACTGGTGCCAAGAACGTCTCCGTTCCCGTGACGAGCGCTCCAGCGCCAACAGCGCCGATCGTCACGACCCCACCCTCCACAGTCGCCGCTCCGACCACCACGGCTCCGTCCGTGCAGACTCCTGCCGAAGTCGCTCCTGCCGTGGTGGCACTTGCGACGGGCCGTGCGCGAACGGTGGAGATCGCTCGTACACCGTCCCGTTCCGCGTCATCGGCGCCACGAGTCACGGTGACGCGCGACGTGCCTGTGACGCTCAGGATTCCCGGATTGCCGAAGCGTTCCAAGCCGACGATCACGGTGAAGTCCCGCCATGGTGCCGTCGAACTCGGCAAGGTGACGGTGTCGAGAACCGGGGCGCTGCGATTGCCGAAGCTGTCGTTCTCCAAGACCGGGGTCTACACCTTTTCCTTCAAGGTCGGGAAGCGCACCTTGTTCACCAAGGTGTCGGTCGTGCGGCCCGCTCAGGCGAAAGTGTTGAGTCAGCGGACCACTACTGTGACGCGGTGACCTTCGGGTCGTGACGTCTGCGAGGAGGGGAAATGATTCGGGGAATCAACCATGTCGCCATCTCGACGCGCGACATCGATGCGCTGATCGAGTGGTACCAAGAGGCCCTCGGCTTCGAACTTGTCTCGCGCGGTGGATGGCCGGCGGGAAACCCCGCCATCGACGGCATCGTGGGCCTGCGTGATTCGGCGGCGACGACCGCCAACATGAAGGCGGGCAACCTCTTCGTCGAGATCTTCGAATACCAGTCACCTGTCGGAAAGCCGAACGATCCGCAACGCCCGGCTGCTGATCACGGCTACACGCACTTCTGTCTCGATGTCACCGACATCGATGCCGAATACGAGCGGTTGCTCGGCCACGGCATGACCTTCCATGCGCCACCCACGGCCAAGACCGGAGGCGTGGGTGGTCTTCGTGCGTGTTATGGACGCGATCCGGAGGGCAACATCATCGAACTCATCGAGTTTCTCGACGATTCTCATCCGTTGTACATGAAGCCGTAGCGAAAGGGCTGAGATGGATCTCTACATTGCCGAACCGAAGACGACCCCGAAGGGTGGCATCGTCGTCATCCAAGAGGCCTTCGGTGTCACGTCGCACATCGAAGACGTGTGCGACTGGCTGGCAGACAACGGTTGGTACGCCCTTGCGCCGACGCTGTTCCACCGTCTCGAGACCCAAGTGTTCGGGTACGACGATTTGGCTCCGGTGATGCCCGCGATGAAGTCGCTGAATAAGGCAGACATCGACGCCGATCTCGACGATGCCTTCGGCCACCTGTTGTCAAAGGGGTTCGACATCGCGAAGTGCGGCATCGTCGGGTTCTGCATGGGTGGATCGGTCGCTCTGTACGTGGCAGCCACGCGGACGATCGGAGCAGCGGTCGGGTTCTACGGCGGTGGTCTCGGTGAAAGTCGGTTCGGCTTCCCTCCGGGGATCGAACTCGCCGGACAGTTGCAATCTCCGTGGCTCGGCCTCTACGGAGATCTCGACCCGATGATTCCGGTCGACCAAGTGGAAGCGGCGCGGCGAGCAGCGGCTACTTGTTCGGTTCCCTCCGAGGTGGTCCGTTACGAGAACGGCCAGCACGGCTTCAACTGCGACGATCGGCCTGCGGTGTTCGATGCCGACATCGCGGCAGATGCGCGGAAGCGCACCCTTGCCTGGTTCGACAAGTACTGCGTCTAGTTGTCGTGGCTAACTGCGCGGTACGTCGCGCCAGGGCAGGTCTTTGTCGACTCGCGGCTCGCCCGGAAGGCCGAGAACCTGTTCACCCAGGATGTTGCGCATGATTTCGCTGGTGCCACCCTCGATGGAGTTGGCGCGCGAGCGCAGGAACGCGTGACGCGGCCCGCCCTCGGTGCCGTCGACGGAGAGTGAATCGGGCCGGCGGAACGTGAAGTCGTAGTCGACCAATCCGTCGAGACCCATGAGGTCCACGGTGAACGATGTGATCTTCTTGTTGAACTCCGCCATCATCAGTTTCGCGATGCTTCCCTCCGGGCCGGGGTTGCCGGCCTTGGCCGCCGCGGCAGCACGCGCGTTGGTGAGGCGCAGCACTTCGTTCTGGCACCAGAAGCGCATCAGCGTGTCGCGCTTGGCCGCGCTGCGGTCGGCTTCGGGCG
>JBIIGV010000066.1:0-16024 GCA_044236265.1 Oligoflexales bacterium
GTGGTAAGTCAGATGGTAACAGATTGAGATCATTGGCTGACCTTCTTTTTTACCTCGCGTTGCGTTGAGAGTTAGAATTCAAGCGTCGGAGTCAACTGGTTCTCGCGACAATCTCGAACAGCAAAAACTTACTTCATAAAATTATTGCAGGAATCGTTATCGATCGTAAACGTTGCGTTCCAGCGATTCCTAAATGTTGGTTTATCAAGTAGCTTCAAAGCCTCCTCCCGAGGATCCTTGGGATCCATCGGATCTTCAAGAGGATCAAAAACACCGGTGTCGTCACCTGCGGGAGCCTCATCTTCGACTTTTTCAGATAATTGCATAGCACCTGTTGTATCGGGTCTGCCTTGAGAGTCTGGAACGCAGTCTTCTCCATTTTCTTTCTTACAGAAAATTCCAATCAATGATCCATGAACCCTTGCCGCGCATGTGCCTTGGTAGGACTTTGGTGTTCCAAAATTCTGATAGACAGTACATGTTCCGGCTTGCGCCGACACGGCTATGCAATGATAAACCATCTCTCCAAACATTTTGACTGCTTCGTGAACGTGTTTGCCATTTAGTTTTTGAGTGGCTCTACGGTTTATGTCATCCGATAAAAAATCAAACAGTTTTGAAGCTTCGGCTGAAATCTGTCCACCACCATTAGAGCCATTCGACCCAGATGGAGTGGCCGAACCAGCTTTGTTGCGACTTGTCGATTTTGGCGGAAGGCAGCCAACAAACGTTATAGCGAGGAAGGCATAAAGTAGTCGTCTCACGACGATAAAACCCGCCGAAGTAGAGGGACTAAACTTGATAAAAACGCGACTTTCCACGCCGAGCTCCAAAGGTGGGATCGGTATCTGAGCCAATTTTCTTTAACAAAAAAGCGGGTAACCAGTTTGGCTTAAGGGGCCGCCCAAAATGCCGGAGTGATGCGGGTGCGAATGATAAGCCGTTACGGATAGTTCTCCAATTTTCCTTTTACTTCAGAGCCCTTGCTTGCTGGATTTTGAAGTTCAAACGTGTTGATGGTGTAGTTGCCACTGCGGTACTTGAAAACAAGTCCCCAGTTGCCGTCGGCATCGGTGATGGTTGAATATTTTAGGCCGCCATTTTCAATCGTCACGCCCAGTGGCTCTGGTGGTTTTGATGTAAGACGCCCAGCAAGGGTGGCGTGGCTTTGGTAAACATTGCCATAGTCTACTTTCGCCTCTGGAAGCTCTGCGAATGCCGCAGCTGACATAGACATCATGGTGAATACGGCGAAATTCTTTAGCATAAAAACTCCTGAGTCGGGATGATGAGCTGATGGATTGCGGACTTGAGTTTAGCCAATACGTTCAGCGATTGCCTGGGAAAGTCTTTGGGTTGCCTTTAAGGTGCTGATAATACCAGTATAAAATTATTAACTAAATTATCCCATAAATTCTACCGATATAGCCTTCATAGGTAAAGCACAGGAGAGCAATATGATGAACACGCGAATGGTCTCGGGTTTTGCACTGGCATCTTTGTCCGTGGTATTTGGACTGTCGTCTTGTAAGCAAAAGGAAATCGATGGCGCCGCACGAATTAAGACTCTCGATAGCATCGCATCAGGTGTACTGAATATTGACGCTTACCAGTGCAAAGGTAGCGCGTCATCGACGATTACTGATGCGAGCATCATTTTTGACAAAAACGATACCACGGCACTGTCCGAGCAGAAGAAGTCGGATCTGCGTCGCGCAGTCAAAGACTACTTCTCAGCCCTGCCTCCATCGGCAGAGGCTTTGTTTCTAAAGCTTGGCGGTCAGGTCGTAATTTCAAGTCGCTCATCAGATCTCTGCAAAAACGCTCATTTCGGAAAATCTCTGGATGCCTCCCAAGGCGAAGTTACTGACGGTTGTTTTAACTTCGTCAGTGATCCGAGTGGCAAGTCGACCCCGATTTTTACGATCGTTCAGTCTCCAGATGCTAAAAAGATCAGATATTTTGGCCCGCAAATCTTTGGCTATATGTATGCTCAGTTTTATAGTCGCTTGTCCCTTGCCTCAGGTGGAAAGGGTATCGTCATTGTTGATAAGGAAACGACCTCTTTCGTTGGACACAAAGAGCGCGTTGCAAATGCGTTCCTCAATGACTTACTTGTCATGAAAAACTATCAGTTTGATGCTTTAAAGAATCTTCTTGGCCAAAACGTAGCAAGCGAGCTTCGTAGCGGTGATACGCTGGAGCTTCTGGATCGTATCTCTGCACTCAGAGATCAGGGACGTCGCAGCCAGTTTCTCGATTATGTGTATGCAAACTCATTCCAGTCAGCTCACTGTAACAGCACATCATTGGATGTGGCACGTCAGAAGTTTAAACAATCAAGTAACCTCTTTGCCGATATTGATGCGGCCGTGGTGGATGTTTCGAGCATTTTGATGGGTGGATCGGCTCAGTCTCGCGAGTCAGCAGCCGCTAAGTCCGGTGGCTTTGCACTGGCCGGGGGTGATCTCTTGTCGTCCGTTATGCCCTTACTAGGGAACCTTCAATCCATGGCGGGTGGAGGTGCTGGCGGCGGAATGGGTGGCATTGCCAACTTGTTCTCGTCGCTAATGAGCGGCGCAGGTGGTGGTGGTTTGCAGTCTGTATTAGGCTCTGTGGGTGGCTTATCGAAGCTTAAAGACAGTTTTGGCGGCCTTTTCGGTGAGCTTGCGTCAGCTGGCTGTAGTGGCGGCAACTGCGGGGGTTGTAGTGGTGGTAACTGTAGCGGTGGATGCTGCTCCAACTGTGCAAATGGCAATTGCGGCGGATCCTGCGGATCCTGTTCCAGCTGTCAAAGTTAGTAGATCTTAGGTCTCAACGATTATTTACGGCTTATCGTTTGATAAGCCGTTTTATTTCAAGGCGGCCATCTGCTGCTAATTTGAAGCGAAGATTTTTTGGAAATACTTCTTTGGTAAATCCTTCGGATTCTTTTACGAGAGCTGCAATCTCACCAATGGGAATCCCCTCTGGTAGGACCACCGAGTTTAAAAGCACACCCGCCGGTCCAAGGTCAAGGTCTCCCACTTGCACAGATCCACCTTGGTCAGCTGCTGACTGTACAATCTCGCGCAAAGATCGACCCACGACTGCTTTAGCGAGCGTATCAATCTGCTCTTCTTCTACGGCAGCAGCAGGATCGTAATAGTTTCTACCGTCATCGACATCTAAGTAAAAGCCTTGGCTTCCGATTTGATCCATCAGTGCATTGAATCCTTGTTGTAGCTGAGCCGATGCACCTCTGATGGCAGCCCACTTTTGGGAGTACGCATCGTTTAACTGTTCGTTGACACCACGCTGGACGACGCGACCGATAATGCCGTTTGGTGCCCTGACCCAGCGGCGGTATGCAAATGGTCTTGAGCGCGCAAGATCTGCAACGCCTTCTGCGTAGCCTTGAGAAATTTTCTGATCGGCGACCGCTCCGACGACGTTAGGGATGACTGGTAGAAATCTTGGAAGATCACCGCGATTAATCCAACCGTCATCGCCAGCAATAGTCTTAAGTGCCGGTAGCACTGACATGAGTTTTTCTTTGTCTTCTGGCTTTAGAAGCTTTTTGGTTTCAGTAATGAGACTGATGATTTTCTTTACAGTCTTTGCACGCTGCTCTTCATTTTCAGCTTCGATGTTATTACGGGCAAATTCATTAAGTTTTGCTCCGGTGGAAAGTGCTGATGATAAACTGCCGAAGAGAGCTGTTAGACCTGTGGTTGCGACGTTTTCTGCTTTGGGTTTTTTCTCGTTAGCAATGACGTTTTTAAGCGTGACGTTCGCGACTTTGGCGTCGTTTAATAGTCGCTCGGCCTCCTGGCCTTTGACATCCTCGACCATAGCCGACTCATCGAGAGCCATCTGCTCTTCAAAGCCTTTAACGCCTAAGGCGACAAGATCAGATTCCTGAGGATTTAGCCCGACTATAGTGGTATCTGCCGTACAAAGTGTTTTCGGACAGTCTGTAACCTCGTACTCGCGAAGGTCGGAGTATGCGTTTGCAGACTTTGACTTGCCAGCGTTTGTAGTCTCACGGCTTTTACATCCAGCAATGCTGACAACTGCTAGGCAGAGGGCGGCTGTGGTCGCGGCGATAGACTTAAGATCAATAAATTTGCGCATACTTTGGCCATCCCCTTGGGAAAAGGTGGGTCGAGTCCTCGTTGTTTGAGCTTCTAAAATTCTATCATATCAGGGATTTTTAAGCAGAATTGGTGAGCCTGCAAAGGTGTGGCTTGCAGCTGTTGGTCATATGAAAAAAGGGGGCGATAAACCCCCTATTTCCAGAAAATTACGTGTAAAAGGCAAGCCTTAGATGAGAGAGCTCATGGGCTCGCGAAGCATTTTGCGCGTTTTAATCTCGTCGTGAAGCATGGACTTAAACTCAGAAACCGTCATGCTTTCTTGTTTTTCGATGCCGTAGCGGCGTACCGTCACGCGGCCTTCTTCCACCTCTTTGTTGCCAATAACCAGAGTGATCGGCGTTTTGCGGACTGTGGAGTTACGGATTTTTTTGTTAAAGCTGTTATCAGTGGTGTCAACTTCTGCGCGTACGTAAGCTGCGTGCAAATCATCAGCCAAGGTTTTGCAGAACGCTTCACAGTCTTGATTGACGGGCACCATATTGACCTGCACCGGTGCTGCCCAGGTAGGGAAAGCTCCGCCGTAGTATTCAATCAGGTAGCTAATAAAACGCTCGTGCGTTGACAGCGGGGCGCGGTGAATAATTACTGGAGTGCCTTCGGTTCCGCCTTGCTCTGTGTACTTGAGATCAAAGTTAAGGGGGCTAAGAAAGTCCACTTGAATGGTTGAAACGGTCTCTTCGCGGCCCATCAGGTTTCTAAACTGAATGTCCACCTTTGGTCCGTAGAAGGCTGCCTCACCCTCTCCTACGTAGTAGTCAACGCCGATGTCTTTAAGGACTTTGGCGAGCAGGGCTTCACCCTTATCCCACATGGCGGCGTCGCCTTTGAATTTATCGGCATTGTCTTTACCGCGTACAGAGAGTCTAAAGCGGTAGGATGAAAGCTTAAACGTGTCGTAGAACTCCTGATACATCTTCATCAGGTTTCTAAACTCGTCTTCAAACTGATCGAGGCGAAGATAAATGTGCGCGTCATTCATGGACATGCAGCGCACGCGAATTAGACCAGAAAGTTCTCCTGACTGTTCGTAGCGGTAGCATGTGCCGTACTCCGCAAGGCGCAACGGCAGATCGCGGTAACTACGCATGCGGCTTGCATAGATCAAATGGTGATGGGGGCAGTTCATGGGCTTTAGGAAAAACCGGGTGGCTTCCGTGCCGTCCTCATCTTTAACGATCATCGGAGGAAACATCGAGTCTTCGTAGGCCGGAAGATGCTGGCTTTTTAAATACAGATCTTGCTTGGCGATATTGGGTGTGGCTACGCGCTTATAGCCGTACTTAAACTCCATCTCTTCAGCAAATTTTTGTACTTCGTTACGGATCACGGTGCCATTCGGAAGCCAAAGGGGAAGGCCCTTTCCCACCAGGTCGTCAAACTCAAATAGATCAAGTTCTTTGCCCAGTTTTTTGTGGTCAAATTCTTCGGCCATTTTGCGGCGCTTTAGAAACTCATCAAGCTCTGGCTGCTTTTCAAAACAAAGAGCATAAATTCTGGTGAGCATCGGGCGCTTTTCGTCACCAAGCCAGTAAGCACCTGCGACGCGGTCAAGTTTAAACGCCGCACTTTGCAGCTCCTTGGTGTTCTCCACGTGAGGACCTTCGCAGAGGTCAATGAAGTTACCGTTGGTGTAGAAGCTAAAGTTTTTCTCGCCGCGTCCTGCTAGGTTTTGAATGTTTTCAATCTTATAGGGCTCGTCACGGAATTTTTTGACGGTTTCCACAGCCTGATTTTTGTCGCAGTCGATGCGTTTAAACTCTTGGCCTTGGCCAATGATTTTACGCATGCCTTTTTCAATCTCTTTGAGATCAGCTTCGTTGAAGGCTGTGCCCGAGAAATCAAAGTCGTAGTAAAACCCATGCTCAATCGGAGGACCAAATCCTAGTTTGGCGGTTGGGTATTTGGTCTGGACAGCCTGTGCAAGGACGTGGGCCATCGAGTGACGAATGCGGTAAAGGCGTGGATTATCTTTTTCTTCCATGGCTAGCTAAACCCTCAGTGAATTGAGCAACTTGCGCTTGTTAAGATAGCACACCCATAGGCCCCGTTAAGCACTAAAAACAAAGTCTCTCTGGCTTTGCCCAAGGCATTGGACCAATTTTCGGTCGATGAGAGGTGGGAGGGCAGATCGGCCGCGATTTAAAATACTGATTTTATTAACTAAAGTAGCCAACTTCCTCTGCCGTAATTTTACCCCCAGATTCATCTAAAGCTAGGGACAAAGTCATCCGACGACTCTTATACGGGGTAACAGCATGACTTTTAAAGACCTCTATCGACTTTCGAATGTAAGCCTTCGGCTTGCTTCGCGCGGACTTTTATTTGTTGCGCCGATTGTGGTGACATTAGGAGCTTCATGTTCAAAGGGCTCCAAAGTTTTCTCCATGAAAAACCAGGGCGCTGAATCGGTTGATGTGAATGCAACAACCGGTCAGGATGGAGCGACAAGCGGAACCTTTTCTAAAAATGCGGCTACTTCGCAGCGCATGGCTGCAGGTGCAGGTAGTGGGATTGATGGTGCGCAGGTTTTGATTCCTGCCGGTGGTTTATCGATTGACGTCAATGTGACGATGGGACAGGGCGCCAACAATGCAAGCGATGCTTTAGCAGCGGCTCTTGGGCTGGGTGCAGGGTTTTCTGGATCTGGTCAGCCTGTTGTTCTCTCGTCGACACCACCTACTGATGTATCGAATCCGATGCAGATCACTCTTCCACCTCCCTCGGGTGCATCGCTTTGGTTTAATCTTGCCGGCGATGAAAATTGGGCCGTCATCTACGAATCACTGAAGGTCGGAGAAAACGGCACCTTCTACTCAGGTATTATCCCACGCTCAGAATTTACCGTTAAAGACGGCAAAGTAGTCTTAACGGCTAAACACTTTGGTACCTACCAGACGGTGATTCCAAAAGTCGAAGTCAAAGCAAAAATTGAGCTACCAGGACGCGCGGTCGATTTGGCTTCAAGTGTCACGATTAAAGCTCCCACGCTAAGTCAATTTGGAACATCTAATCGGCATAATGATCCAGACAAAAAGGTGACGATCACATTCACAGGTGATCCCGAAAAGCTAAAAGATAAATTTAAGGAATATCGTTACACAGTCGATGGTACGAAACCTTCGTGCACTGAAGGTTTAGCAAGTAGTGAGCTGACCTCGAACATTGAGGTCACGTGGGGTTCAGTCCCTGTTGTGTTTAGAGCTGTCGCTTGTACAGTTTCCGGTGCGGCATCCCCTGTGGCGGAGGCGACTTATATTTTTGACAATACTGCGCCCATAGCAACCATCTCTGGGCCGCCAGCTGGAACCAAGGTCAAATTTGGTGAGTCTGTCTCCTTTGATATCACCTACTCTGAGCCGGTGGTTGGAATCTTGGTGCCTGCGAAGATTGACATTGCTGTTCCCCCTGGATCGCAACTGCCAACAGTTGATATCATCGAGCCTGCGTCGCAGAGCCCGAAAGTAAGACTATCAAATTTCGGGTTTGATGGAACTATCACCGTAAAGATTCTTGCCAGCGCTGTTGTGGATGCTGCGGGAAATCCGAATGCGGTCTCTGGGACAAGTCAGGCCGTGACCATTGCTGCTATCCGACCATCCGTCTCTTTTACGAGTATTACCCCGAGTAATACTAGCAGCGGAAATTACATCGGAACATCGGATAAGCCCACAGTCAAAGGTGCACTCTCTGCCGATGGAAGGGATGTCCAGCTTTATTTTGATCAGAATTGCTCAGTCGGTCAGGAAAAGTCGGCTTTAGTTGGCAAGTCAGTATTTGAGGGGTCGGGCGCGCAATTGTCATCGTCCGTGACAGAAAATGTGTTTATCGAAATTTATGCCAAAGCTACGGACACTGATGACAATTCATCGGTGTGCACTCGGCTTGTTTCCTACAAGTGGGACAGGACAGCCCCGACGGTCGCGATTTCGTCTGTGCCAGGTCCTGACCCCACAAATAGCAGCGCGATTACACTCACGTTCTTATTTTCAGAGCCAGTCACTGGTTTCACAGTATCTGGCGTGAACCTAACGAATGCCACATCTGGTGCCTTAACACAGGTGAGCTCGTCAGAGTACAGATTAGCAATCACAGCCACAAACCGCGAAGTGTCAGCAAGTGTGCCAGCGAATTCCGCCGTCGACACGGCCGGAAATAACAATATCGCCTCGACCCCTTGGTCTATAGTTTATGACGCCACCGCTCCAACGCTCGCGATAACATCCAATCGCGATCCAGGGCCTACAAATAATAGTGCTATTACATTGACGTTTACATTCTCAGAGCCCGTGACCGGTTTTGATGTCGGCGATGTGACTTTGACAAACGCTGGTAAAGGTACATTTACACCTACGAGTAGCACAGTCTATACTCTAGCTCTTTCTAATCCTGTCGGAAATATATCAGCAAACGTTGGCGCAAATGCTGCTACGGATGCGGCAGGTAATGGCAGCATTATTTCGCCAACTTGGTCTTTAATATATGACAATACCGCGCCCAGCGTATCGAAAGTCTTCGCTGTTCCGGCGGCAGCAAAATTAAAGGCTGGTCAATCCATCGACATTTACGTGGAGTTTGATGAGGATTTAGTGGTTTCTACCGGTGCGACCCCCAAGATTTCTCTAACTGTGGGGACAAGTGTATCGACGGAGGTGGCTTGCTCTCAGGATTCGAACCCGAAGAAACTAAAGTGTTCTTATACGGTCTCTCCTGGACATAGTTCTCCAGATTTGGATTATGTGGGCCAAACATCCCTATTTTTGTCAGCGGGCAACACGGTAAAGGACGCTGCAGGCAATAATGCATTACTAACCCTCCCAAATCCAGGGGCAGGTAGCACCGGCAGTTTAGCGAATACAAGTAATATTGTCGTCGATACAACAGCCCCAACGGTCGTAGAGGTTTTCTCGACCATTACAGACGGCAGCTACAATGTGGGAGTCGTGATTCCAATCATTGTAAAGTTTGCCGAAGTTGTGGCAGTGAATGGCAAACCGCAAATCACGTTGAATACGGGCGCAACTTCTGCGGTGGTTGATTACACAAGCGGAGACAACACAGACACTCTCCGTTTTACGTATACGGTCGCCGCTAATCATTCATCGGCTGATCTAGATTATGTTGCGACCTCGTCACTTTCGTTCAACGGTGGGACAATTGCAGATGCGGCGGGTAACAATGCTGATTTGACGTTGCCTCAGCCAGGTCAGGCAAAAAGTCTTGGCGCGAATAATCAGATTCAAATTGACACTACTTCGCCGAGTGCAGGCACATTTTCAAACTCATCAAATGTGACAAGCAACTCCCTTACGCTCAATTGGTCGAAGAGCACAGATGGCACCGGCACTCTGCAGGCTCATCTGGAGTATGTCCTCTGCAAAGCTTCCACCTCGGCGGCAATTGATACAGCTGAAGAATGTCTAAACAACGCTAATAAAATCATGGATTGGACGAAAGACATTGCAACATATTCAGTATCTGGCCTTACAGCTTCAACCACATATTATTTCAACGTAGCGGTCAGAGATAAGGCCGGTAACAGGTCTGTTTATAATGTAAAGTCTGAAACAACAACTTCTGGTGGAGGCGGCGGTACTACTGTCTACGGCGACCTCTCGTCATCACATGAAAGAAAAGTGGTGTTTGACGGGACGCGCTATTGGGCGTTTTGGCGAAGTCCGGACGGCCTCAAATATGGTTATTACGGCACTGGTGGGGCCTTGACTGTCATTGCGAGCCCTGTTCTTTCGGGCGTACAGAAGTTCAGTGTGGTAGGTAAGTCAATTAATAGCAGCTATCAAATTGTGATTGCGTATTCAGAGGATGGCACCAGTGTCAAATTAATAGCTGGAACTGTTAGTGGGACGACCGTTTCTTGGGGCGCAGCGAATGATATTTTTACCGGCACTTCGGCAATAAAATATTCAAATCCTTCTGTGATTTTTGCAACCGACGATAGATTGGTTGTGGCAGCATCTCAAGAAAGTCATGGATTATTTGAAGTAAATGTTAAAAAGAGTACGGCCGTATATACATCGACTGCTCCTGGCAATTTTCCATCCGCTGGATTAAAGACCCCTCACAAACTATCCTCTTTTGGGTCCCTCGCGTTGGCTCCGCTAGGTGTCGATAACTTTAATGTCACAATTTCTGGAGCTGATGGTGCAATGGTTAGCTACGAAGGCGTCTTTACTGCTGGTAGCTTAACAGATTTTGTACCCGGAATTACCAGTTCAATCACCTCGCGTCCCACTAGTTTGCTTATGGCAGGTCGTGCTGGCGTGTCCTTAAGCGGAAACGAATCATACGCCTCGGTGAACGTCATGAAAGTCATTGCGGGTGAGCTATACATAGGCGGACAGTTTGATTCCGTTGGCGGTATTGCTGCGAATAATGTCGCAAAGTGGAACGGCTGGCGTTGGTTGCCGCTTGGCTCCGGGGTGTCGGGTCCGGTGAACGCCATTCAGGAATTTAATGGGAAAATATTTGTTGGTGGATTGTTTTCATCGGCGGGTAATACGGCTGCTCAAAATATCGCAGCCTGGGATGGGCGAGCGTGGTGGGCTCCTGGGGGTGTTGTAGACGCAGCAATTCTGGCCATGGCAGTTTCCAATAATGAATTATTCGTTGGGGGTGCGTTTAGCAAATTTAAAGATAGTACATCTCTAGGTCGCTTAGTGAAAACTTCAGACGGTGGTACTTGGACCTCGGCCGCGTCTGATGTGTTCCCATCGGGATTCGCAGTTACTGCTTTGCATGATGTCGGTGGAGCATTGTATGCCGCAGGCTATAACGTGAACACAGGTCTGTCATCTTTGGCCAAGTATACAACTATTTGGTCGACACCCATATTACTAACTGGCGAGATAAAAGCTATGGCCTCGGATGCTACCCATCTGTATTTGGTGGGCGGAATAACGGCTGTATCCGGAGAGAACGGATTACCCGCGTTGAACAAAATGGTTAAAGTCACTCATTCCGGAACTGCAATATGGTCATGCGTGGGCACATGTAGTGATTTTAGTCCTGGATCAGGATCTGTAAATGGTGTCTTGGTTGAAGGGTCGGCAGTGTATGTTGTTGGAGATTTTGTAAGCCAAATAAAAGTTTATGAAGCTGGTAATTGGAGCGATGTAGGATATGGTCTTGGCGGTGGGCCAGCAAAAACGTTGGTTAGACAGGCTGGAAAGTTAATTGTCGGGGGCATTTTTAAAGAGGCTTACAACTCGTTACAGGAGTCCGGTAAAGTGCTTAGTAAAGGTATCGCATCCTTTGAGTCTGCAAAATGGTCCGCCATGGGTGCGGGTTTCACTAAACCGGTCAGAAAAGTTTTAAATTTAGGGACCAACAACTCTTTGGTTTGGACCGCGGGTGCTGGGTATCTAGGGGGAGTATATAGTTCTTCGGGTTTGTTTGTTTATAACGATAGCGCAGGATGGACCTCGATGAGCCTGCCGAGCGGTTTGACCGGGCAGGCAAATTTAAGTGATGTCGTCTTTGATTTGGGGAAGGTGTACGTAGCCTTTAGCATTGGTACAAATGATAGTGAATCAAAGGTTTTCTCGTACGATGGTACAAAATGGGTACAAGTGGGTACGGGTCTAATTTCTTATCGTGTTCAGCAATTGATTGTTGGATCTGGCTTTATTTACGTGCTTGGTCGGCAAGTAGATATTGGTGGCTCGTCAAGCAAGGTGGTGATTCATTCAAATACCATAACTGCAGAGCACACTGATCCATGGAACTCAATGGATACACTAATGGGCCCTCAGTTGATGGAAGATATAAATGACGCAGTAAAAATTTGGGACAATTTTTACGTAGCTCATAGCGCCGGAGTGAGCTACCTCACTTCGTCAGGCTGGATCTCTGTTTCAAGTACGCAGATATTTACTGGTCCAGTTTATTCCTTGGCATTCTCTGGCGCCAATGGCACTGGCTCTTTGGTCGCCGGAGGGACATTTAAAACCCTGCATAATGGTTCGACCAATCCTGTTTTCAATAATCTAGCAGCAATTAATTTGTCTAGTGGAGTCCCGGAGGGATTTTGGGTGCCCATTGGGGCCGCGGCGAATGTGGGTGTCGTCTGTAGTTCAACTCCTTGTGTTGCATCGGTAAATTCTTTGGAGTTTAGCGGTACGCAGTTATACGTTGGAGGACGTTTTGACAAGGTGGATGGAACAATTGTAAGCCCCAATGTGGCTCAGGTTTCGCTGACTTCAGGCTTCAATAATCCTTCATGGACTGCAATTGGCTATGAGGCTCCCTTATCATCGGTAAGCATTGGATCGATTAATTGGTTTGGAGGTGCGTTTGGGATTGCCAGACCTTCTACAAATATTTTGGCCAAAGTCACAAGTTTTTCAGCAATTTCCTCTGGCTCTTCTAGTAGCTTAGTTTACGGCGATGCCGTAATCGGTGATTTGAGACGAGCAGATTACACGGGCAGTCAGTGGACGCTTTCGGTTGGACCGATTTCAGACGCCAATTCAAATTCAAATTGGCCAAGCTTTGTCAATGTTGGTGGGACCAGTACTAATTATGTGGTCACATGGACAACGAACGGGAAACTTTATTACCGAAAATACACCGGTACTTGGGCAGGCATCATGTCGCTAACAACATTTATAGATGTGAGTTCACCGTCTATTTCATTGGACTTTGCGACATCCGGACAAATTCCAGTCACGTTTAGTCGTGGGAATGGTTTTACCACCATCGAAAGTGCCCAAATTCCTTAAAAGAAATTAGTGCCACCCGACGTATTTCTATTTTTTATTTAGTGAGCTCTAGCCCAAGTCCTGGTCTGCCAGGTCTCACTAGCTCTGCACTCCCGCGATGCCAGGGGCTATCTTTTGTTACGAGCTCTTTAAAGAAAAATGGTGTGTCCAAATCAAAATGCTGAATGCCGCCCACGCCGCAAGCTAGTTGAAGGCTTGCTCCCATGGCGATCTCGCTTTCAAGCATGCCGCCTATCATAAGGGCAATCCCCGATGAGCGGGCGATCGAAATAATGCGCATAGTTTCTTCAATGCCTGACTTCATGATCTTGAGGTTGATCATACTGGCCGTTCGGTCTCTTACAACGCGGACGGCGTCTTCAGGAGTCACTACGGTTTCATCCAGGCAAACGGGAATACCGGTTGCGTCTTCTAGATGCTTAAGCCCATCCCAGTCGTCTGCAGGAAGTGGCTGCTCGAAAAATAAAGGCCTCACCTCGTGCTGCGCAAGTGCGGCGACCAGAGCTTTGGCGTTATCGAGGCGGTAACCTTGATTGCCGTCGAGTGTAAACTGCGAAGCCCGCGGCAAAAGCTTAAGCATCGCATGAATCATGTCGGTGTCTTCTGAGACGTTACCTGAGACTTTGATCTTTACCACCTCAAAGCCGTGGTTTTCATAAAGGCTCCAGAAGTCCTTAACTAAGTGTGCTGGCATGATCGGAAGTGTGATGTCAGTCACCACCTTTTCAAACATGCGCCCACCCCAGATGGCAGACAGCGGAACACCAAGCTGTTTAGCGTATAAGTCCCAGAGAGCTGTTTCTACGCCGACGTAGGCGCTAGGTGATGCCAAGAATGTCTCTTCGCGGATACCGCGTAGATACCTAAGTCCTGACAGTGCCGTCATCTCAGTTAGCTGATCAAGGATTTCGCGTACACTTGGAAGAACGCCTTCAACGTTATCACCAGTGAGGGTTGGAAAGGGACTTGCTTCCCCAATGCCGCAAAGACCGTTTTCATCAAAGATTTGGACTAGGACAAAGCTAGCCTTATTTAATGTCTCTGATGAAATCGCAAACGGCACATGAATATCGGCTTCGATCTGCCGAGCGTCGGTTTCTGAGATATTGGCAGTCCAGCCCATCGTTTATCTCACCACCTGACGAAGCCAGCCGTCCAAAATATTTCTATTTTCATCGTTATTCATCTCAGACTCTACGTCGCGCAGGATGTCTTCGCGGTAACGGGGATCGACTCGGTACTCGCTTTTGATTTCGACTTGTCCGCCGATCGAGTTACCGTGATATTCGTCGCCGTTACTTTTGCGACGACGCCCGCGATCTTTTTGCTTCTGACTTGAGCTTGCCGCTGAATCGGCATCACGCAGAAGACGCCCTGCAAGATCTGATGAGCCTTCGGCTTCAGCCCACTGAGAGGCTTCGCCTTTGGTATTGGTGTTTTCCATCGCAGTGATGGCCGCCTCGAGACGCTCTCCAGCCTGAGGGGCAAGGGCTCTAAGGCGGTTTAAGAGAGTGTTTGCTTGTTTGACGTTGGAGTTTTCGTTGGCACGAGCCGCTGGCCATTTCTCGGCAAGCTGGTCAGGGCTTTGCTGCGGAGCTCGGTCAAGGGCTTGAGAGATTTGATCCTGACGCTGCTGTATTTCTTTTAAGTCGTTACGTGCATTGGCCAGTCCCTGCTGACGCTCGCGCTCCATCTTGGCTCTTAGCTGATCTTCCTTGGCTTCGAGCTCTTCGATCCAGGCGCGGTATTCACTCGCCGCTTTACTTAAGTGGCCTTGAGCTGTTTTAGGATTTTGGTCGGCGTCACGGCCTGCATCTCTGACATACTGATGAAACGGGCGATTTTGGCTAATACGCCCCCAACTAGGTGGCTCATGGCCTCCGCTTAGACGTTTAACGCGAATCGTCCACCGCTTATGACGATCATCAAGAAACTGCGTCATGCGCTGCGCTAGATATTTTGCCTGTTCAACTCTCGTTGGTTTTTCAAGATCAAGGACTCTAGAAAACGATCTTACGGCGATAAAAAAGTCGCGGTCCCTTTCGCGGTCATCCAAAATCTCATGCTCTAACAGAAAATCTCCAATGGCCTCACTCGTATCTTGAATTTTTGCAGGCGTTGTTTGATTAGACGCTTCCATGAGTTTTTGTTGCAGTCTTGAAAGCTCGGCGCGGTCCATGCCATCAAAAAATGGCGTATTCTCACTTTGCTGCATAACACTTTGCATCGTGGGAACGGCGTCTTTTGGTATGGTAGTGCCGTTACTTCTTGCGTCATCCAGTAACGACTTCACTTTTTTAAGGGTCTCAAGTGCAGCGCGGTAGCGGCCGTATGCACTCGCGACTTTGAGGCGAATCGGCGGACTTTTTCCGACAAGAGGCGTGGGATCAGCACGGTCAATGGCTTCTGCAACGATATCAAATTCAACGATGTCTTCTTCCATCCACGGTACAAGATTTAGTTTATAGGAGGTCTGTACGGTGGTGGTTTCTCCGGAGATAGTGAGAACAGATTCCTGGGAGGTCTTTCCCTTAGCGGTAATGCTAAGTCTTACCTTATCCAGCGGGTGAACGGCATTTACTTGGATGGATAGAGGAACAAGTTCATTATCTGGCCAGGGATCTCTCGGTCCTCCTTCAATTGACATCTGAACCTTAGGGATTGGAAGTTCTTGTACCTGAAGAAGAGCCAAGGGCTTTGATCCAACAATCGGCACAATCAGATCACTACTTTCAGCCGCAGAAAACTCAGCCGTCCAAATTCCACCTGACTGCTCAGGACTACTGGTGTTGGTGAGCTGAATGGTTAGTGGAGGGGTGCCACTTTTAGACTGTAGCGTGAGTGTCGGAGGCGAGGACAACTGATCAAGGCGCACGATGGTGAGCTTAATCATGTTTGAGGGAATCAGCTCAATCGTGGGTGGTGATAGCGTTGACAGAGAGTAGTTGGTTTGTAGTTTGGCGCTTTTGTCTTTGGGAGGAGCTGCGCCTTCAATCACGTCAAGGGTCACTCCGCCAGAGAGTGCTGTAAACACGTTTTTAGCATCGACCAGAGCATTAGCAATATTAAGGGGCGCGGTCATGAGCAACAAAATCGCCAAACAAAAAGGCACCAATAAAGATCCGGCTAAGGTTGTCAGACGACGAG
>JBIIGV010000147.1:0-6301 GCA_044236265.1 Oligoflexales bacterium
TTTAGTCTTTTTTCTTCCCGCTGAAGTCTTGGCGACCATTCGTCACTGGCTAAATCTGTGGTGGCAGCAATAAAAGGACTGACGGTCGCATTTGGAAACTGCATATCAAGACCTACCAGCATGGCATCTGTGGTGATCTTGTGGTCTCGAAAAATGCTGGAAAATCTGAGAATTCCAAAAAACGTAATGAGCCCAGTCACAAGATGAAGCAGGGGTCTCTCTGGGCTCACTTTTGTCCAAAGCGCGGTTACGACAGCTCCGACGGCTGCAGCTCGAAGGACTGACAGCGAGATATAGGCCCAGTGTGCCTGCCTCTTTGTGCGATTCATGGCATCAAGTGTTGACGAGAATAATGAATTCAAGGGCTGGTCCACGACTTATGTTCCAGTTTCAGTGATTTGATGTTTAGTGGATGCTTTGGCAAAGGAAAGAACCTCTTCGAGGATTGAAGCCATCGGAAGTTTTCCCTCGGTGAAACCATTGTGGTGGACGTTGGCTACGGTCCTGGAAATAACCAGCTCCTGGTTTGGATGATTTGATGCAATTTGGTCCATGGCCTCATAGCGTGCGACCTCGTCGTTGCCAGGCTTTAGGATCAGGACGGGTTTTTTGATTGCTTGAAAAGACTTATCAAAGCTATCCATCGCTTCAAAGAGCTCCTGAGCAAAGGCAAACGTCAGGCGCAGCTGGCGTGGTCCCATGAGCGAGCGTATAAGTCGCGTGGCCATGGTCTTGCCAACGATGCGGTGTAGTGGATTTGAAAATCTTGGATGAAGTCCTTTAGGCACTTTCACCCGCGGCAGAAGATCTGCCATAAGCTTAATGACAAATCGTTTAAAGGGTCCAGGCTTCCAGGCAAGTTCCAAAGTGGGAGCAGCTAATACAATACCTGAAACAAACTGCGGAAATTTAGAGCCTAGCTCTGTGGCCACGATTGCACCGTATCCCTGCCCTACAATCACGGGCGGAGTTCCGTTGTGCATATGCCGCACCCATGATGTTACCTGTAATAGATCAGATACCAAGTCCTGGAAGCGATCAAGGTGACCTGACAGCTCGCTATCGGCCCCATGCCCGCGTTGATCATAAGAGTAACTGCTGGTTCCGCGCTCGCAGATAAACTTAATACAGTCCCAATACATATGTGAGCGCTCACCGACATCATGCACAATTAAAATAGGCGGAAGTCCCTGGGATGACCTTGCGCGAATCCCGCGGATCGCCACGCAATTATTTTTGTGATCAACTGGACAAAGTGAGCGATACAGCTCGCCACCCTCAGGAACATCTGACATCAGATCAGACTCGCTGCGGGGCGCGTTGGCGGAAAATCTTTGTGAGCTGGGAGCTGAATTATCCATCTGATAATTATAGCTTAATCGTCCCGGAGATGGCAGCAAGACAAGTTCTATTGATCTAAAAATAGGCGGTCTGACAAGATGAGGTCAGCCCCCGCCGAAACAGCAGCCAAGGCATCCTCGTTACAAGTGGGTAGATATGCGATCACTCTTGCATTTCGCTTCTGATACGCTCTAAAAATCCGAGATTTGAACAAAGATAAATTCCACAGTTTTGGCGGAACTGCATAGGCTTTGTTGGCAGTGATTTTCCCAAAAAATGGTAGCCAAGCAATAATGGCAAGCCCCGCGCGCCAGCACTCATCATCTCGAGCAAAAAACGAAGCATGGGGAAAGAGCTTTTCAGCAAGTAATTGATCGTCTTGAGACCAAAGAAGAAAGGTAATATTTTTCTCAACGGTCAGACTGTCCTGCATGGCACTCACCATCGTGCGCAGCGTGCCAAGAACCTTCTGAGCTGTTTCTATTTTGACGTCAAAGGTCCATCGCTGCCGAGCGAACTCCGTGAAAAACTGATCTAGAAAAAGCATTCCCTGCCCGCACGGATATTTTAAGTCTTCAAGCTGCGCACGCGTGCAGCTGTGCACCAGTCGGTCTTTGCCAAAAAGACGTTTTAGACTGGGATCATGGCAGAGGACAATATGATGATCGCTTGTGATGCGAAGGTCCGTTTCAAGCCAGGTGAATCCTTGACTCACAGCGAGCTTAAACGCCGATAACGAATTTTCCGTGAAACCAGTATCGCGAACACCGCGGTGCGAAATCCAAGTAGGTTTAGACATCAGATAACCGTGAATAGCAAAAAATGGTTATTTAGGGGGTTCAGTTATCGACGAATAAGTTCGCACGAAATCCCAAGACCAACTAACCGGCATGTAGTTTCCGCCCCATCTGCGTGTAATGATCTTCGTATCAAGTTTATCCCATCCAACGCGCATATAGTAGTAGGCTGATGGTGAGAGAAATGTGGCGATGCCGTTAAAGTAGTTATAGGTGATCACCTCAAGTCCACCAAGAGTGCTCATTCCTTGGTCGTCGTTGGGATCAAGGGCGGTTGTCTCGAGGTTACCCGAAAGCTTTACCTGGCGAATCGGATCAAAAGATGATGTGTCGGATGTATCGGGATAACCTGAAATCGATATGGTGCGTTCAATACTGATGTTGTGATCAGGCCTTTGCTTGAAAATGCCGGAAATCGATGGGACATATTGATCAAGCGCGAGCTCCGGAAAGATGGCAGGATTTTTGGTAAACATCACTTCGCCAACGTAGCCAAAAAGACTTGAGTACCAAAGTCCCTTCCAGTAGCCGTCTCCTCTTTCCAAGGTAATATGTGCATCACCTCCGACGCGTGACGCACCAATAGCGCCTTGGCCCTTGCTTGGCACAAACCATGACTCGCTTAACACGTGTGTGAGAGGCGGGATCGTCTCATCATCAAACTTATTGAAATGCTGCTTAATGGCTCCGATGAGTTGGCAGCCTTTTTCTTGATTAAAGCTACCCTCTCTTGCCCGCGCCTCAAGGCGAACACGCTGATAGAGTCCAGTGGTCGCATGACGAAGTAGCCCAAACGAAACGCCGTCGAGCTCGGCACAAGGGCTAATGGATGTCTCAATATTACTTGCCGAAGACTGAATGGGAGGAAGCGCGTGAGTGGGGGGGCGACCAATAACGTCCAGTCCACTTGCGGATGGCGGTTTAAGGCGCATGAATTCGCAACTCTCGCGGCGGGGGCCTTCACAATTTAGATCCCCCTCCGCAGATACCTGACATGAATATTGCCAGTTAAGAGCCAGGTGAAGATTTAAGCGATTGTTGTAGTGATCAAAGTTTCCACGGTCAAAGGATCCACAGTTGGTTTCCGTAGCGCCTGGGTACATGCTCGGGGCACAAGACATGGCGCCCAAGTAATTGACGGACTTAATGGTTAAATCAGCCCCCGGAACCATAGCCATGTCTTTCATGTCATAGCGAGTCGCGATCAATTCTAGAAGTTGCACAACTCTTGAAGGACTATAGCCATGGCATGAGGCCATGTATTCACCCTCAAAGGCTACCGATAAAGATTTCCCCTGAGTCATGTCTTCACGAATGGACCAACCCGGTATCACGTCTATGTTGGCGGCAATGCCGTTTTCGATGGAAACAAGGTCTCCTTCAAGGCCACCGTCGACTCTCTTCTTTAAAAAAAGCGTAGGAACTCTGAATGGAGATCCTTCGTGTTGGTTTCTTTTGTCAGAGACAACGTAGCTTCCATCAGACTCGACCTCAACGGCATCGAAGTACGTTGGGATCATCTCGTTGGAGTCAAAGCCTCCGAGATAAAGATTCATATGAATATCCGGCGCGGGGCCATGAACTTTTGGGATTACAAAAAGTCGCATTAACGTTACGCGCGATGAATTCGTGTAACGCATGACGCCGGTGTACACTTCAAGGCCCGCGGCCTCGACCTTGGTGGCAGCCAACAAATAGACGATGAGGATGAAGAGGCGGTTCATGATGTTCCGATGGTCAGGAGGGCTATAAACAGAGGCGCGTTATAGATCATTAAAATTAATCATGTCAATTAAATTTGGTTTAAATTAAAGCAATAATTTCATGGTGTTATAAAAGCCTCAGGCAGTGCTGGAGTTCGGTCTTCACTGGATTGCCATGCTCGGGACTTTCTGTTGCGAGGGGTTTGTCTATTTTCTCCTTGAGTTGCGACCATTGTTTCGACTAGGAGAGGGCCTTCGGTCGCGGGTGATTTAATGAACCTTAGGAATGGGTGGAAACATGAATCGGATGAAAGCTCAACTTCAATCAGGTGCAACGGGTGCAGCCAGGCAACTAGGCTCAGCTCTCGAGGAGTTTCGTAATTTTGCGTTTAAGGGCAATGTCGTTGACATGGCTGTTGGTGTGATCATCGGCGCAGCCTTTGGTAAAATTGTGGATTCACTTGTTAAAAATATCCTCATGCCAGTGATTGGATTACTCACCCCAGGCGAGCAAGGATACGTGGGCTGGAAGATTGTGATTGGCGCCAAGGAGATTCCTTATGGCCAATTTTTTGGTGAGTGCGTTAACTTTGTGATCGTCGCTTTTGCTTTATATCTATTTATGGTGAAGTTTATGGGCTTTCTGATGGCGCAAAAGCGGCAGGAAGCTGCGGCCGCTGCGCCTGCAGCGCCAGTCGAGACGGAAGATCAAAAGCTACTGAAGGAAATCAGAGATCTTCTCGCGAAGAAGTGATTTGTCGTTTGTGATGAGACAAGTCCACGGTGACCATTAAGTCACCGTGGATTTTTCATTTGATGTTTCAGATCAAGCTTAAACGCCCACATTACAAACAAATGTAAGAGAGCTTGGGTTGACTTGTAGATCCACCATGGAAGTGCGGGAACGAAATCAAAGATGGCAGCCATCACGTACTGGCTGTGCAACACTTCGCGAAACTCAAAGCGCCCCTTGGCAGCAGCCTTTGATGACAGCAAAGCTCCTCCTTGGATGTAGTAGAGCTGACGCTGCGGTGAGCTGCGGTCTTGGGCATAGTAGAGCTCAAGGAGCGATATAGACCAGCGTGAAAGTCCAAATTTCAGCATGAGCTTTAATGAGCCATGTGGGTCTCTTTCGACCCGAATAATGGGATAAAGAAACTCTATGAGCCAGCTTGCATAACGCTCGGAGACCCAAGCAGCGTTTCGTCCTGTGGGCAGCGGTAGTCTTTGTACTGAACAAACGATATTCGCAGACGGAGTCTGGTCGATTCTGGTTAAGCCTGTTTGCGGAAAGCTCGATGATGCATCTTTTGATGATGGCTTGGTTTCTCGAAGAGCCTTTTCCAAGGATGTTACAAACGGCATGGTTTTTAAGCCGTAACGTTCCGCCAGAGCGTGATCTTTACAGACCATAACGTGCCTTAGGCTTTCAACCAGTGGACCTATCAGCTGCATCGGAGCACCCGTCACGAGCCTGACCCATAGTCTCGATAGCTTTGGGCTAAAGAGCCACACTGGGAAAAATAATCTTTTTTTGCCGAGGACCTTGGCCGTGCTTTTCATCATGTCAAGGTAAGTGATGACGTCAGGGCCGCCGATATCATAGGCCTTAGCCGGAAGTTCTTGGTCGTCAATTACATTTGCAATAAGGGTTGTAGCATCTGACAGTGCTATCGGTTGAGTTCTGGTTGAGGTCCACTTGGGGCAAATCATCATTGGAAGTCGCTCGACTAGCTTTTTCATCATATCAAAGGACGAGCCGTTGGCTCCGACCACCAGGCCAGCGCGAAGAGTGATACAGGGTACGCCGTAGCTTGCAAGTGCATCTTCGACCTCACGCCGACTGCGCAGATGCAAAGACATATCGCCTTCCGGGATCAGCCCGCCAAGGTAGATGATTTTTTTGATGCCATTTGTTGCTGCAGCCCGCGCAAAATTATCTGCAATGAGAAGATCTAGATCATCAAAGCGACCTTGGGTGAGACGTGCCGAGGGAAGCATCGAGTGTACGAGGTAAACTGCGATGTCACACTCGGCTAGGGCAGCCTCGGACTCCTTAAGAGAAAACAGATCACATTTTCGCCATGTCACGCCATCAGCCTCGCGGCCTGCTGAGCGGCTGAGCCCGACGATATTGTGGTGGTTTTGAAGCTCTTTAATCAGGGCTTTGCCGATAAACCCACTGGCCCCGGCGATGGCGACTGTCAGCTTTTTTTTCGTTTGATTCATGATAGGCCTTGTGCAGCTGTGAAGGCGCGCCTTACGTTGAGTGGAACGCCAAGAGCCTCCAGGTTGTCATAAAGACACACAAGGTAAACGCCAAGAGCAAAAAAATCAGGATGAAGCTTGGCGCGGTTTTCCTTGCATGAAACAAAAATTGAATGAAATGACTTCTTAAACTCAGAGAGCTTAAAGACGACCGCGTCTTGATCTCCTGAGCCAAAGTGGGCTCTAAAGATA
>JBIIGV010000043.1:0-22148 GCA_044236265.1 Oligoflexales bacterium
CAATAACATGTATTTCCTTGCTAGCCGCCTGTGCCACGACAGGAAGCCAACAGCAGGAACCTGCCAGAAGACGAAAGCCTATCAGCCATCCAGCTCCAGCCTCTAAAACTGGAGATGTTCAGCCAGTTAAAATAGAAGCCGTGTCAGAAACTCGTACTAACGAGTTGGACTATGCTGGTTTTTTTGAAAAAGTTTCCTCTCCCAACCAGAACTTTACGGAAAAAGATCGCCAACAGTTTCTCGCTTTTCCTGCAAATCCCCAACCGGGAACACTCCATGAGGCTGCCATTGTGGTTGGAATCTTAAGGGATATTGTCACGCCGATCGGTGGCCACAGGTCAACGTTCCGCGAAGTGGATATGGCAGCTGCTCAGAATGCAGAGAACTCATCATCTGTTATCGATCAAGGATCGACAAAAATTGAACCGCAACTCATACTCGAAACACGTTGCCGGGAAAAAGGCGTTGATCTCATCACGGCTATCTCCACCAATCCTCATCTCCGTTCTTACGCCATTTACAATTTGACACTGGATGCCAGTCGGTTTGATGGGAATAGCCCGTTGTTTTTACAAAACCTCCTCAATGCACTAAAAACCGAGACCCAATCATGGGGTGACTTGGCTCGCAAGATGGGTATGGATGTCCAACCTGTCGGAGCCGAAGGCACGCTGTCCCCTCAAAGCCCATCACCAGAGGCGCAAGCGCCGACAATCACCGCGTCGCCGGAAGAAAACTCTGTTGCTCATCAAATCATGACAAAAGCAACCGAGTACGCAGGGAAAGAGGACTACGAAAAGGCTGTGGTTGAGGCTAGAAAAGTTCCCCAAGGCACCGATCACTATGCCTCTGCACAGGAAAGCCTGAAGGGTTGGGCCAATCGCGCCGTCCAAGATCTGAGGCGACAAGCCGCGAGTCAGTATCGTTCTAGTTCATCCATGCCAGAATCCACTGGCAAAAAGTCACATCTGCAAAAAGCCAAAAACTACCTTGAAATTGCCATTACAAAGTATCCAGAGGCTTCGACGCTTGACACCGTCAAAGAAAACCTCGAGATCATCAACAAAGAGCTCGAGCGACTAAAATAAAAAAACCGGCGCTTGGTTAATCAAGCGCCGGTTTTTATTTGGAACCTTATTCATCTTCTTGCACGGCTTCGCCATCTTCCTCGCCGCCTTTACCGTTCAGACGACTACGAACCATTTCTATGGGCGCACCGAAATTAATGCCATCGAGGGGAACCGCTAAGTAGTTAGGGAACTTCTGCTCGATAAAGGAAATTGCGTCATCGATTGAGGCAAAAATTGGATATTTCGAGGTGTAGTTATATGACTGCAATAGCGCTTTTGGTTTATCCATAACACCTGAAAAAAGGAACGGGATGCGAACGCGCTTCATCAGCTGCATCAGCTCCTCAAGAAAATCAGCAGGTACTTCTTTCTCATCCTGTAAATCAAAAATCACATAGCGAAGATGAGTTCCAATCAGCCAGTTGTGAACAGCAACCACAAAATCGGCACCAACGAAGCCATCAATCGGTGAAACAATTGAAGCAACAGAGCTTGAAACAGGCCTCGAGGTCTGAATGACGTTCATTACGACCGCGCGATCTACTTTTTCCGGAATAAACTCCAACATCCGAACCGACTCCCATACAGTTTAGTCTTAAGACGAAAACCAACATTACTAGTGGAAACAGCTAGGGCCCGTCAAGTTTCCGAATCAATTTGGCTCGTGAAATCCTCACTCAAATTTAACTGAACCCCGAGAATCTCCCGCTGCCCAAAGCTAGACAAGCCTTCGACCCAACGATGAATCAGGCTCCGTTTGACCTCATGTAGCGATGTTTTCCTAAAATTTTCGCGGAGTTCCGGAAGAACGCGCACTAAGGTTTCCCGCATCTCGTTTTCACCGAGTGCCTCGTAGCGAAGTTTTTTCATGCGAAGGGGTACCGCCCCAGAGCCTGCCAAAATAATGAGCCGTTCATCTTGCTCTGGATCAAGGGTCCCAGTCTCCACCAGCCTCGCAATAGGGACATCCGCTCCAATCTGCAGCGTCGCAATCCACTTACCCTTGTGGCGATCGAGCTCGCTCGGCAGCTGTTCAAACGTCATCGCCACGCGCCAATCAACCCCATCAGCATCTCGCATCATTTGAAAATTATTACTAAATAACCAGTTTTCCCACTCGGCCTGAGCGCCGGTCAGACTTTTAACAACGGGCTTGGACGGGAGCCGATCAAATTCCATGGCAACCTCAAATGCTTCGAGTTATGGTAGCTTTATGACCATTATGAAGAACGCCTCACAAGAGTCTACTAGAAAATTCAGGAAGCTGGCCACGCTCCTGGTTCTTGCGCACTGTATGGTTGGTTGCACCTACCAGCTTACGAATCTCAAGTCCTCAACCCCCAATAATATCCGTAGTATTTATGTTGAGGCGATCTACGATACCGCCTCAGAGCCAGTTCCCCATGAAGTCCTTTGGGATGAAATACAGCGCGCAATCGCTGCAAACGGACAGCTGCGTTTAGCCCGTCCCTACGAAGCCGACGCCATACTGCGCGCCCATATCGTTAGGGCGCAAACGGGTAAGGCCGGCGAGCGTAAAGCACCCGTCGCCGTCAGAAGGACCAGTGAGCCTGATGTATTTGCGGGACAGCAGCAACCCCCAACTCCTGGTCAGCTTAGAGACATCAGCATAGCAGATGACTATTTCATGAAGACGTCTTGGTCATCGGCCGTTCATGTGGAAGTTTGGGATCTGACCACTAGAAAGCTAGTCCTACAACGTCAGTATGCATTATCGGGAGAAGTCCCCACCATTCGGGGGGATGTGCCAGCTGAGATTCATCACATACGTAATGAAGAGTCCTTTCAGCACAGCTTTGGAAACGCTTCTAAAGCGGTTGCCGAGAGAATTGTTGGCGACTTATTAGTCCGCTGAGTATTTAATTTTTTTTCAGCTCTCTCTCAAGCCCACTAGACATATTGGGAAGCTCGCGCGTTTGTCCCATAAAGGTAACGTTTAACTGTAAGAGATAACTTGCAGCCCTCTCCTCCACGCCGTAACCCTTTTCCCGCGAAAAACCAAGTCCCCAACAACCACTGGCAGACCCATACACCAAACTGATCTTTTGGCGATAATCCTGCTTTGGTAATTCGTTGATCTTATCCTTGCGGGAGTAGCTCCAACTTGCTGAAACCGGACTGATCAAAGAGGTCACAAATGTTAGAGATCTTTCCGCAGTCGATATGAATGACAAATTTCCGTTTGATACGACAGGAAGCCTTTCGATCGTATAACCAAATGCGATGTTTGATTTAAATAAATCAGGAGGTACCAAATTTGCGGAGAACTTGGTCTGAGATTTGTCATAGATGTTATATTTTGATGAAGAGCTAAGTGACCAGCGGGAAATCAGGAGAGCGAGAGACGAATCAAGCTCACTCCACGGACGATTTTCACGCGACCTACCATATTTCCTACGACGAACATCTTTTAGCCGGTCATACGAGACAGAGGCGCCAAAGCTGACCGGTTCGACATAGTCCGTATCAAGAAGTTGATAGCGGTTTGTGAACCATTTGGTTTGGTCATTTGAAAATATGTCATCTGCCGCTCTGACGGGTCTGTCCATCGTGTAAAGTAGATCTCTACGAGCTCGATCCTCAGAGGACAACTTTGCCATCTCCTTTGCATGATCTTCACTTTGTTCACCGGTAATTGTTTTCCAAATTTCGCTGTAGAGCTTCCAGCGATGGGATGTTGAAAAGGTGACAATTTGGTATTCATCCATAAAGTCGGTTGGCGCAATGTTATCGTCAATTCCTGCCTTATCGGTTGCAAACCAAGTAGCCGGCATTTTGCCAAGCAGGCTTCCAGTATCTCCGTAGGGACCACGCCGGCGAACCATCGGACGAGCTGCGAGAGTGATCGACCAGTTCATTACATGCTGAATAATGCGACGACCGGTCTCATCTGAAAACCCTCCCAGCCAAGTGGGAAGAAGAGCCTTTCCATCAATCGGAAGCTGAAACCTGAATCCAGTCCGCCAAGACTGCAGTGAGCTATCTAGCCCATCCAAACGAGAGGTTTCTTTATCGCGGCTACCATCAAAGCTCATAATGCGAGCTTCCAAATCAGTAAAATGATCGACCTGTACTGCCGTGCGTGTGGTCAAAGGGGCTAGTATCGAAGCCTCAGCACGCCTCCAGTGCCCAGCAGGTATCCATTGCTGTCTGTATTCGGCATCATTTGCGGAGCCTGGATTGCGTGTAATCCTAAAATCATCGGCCAAAAAACGACTGTAGATTGGCAAGCCAGTTGATTTCAGAGTAAACCATCGTGATCTTGCTTGTGCCACCACGGGTAATTGATACCCCTCGAAACGATCATTGAGCCGTGAAGGATCACCCAAATAGGATCCTAGACCCAGAAAGTACTGGCTTCCATCATAGGTCACTCGAGATCTAACTGGATTTATCGGTCTTTCTCCATTTCCAGTGTCAAATCCGGGCTGGACCGCTTCGGGGATGTATACGTCGGGATTATATTGTCGGTCTGAATAAATATCCCCCGAGGATACAAATGAGACGCGCTCATCCAAACGATCAGAAATTCGCCATTTAGCCAGGCCACGATTTACGTTCCCAGGCGCACGCACAGAGCGCAGAATTGATTCTTCGCAGCGTCTGCTGACCACCGGGTCTGGATCAAGACACTCCTTTGCATGGGTCTCCCACCAGTCACGCTGCGCTAAACGCATGCGCGCGTAGTCTCGGCCAGAAAAACCACTTAAATCTGCCGGATTTGCTCCTTGGGGTTGAGCCCTTGCCACCCTTAGGCCATCTGCGTACATTTGCGACAAGTTTCGTCTCGTCGCCCTCTGCTTCAACCAAATGCGATCTCGCATACCCTCAACGTTTAATTGATAACCGCTGTATTGGCGACGCTTCAAACGCACTTCAAGCCCAGCTCGAAGTCCACGCTTCTCAAAAACGTCACCCTTCACCGTTGCGTCCTTATTAGATCCAAGGTCTAGAAACAGTGGCTGGGAAAAACCGGAGCCAGAAACCGCATCTTCTGTGAATGTTGGCATGAGTAGCCCCGACTGACGACGATCCTTTATCGGAATTTTAAGCCACGGAACGTAGAGCACAGGAATACCTTTGATCTCAAGCAGCGCATCGTAGAATGTTGCATAACCGCCCAGCTGTGCGTCTGTAGAAGCAGACCTAATCCCCCACGCTGGCTTCTCATCTTTCTCACAGCGGCAAGATGTCCAAAGGGCGTGTTTGGCCCGAAAGTCGTTACCATTGGTCTTTGTAATTTCATCGCCTTCCAGGCGGAAGTAACTTTGACGTTCGCTGCCGCCTTTAATGACTTCTGAAATTTTTGACTGCTCCCAAAAGTCTCGACGCTTCCTCAACGTGTTTCGCCTGGACTCTGTCATCTGAGCAAATGCAGGGTTCTCCTGACTTTTGATCAGGTTTTCCTGCTCAAGAAGCCGGGCATAGGCATTAATCTCCTCAGCAGCCGGATCCTGGCCTAATTTAGCTTTTCTTCGTACGTTTTGACGTATCTCGTCTTTCTTTTTTGTGATTTCGTCCAACTGTGACTTGCGGTCAGCCTCGAAACTTAACTCCTGAACTGAAAATCCAAGAACATCTTTTGCAATTTGATCTGCCTGCTCCCGATCATTCACAATCATGCGCGCGCCGGTCAGTTTGAAATCGGCCGTATCAAGATAAAAATCAATTTTATCACCAGTTAAAATCTGATCTGCCGCGAGGATCACAACGTGTCCTTCCGCGGTAATCTTTTTGCTCTCTTGATCAAAAATAACTTTGTCGGCCGTAACAATACTTCGCGCACCAATCGCTATAACGTCTCCGTCGAGCACTTGCTGCTTGCCGTCACGCGCAAACCCTGTTGAGCGAGCATCAAAAAATAATTGAGGGCGTCCAGTGTCAGATTCAGGAATGATCTCGCCGGGAACAGGTAGCGTCACATTTGATTGCTGTGAGACGGCGTCATCGGCCCAGCTCAGAATGAGCATGAGCAGAATTATAAAATGAGTCTTCCGATGTTGAAGCATCAATCCCTGACTTTCCTCACAACCGACCAACCGTCACTGCGAAAATACGAGAGGACATCTCCCACAGCGGCAACGGAGCCAAAAATCAACCATGGCGACTGTGTCTGCCAGCTTTTGCGGGACAGCGCCAGGTCCCAAGCACTCTGAAAAGACTCCATCATTGGCCCCTCAATGCGATGATCTTGTTCATGCCATGACCTGGATGACGGAATCTTAAATCGAATGACTTCGCTAATCTTACCTCTTATTTCGGCCCATATGCCAGACGCATCTTTGTCTGATAGCACGCTAATAAGGCATGGTCGTTTTGACCCAAACGGCACAACGCCAGTTTCTTCGAGCGCGTGGTTCAATGCTCTTGCCCCGTGCGGGTTGTGACACACATCAATCAACAGATCTTGACGAACGTCACCTTTTTGAACTGTTATCAATTCAAATCGTCCATTCAACGTCACCGGCCATGGAAGCTGAGGCTTATCAAAGTCAGCGACAGCCTTTGAAAGAGATCCCCTGGACAGCTTTGAACAAGCACCAGAATCTGCAAAGACATCTAAAGCCGTCATTGCGGTGTGAAAATTATTTAATAGAAATGATGGATAATGCGCCAGAAGCTTGGAGGGCGGGCCGATCTCGTGCTTTTTTGACAAGATGACATTTGCCCCGATCTTTTTTGCACAATCTAAAATCGTATCGTGAGCCTCTCGCTCACTTGACCCAACGCCACCCCACACGATTGGTTTTCCTGGACGCATGATACCAGCTTTTTCCTGGGCAATTTGCCCGTGAGTCGTCCCTAAATACTCCTGATGATCAAGGCCAATGCTGGTGATAATCGCCACATCTGCGTCAAACACATTAACGCAGTCTAGTCTTCCCCCCAAACCAACCTCCCAAACATTAACGTCTGTTTGGAATTCATCGAAGACGCGGGCCGCTAGGAGAGTATTGATTTCGAAAAATGTAAGCTCGGCCCAAAGGGTCTCAGGCAACATTTTTTTTATGTTTTTTATATGGTTAACAAGAATAGCGTTAGAGACATCCGCATCTGATATCGAAAAACGCTCTCTAAACTCGATGAGATGCGGAGACGAGAACATACCCACTCGAATGCCCGCCGCTGCCAGAAGACGAAAAAGAAAGCCACAAGTGCTTCCTTTTCCATTGGTTCCTGCGACAACGAAACAGGGCGTCCGTCGCGCTGGCCACCCTATTATATCGAACGCTCTAGTGATGCGCTCAAGGCCGGGCTTAATGACAGTTGCTCTTTTGTCAAAGAGCTCCAGGATTTCTACAGGCTCCACTTTAGCTCTTCGCTATGTTGGCTGCCAAAATATCGAGAACTCTCGAGATTGTTCCCCGCAATGAGTCGCGATGGGAAATCAAATCAAGCATGCCATGCTCCAGCAAGTATTCTGCCCGCTGAAATCCTTCTGGCAACTGCGCTCGGATTGTTTGCTCGATAACTCTAGGGCCCGCAAACCCAATCAATGCGTTGGGTTCACCAATATTAATATCACCAAGCATGGCAAAACTTGCAGCGACTCCGCCAGTAGTTGGGTGACAAAGTATTGAAATGTAAGGAACGCCAGCATCTCGCATCTTGGAGACCGCAGCGCACGTCTTTGCCATCTGCATGAGGCTTACAAGCCCCTCCTGCATCCTTGCACCACCAGACGAACTAACGACAATAGCTGGAACCTTCTCCGCGGTTGCGCGCATAAAAAGCCGCGCAATCTTTTCTCCGACAACGGAGCCCATACTGCCGCCCATAAATTGGAAGTCGAACACGCCAACGTGAACTGGACGGCCATTAATCGTCCCTTTGCCAGAGACGAACGCATCCCAACGACCAGTTTTCTTATGCTGTTCTTCAAGACGCTTTGAGTATGCTTTGCTGTCGGAGAACTTCAGTGGATCAGAACTTCTCAGATTACCATCCGCTTCTACAAATGAGCCGTCGTCACACAGGCTGTGTATGCGCTCCCAAACTGGAAGCGGATAATGGTGATCGCACTTTGGGCAAACATTCAGGTTTTCGTTAAGCTCTTTTTTCAAAATGATCTCGGAGCAGTTTACACACTTCTCCCAGAGACCATCTGGCGTATCGATTCGCTCACTCTTGGCAATCGGTGCCTTTTCACGTTCCAACCACGCCACAACAAAGCCCTCCGCATTTGAGAATCCAGCAATTTATTAGGCTGATGAATGAAGGTATCCGGTTCAGAAAAGACCGTCAACCATCCGGAACCCCCACTGAAAATCCAATCATCCAAGCTAAGAATCCTATTTTAAACTGAAGTTAAAAAAAGAATTTAATCGGCCCAAATAAATTTATTGCAATCAGTCAATTTGGTGTTATGATCCAATTTAAATAACATTAGAGTTGCATGAGTTTCGATTTATCCGAACAGCCAAGGTAGCCTTGAAAAACAGGAAGGCGGCGGTGGGATCGGGCAGATTGAAGCCCCGTGCGAACGTTGTATCGACAACTTTTTTCATCCAGGGAAAGGATCGAAGAATGCTTTGCTCACGTTGTCCTCATCATGTTCGTCATGGCAATCTCGCTGCCGATCGGAAAACCATCGAGTTTAAAGACCGCTGCGGCCTCAAAATGCGACAGGGCAAAGAAGAGTCCTGCGATAAGGTCCCTTTCCAGAAGGGCTTCAACTATGTTGAATGCGATATCTATCAAGTCACATTTAAGAGCAGCGGTCAGCGCAATGACTGCGTACCAACGAGTGACTTTCAGTACTCTGACTCTTTAAGCGGCACTCCGCTTGCGGAAATGGAACTACTATAATCTGTCCCTTTACTTGTTGACGATGGCGGCCTCGGTTCACTAAAGTCCGCCACCTTATGGTAAAAGTCGTCACCTGGAACGTTAATTCAATCAATTCACGCTTGGACCGCGTCAAGGCATTCCTTGAACGCGAAAGTCCAGACTTTCTCTGCCTTCAAGAACTGAAATGCGCAGACGAGAAGTACCCCCATGAAGCCCTGACAGAACTGGGCTATCACTCAGCTATTTTTGGACAAAAAGCTTATAACGGCGTCGCTATTATCTCAAAAAAGCCAGTAGAAACCCTGTTTCGCAATTTTGACCCCAAAGATGAAGCCTCGCGGATGATCACAGTTCGCACGCCCTACGGATTTGACCTCATCAATGCCTATGTCCCAAATGGGCAGTCAGTGGGCAGTGAAAAATATGCGTACAAACTGGCATGGCTGAAGCAAGCGAAGCAATTTATACAAAGCCATTGGAAGACGTCTGACAAGCTGGTGTTTGTAGGTGATTTCAATATTGCACCAGACGACCGAGACGTTTACGATCCTGTGGCTTGGAAAGAACACATCCATTGCTCTGCCGGCGAACGTGCAGCACTGACTGATCTCTTGTCGGTTGGCTTTATCGACACGCATCGCATGCACGATCAAAGTGCAGGTGTTTTCTCCTGGTGGGACTATCGGGAACTGTCGTTTGCCAGAAATAAAGGGCTCAGGATTGACCTGATATATGCAACCCCACCCGCAGCGTCACTTTGTCGATCCGTGAAAGTCGATCGCGATGAAAGACGTGGCGAAAAGCCATCCGATCACGCACCGGTGATCGCTACATTTGATTTTTAGAGCGCTACCGCAAGGAGTATGTCGGCGTGACGAAAAAGGTTTTCACAACTAAACGCGACTGGAACCGAGACCAGGTGCTCAGAGACTTTTCCATTGCCTATCAAAGTCGTTTTGCGAGCTTAATCGGTCGAAAAGAAGTTCTCAGTGGTAAAGCAAAATTTGGCATCTTTGGCGATGGCAAGGAGCTTGCGCAAGTTGCTATGGCGAGAGTCTTTCAGAAGGGCGACTGGCGATCAGGTTACTACAGAGATCAGACCGTCATGATGGCATTGGGGCAACTCAGTCTCAAACAATTTTTTGCTCAGCTATTTGCAGACACAGACGTAAATCACGATCCCGCAAGTGCTGGTCGCCAGATGAACAACCACTTTGGCACGCGTTTGATCAGCCCGGAAGGGCAATGGCTTGACCAGTTAAGCCAGCCCAACACATCTTCAGATATTTCTCCTACTGGTGGCCAAATGGCACGCCTCGTTGGTCTCGGTTATGCGTCAAAGCTTTACCGCAATAATTCAAGACTCCATCCTTTGACAAAATTCAGTCGAACTGGAAACGAGATTGCATTTGGCACCATAGGTAATGCCTCCACTTCCGAAGGCCTTTTTTGGGAGGCTATGAATGCGGTTGGCGTCTTGCAGGTCCCGGTTTTGATGAGCGTTTGGGATGACGATTACGGCATCTCGGTACACGCTCGGCATCAAACGACTAAACAGTCGATCTCAAAAATCATGGCTGGTTTCGATTACGAAAATGAACTGAAGGGAATCGCCATTCACGTTGTCAAAGGCTGGGACTACGAAGGTTTAGTGGAGACCTACACGAAAGCGGCAGAAGCCTGTCGAAGAGATCACATCCCTCAGCTTGTCCACGTTATAGAGATGACTCAACCACAGGGACACTCCACGTCAGGCAGCCATGAGCGTTACAAATCGAAAGAACGACTAAAGTGGGAAGACGATTTTGACTGTATCTCCAAGATGAAAGCTTGGATCATTAGCGAAAAAATAGCCAGTCAGTCAGATTAAGATCTTATTGAAGCAGAGCAACAAAAAGCCCCCGAAAAAGCCAAGGAAGACGCGTGGCGGGACTATCTGGAACCCCTCGAGAAAGAGCGAGATGAGGCCGTTGAGCTGCTTTCGAACGTTGGACAATCGACTGGTCAGGAGGAATTGTGCGCGAAGGCAGCCCAGGACCTTAAGAAACAGCCGACATTATTTAGAAGAAATATTCAAAGTAGCCTAAAGCGCGTTTTATACCAGCTTACGGATATTGATCAGGACAGCAAACTGAAGCTTATTCGGTTTATTGAGCGTTATGACACCTTCAATCAAAGGCGCTACTCAAGCTATCTTTTTTCCGAGACAAGCTCGTCTCCACTTTTTGTGGATAATATTCCAGCGACTTACTCGGAAACGAGCGCCAAGGTTGACGGACGCCAGGTTATTCAAAAATTCTTTGAAAAAGCCATTGAGAAGGACCCTCGGATCTTCATCTGCGGTGAGGATGTCGGCCAACTGGGCGGGGTAAACCTCGAATTCGAGGGGCTGCAAGAAAAATTTGGTGATCTTCACGTCACCGATACGGGGATTCGTGAGGCGACCATTCTCGGCCAAGGAATTGGAGCAGCGATGAGGGGCTTACGACCTATTGCGGATATTCAGTACCTTGATTACCTACTCTATTGCTATCAGGGCATGAGTGACGATCTGGCAACCGTCCATTATAGGTCAGCTGGTGGACAGCTTGCGCCCGTGATTGTCCGAACAAAAGGTCACCGGCTTGAGGGCATTTGGCATACGGGCTCACCAATGGGCATGATCATTCACGGAATCCGGGGTATCCACGTTTGTGTTCCAAGAAACATGGTCCAGGCTGCCGGAATGTATAACACGTTGTTAAAAAGCGACGACCCTGCTCTGGTTATCGAAGTCCTTAATGGCTACCGCCAGAAGGAGACCATGCCAGATAACATCGGTGATTATACCGTTGCTTTGGGAGTACCAGAAGTTTTGGAAGAGGGAACCGATGTGACTCTGGTCACATATGGCGCTTGTATTAGAATCGCACAAGATGCAAGCAAGCTCCTACGAGACAAGGGTATCAGTGTTGAACTGATCGATGCTCAGACTCTTTTGCCGTTCGATAGATTTGGCAAGATCCGCGAGTCGGTAGCAAAAACGAATGCTCTCGTTTGCATGGATGAAGATGTCCCAGGAGGAGCCTCGGCGTACATGCTGCAGCAAATCGTTGAGGAACAAAAGGCATACGAGCTTTTGGATGCCCCTCCGCGAACGTTGGCCGCTAAGCCGCACCGCTCTGCGTATGCCTCTGACGGTGATTACTATTCTAAACCAAACGCGGAAGACGTCTTTGAGTTGATTTATGACATGATGCGCGAACGCAATCCTGAACGCTTTGCACCAATAAAATAAGGATCGCTCTACGATATGGCAAAACTCTATTTTCGATATGGAACTGTCGGAAGCGCCAAGACATTGAATTTGCTGGCAGTTACCCACAACTATCAGCAACAAAATAAACGGATACTGCTTGTTAAACCAAAATTGGACACGCGTTTTGGTAACGACGAGGTCAAGTCGCGCGCTGGACTCGTCAAAAAAGCAGACATTCTCGTCACGGACGAAACGATCTTTGATAGCAGAGATTTTGAAGGTCACGACTGTGTTGTTGTCGATGAGGCGCAATTTTTATCTAAGTCTTTGATCGACCAGCTTCGACTAATCGCCTCTCGACAAAATATTCCCGTCATCTGCTACGGCTTAAGAACTGACTTCCGAGGAAATTTATTCGAGGGAAGCAAACGTCTATTTGAGGTCGCCGACTCTATCGAAGAGGTCAAAACAACCTGTGCATTTTGTAATCGCAAGGCGATATTTAATTTAAAACTCCTAGACGGCAAGCCTACACTGACGGGACCAACGATCGAACTTGGTGCTGAGGAAAAATACTTGCCGGCTTGTTCGATCTGTTATCGAGAACAGCTCGAAAATCAGTATGTTGCAGCAGGTGATTCCGCAGCAGGACATCACGCACCCAACTTACAGTAATCACTGGATTTTAAAAGTTTTCCTTGCCCCCATGGGGAAAATTCATTATCACCAGCGATCAATTTTACTTATGGACCACATTGTTCCCTGGATTCTAGAGAGCCGATGATCATGAAGAACACACTTTTCTATTCATTTTGGACTGCTGCATCCTTGGCTGTATTTGCTGAGACTTCATGGGCCGTTCAATACAGAGACGTGATTCAGGCCACGAGATCCATTCTAGCCGGTCGATGTTTTGAAAACGAGGACAGCACTCGCATTGCATTCGGCCATCTTAATACTATCAGTCATCAACGTTCGGAAATTGAGGTTCAGATCAGCTTCTCCGATGGCCAATTTGCCCATCACCGTGAAGCAATTACAAACCTGTCCAACCAAGTTACGGTTGAGCAAGTCGTCAATGGTAAGGTCGTTGGAGAGTACCTCGTATCCGTAGAAGCTCCATTTAACGTGTTGCGTCTTCGTCCTGCCAAAGAGGCCTCAACGAACTTTATCAGCCGTGAATGTATGTACCAGCAACAAGAACGCAAGAACGTTTGCTACATCAAAATGAGAAGCGACAACGACGTTTTCGTCTCAGTTTTCAAAGAAACATCCTGTTCATGACCGCTGAATCTGCCAAGGCCATTATTTTTGACCTCGGCAAGGTGCTAATCGATTTCAGCGTTGATCGAGCATGCTCTCAAGTGGCAGGCCTAATCGGCGTATCCCCAAAAGAAATCCATTCATTTTTATTCCTTGATGGGCGCGAGTTCGATTTTGAGCGGGGTATCATTTCTTTTGAAGAACTCCAGCTCCAGTTTCAGGCCCATTTTGGCACTCAGGTGAATGGCTCAGCCTTGGCTCTTGCTGCCAGCGATATTTTCCAACCAATTGACGATACCATAAAAATTCTGAAATCAGTTCGTCAGCAATATCTTGGTCAGCGACCGATTATGTTGCTCAGCAATACCAATGAAATTCATTGGCAGCATATCCAGAGTAACTGGGGTATTCACCAATGGTTTGACCATCTTGTTCTTTCATACGAGGTCAAATCTATGAAACCCGAAGAGAAAATCTATCGCCACGCTATCAAACTGGCAGGATGCGACCCACAGAGCTGCTTTTTTGTGGATGACGTGCCAGCAAACGTTGATGGAGCTAAAAAATGCGGTATGGACGCAGTCCTATACGAGTCACCCAAGAAACTGATCGCAGATCTTGAGATGCGCGGAATTCAGACTGTGATTTAAATCGAGTGAATGACGTCAAACTGTAATAAACGCCACGTGTAAGGCTTTACAAGCAGCATCGGCCAAACCTTGATCCACGACGCAAGAAATCTTGATTTCAGAGGTTGAAATCATCCTGATATCAATGCCAGCTCGCTGAAGTGCTGAAAAAGTCGTTGCGGCAACGCCCGCGTGACTGCGCATACCAACCCCTACGACACTAACCTTCGCAACGGAGTTATCGACTGTAACATCTAGCTGAGATTGCATTTTTGATTTTGCCCAAAAAGATTTTGCAGCTTTGACAGCTTGATCGGACTCGCCTCTTGAAGTTGTAAAACCAAGATGCATGGTTTTTCCACCTGGCTCGGGAAGATTGTGAACAATAATATCGACATTGACTCCGACTTCCGCGATCGCACTAAACAAGCCTGAAACTATGCTTGTGTCGTAGGGCAGTCCAATCAAGGTGATTTTTGCGACATCGCGGTCAAGCGTCACCCCACTGACCGAGGGAGCTTCTAAATTCGTTAGGCTTGCAAGATTCATAACTCTTGTTCTCCGGTGATCATCTGGAGTGAATGTATTGCGAACTACGATGGGCATTTGAAACTTTGCACCAAGCTCAACGCATCGCGGATGTAAAACTTTGCTTCCAAGGCTCGCCATTTCAAGCGCCACTTCAAAGTCCATGTCCTCTATTAACTGTGCTTCCGGTACAACTCTGGGATCACAAGAGAAGACTCCATCAACATCAGTATTGATTTCGCAGAAACCAGCACCTATTGCGATAGCGAGGGCCACCGCGCTGGTATCGCTGCCTCCACGGCCTAATGTGGTGATCTCCATCGACTCCGTAACACCCTGAAATCCTGCAACGACAGGAATGACTCCTCTGTCCCAGCAATCAATGATTTTTTGCGAGTCAATGGATTTTATACGCGCTTTGCTATGAAAGCTGTCCGTGACGATGCCTAATTGATGGGATAAGAACGGCTCTGCCTCAACCCCCTCGGCTGCCAATGCAGCGGCCATTAAAGCCACAGAAACCTGCTCACCACTCGCGACAGCCATATCATAGGCCTTTGCAGGAGCTTTGGGATTCACATCTTTTACCAGCGCAACCAATCGATTGGTCTCACCCGTCATGGCACTTACAACAATCGCCATACGGGTCCAGCCATCCCGGTACTGAGAGGCTACGCGTTTAGCAACATGCTTAATACGGTCTACGGAGCCGACAGATGTCCCACCATATTTCTGAACTACAGGCGTTAATTTTTGCATTGAGCTGTACATAAGTTAAACATACTCAGTTGCTGCCTATGGAGCAAACAAAAACTTAAATCGAATTATGCAGCAGGTTTTTCGGTATTTTCTGATAGCCAATAAAAAAGAGATCCGTCGACACGTCGACGGATCTCTTTGAAGTCAAATATAAATGAAGATTACTTTTTACAGTAGCCTTCCACGCATTTGCCAGACATGGCAGAACAGTCCGCATCACTTTTACAGCTAACCTGTTCACACACGTGCTCAGGGCATGAATTGACTCCGTCACTACATAAAGCTTTCTTCAAATAACAAACGCAGTTGCTTCCTTTTTTGGGATTACCTGAGTCGTCAACACAAGAGGAGCTCTCGCTACTAGAGGACGAAGTCCCGGCTAATAACGGCTGCCATGCAATCAAAGATAGAGTCAAAAGTGCAATTTTCATGGTTCCTCCGATAAATTGTGCCTCCTCCTAGAATATCAGATCTACAAGCTTCGCAGAAATCACAGCAAAACCATAATGACTAAGACCACAAATCACCTGAGTAGCAGGCGTTACAGATGAATTCAAATCTGCGACCACCAGTCCAATCGCCCCATTCAGCTCAAGCTTGGAATAGGCAGCCACAGCAGAAATCTTAACCTTATGAATTTTAAGTAAAAATTGTTCACGGCAAAAACTGGAAGGGTCGCGTCATTTTTTCGCACCCACCTAACCATCTGTAATCACTATTGATTAAATTTTATGCGCAAAGTATTCGAGCACATAATGGCCGCTTGCTACCTTACTTTGTAAGCAATCAGAACGACTTTTGACGATCTCTAGAAGAATTTTCAACTGAACTGATTGCGCCTGTTGTACCCGCAATAGGAAGCGGATCTTTGTCATTGTGAATATCGATAAAAATGAAACAGGGCTAGGCTTCTTTGCTCGTTTGCCGCTTCCTGTGCTCCTTTTTGGAGAACCCCTCCACACATACCTTCAGAGTTTTTCTGAAGGCCGTCACAGCCACAAAGTACCTGTTTTACGATATTCACACTGATGCCCAGTAGCCGGGGCCAGTGGTTCATAACATGGACCACTGGCCCTTCCTCTTTTTGGTTAAAGGTCGCGTCCTGTAAAACTGCAGAAATGAAGAAGGCCCGAGGCGATCAACCCCGGGCCTTCTTCATTGCAGTTACGCAACGCTTCAATCCAATTTCAGGAACTGGTTAATAGCATTGCCATCTAGAGCACGAACGTGCAGCAGGTATTCACCTTGGGTCAAATCACCGCCAAATCGAGCACGATACTCAAAGCGGTTATTGACCGCACCGCGACACTCATCACCGTAAACAATCTTTGTAACAGGCTGAACCACAACCGTCTTATCTGCACCAACATACGTTTTCACATCATCGAATTTCACGCAGCCATCGAGCAAGTAAGGGTGCTGACCCTTAAGCACGATTTCACGAGCTCCATCAACCCCAGACTCGACACTGACGCTGTTTACTGCAGCATATAGGTAGTCATCTGCATCGGGACGGGTCGCTTTAGCCACGCGCAACTGCGATGCTTCCACTGATCGGTTAGCTACTTCAATCGTGTAGCTACCGGATGTTAGATGACGATCCAACTCTACACTTTTAATGAAAGGGGTCACCATTTGTACGCAAGTTGCTCCAGCATAGTAGAACGCTTGAGCATTTAATGTGACTTTCTTGGAGGTTTCGTTGACGGTCGCACTGACAGGCCCCATCTTATAGCAGCTGCTGTTGAAGTGTCCGTGAACAATCACCTCAACCTTGTCATTGTCATCAAAACCGGCCGGTACAAAGACCTTCTCTACTGGTGCCTGCACCAGCACTGGATTTTCCGCCAAAGCTAGCCCCGACATCCCTGCAACGGCTAAACTTATCATCACTTGTCTCAACATAATTTATTCCTCCAGTACTTGTTTAATCGACCTGATTAAACGGTTTGGTTTTGGGACTGTTTGCCCGACATTAGACTAAATGCATACCGCATGCCAATTGGATAACTAGTGCCCGAGCAGACGTCGGCACTCTATTACCAGTAATCCAAGAATAATTGCATTAAATTTAATCAAAACATCTGTGCGATATCCCACCAAAGGCCGCGCATAAACAGAGTGAATTGGCACAAAAAACCCCTGGACGACTGTCCAAGGGACTTTAAGAATTTGGTGGACGCTAGGAGAGTCGAACTCCTGACCCCCAGAATGCAAATCTGGTGCTCTACCAACTGAGCTAAGCGCCCTCGAATGGGAGGCCATACATTGCCGAAATCAGGTAGTCATTGCAAGAGGAAAGTTGCAAAAAAGCACTTTCAGGCGGCCTTCTTGACGAGCCTAGCAAAATCAGCTGTCCTTTCATTGGCTTTAGGATACCCAGTCGCTACAATGCTGACATGATCGCCAAAGAAGGAGCCCAATTGTGGAAGGATTTTTAGCTGGTAGCCGCGCCACCTTCATGCTTGATCTGGTTGCTCTCGCCATGTTTGCAATTTTACCAGCTCTGTCCGCCGGCATAAGCTTCGCACGAAAAAATCGTGACTACGACTCTCATAAAAAAGTGATGACGACCATTGCTCTAGTTCTCGGAGTGGCGGTTGTACTGTTCGAAATTGAAATGCGACTTGTAGGTTGGCGCCATCTGGCTGAACCGAGCCCATATTTTTCAACGATCTTATTCCCCAGTCTCTACATCCACTTGGTGTTTTCGATTTCAACAACCCTACTACTGATTGCAACCATATCCCTTGCATGGCGCAAGTTTCCAGTACCCCCACGCCCATCGGCCCACTCAAACCGACATAAGATTCTGGGGCGACTTTCAGCAATCGGTCTTTTCATGACATCTGTCACAGGCTGGATTTTTTACTATTTAGCTTTTATTGCAGCGTGATGGAGCGATACGCTGAATAATCTTAGCGTGTCTTCAAATCCTGCTTACGTTGATAGACGACAGCCCGATCAATTTGACGCATCTCAAAGTCTTCACTTAGTCCCATGAGACTTTCTGCCGCTCCCAGAACCAAATATCCACCGGGTACAAGACGACGGGCAATTTCCGCAATTATGCGCCTTTTATTTTCAACGTTTTGATAAATCAACACGTTGCGGCATAAGACGATCTCAAAAGGCCCAATACCACCAAAGTCATCGAGAAGGTTTTGCTGCTTGAAGGTGATACCTTTCTTTAGCTCTTCCGTAACGATCCAGCTTCCTGTAGCGGCAGCTGGGTTTGACATATGCTTCTCTGTTTTAAAAAAGCGATTAATCATCGCCTCTGGCAATCCACGCTGAATTTCGAGCTGAGAGTATTTTCCCTCTTCCGCCTGCTTCAAGACACGCAACGAGTAATCCGTAGCCAAGAAAGAAAATGAGCGACGTGGATTTTGTAATTTCCAAGAGTGCAACAATATGGCCATGGAGTAAACCTCCTGGCCAGTGCTTGTTGCGCAGCACCAAATTCTCAGAGGCAGAGGATTATCGCCGCTAAAACGCGGCTCAACGAGAATCTTCTCCTCTATTGCCTTAAATAACCCTGGATCGCGAAAAAAAGAGGTCTCATTATTGGTAGAAAGATCAAGCAGGAGACTCTGAAATTGACCCGAAATGCCAGTTTGTGCCTTGGTCCACAGTTCAAAGACCGATCCGACGCCAAGCGTCGTAGCGATATCACTTAAGCGTCTCTCAAGCTGATAGTAATTATCTTTGGCATAGATGATGCCAAGCTTCTGCTCAATATAATCGGCGAAAAATTTGATTTGCTCTGGAGACAACGGAGTGCTTGTTGATTCATTTTGTGTCTTCATCTTGCCCCCATTGACCAAACCTGCAGAACTCGCGCACAGTCCTGAAGACTTCCCATTTTATCAAACGCCCCAGCAGCGTGTACTGCGCCCGGCATCCCCCAAACGACAGACGTCTCCCTGTCTTGGATCATGACCGCTCCAAATGAGTTCTTGATAGCCTTGCACCCCAGCATTCCATCTTCACCCATCCCGGTTAATACGAATGCTCCCACCTGGTTGGGCATACACTTGGCAACGTCTTCAAACAACACATCGACAGCGGGACGTACATTGCACCGTTTCTCGCCTTGGGACAAATTAATGATCAGGCCATCTCCAGATTTTAGAAGTCCCATGTGGTAATCACCCGGCGCTACATATATTCGCCCTGCCACTACCGGCTCTCCATGCTTTGCTTCAAACGAATCAAGGCCCGTGATCGCTCCGAGCCGAGCCGCAAGGCTCGCGGTAAACACCGGTGGCATATGTTGAACAATCAAAATGGGCACGGTTACAGGAGCGCGAATACCTGTAAATAAAGCTTCAAGAGCATTTGGACCGCCTGTAGAGCTTCCAACTACAACTATCTTGGGCCTAAAAGTCTCAACTAGAACCTTCCGGTAGCTTGTTGGCGTAGCACTAGCCGATGCGACCTGTGTGTTGGCATGCCCCAAAACTGGAGACCTATCCGAGGAGCCTGCAACCGATGACTTAGGAGGCGCCTTCACACTCTTTTGATGCACTTCCTTCAGAATCGGCAATAACTGATCGCGGACATGTTGCAGCGCCGTATCAAATGACGCGTTAGAACCATCTGGCTTTGAAACTACATCGATCGCTCCGAGCTTCAAAGCTTCCATCGCCGAGGTCGCGCCACGAAGATTTTGAGCCGCAAACACCACCACCTTTATGGGAATACCGCGTGACCTAATTTCCTTAAGGGTCTCCATGCCGTTCATCTCTGGCATTTCCATATCCAAAGTCATCACGTCATAGGACTCTTGCTGCAACTTTTGAAGTGCGATTTTCCCGTTGGCAGCAGTGCCAATAGCGTTTACCGCAATAGACGACTCCACAGCTGTCTTAATCTGGGAACGAAACACAACGGAATCATCTACAATAAGAAGCCGCATATAAACCCCGATAAAATGAACTTAGCCATTTAGAACTTTAAAGATCCTGTCCACATCAATCACACTCATAAGATCGTCACCGACCTTGTAAACACCCGTCATGTACTGCTTAACAACGGAGGAAATGGTATTGGGAACAGCCTCACAATTCTTAGTCTCAAGCTCAATCACATCCCCAATATCATCGACTAAAAGGGATACAAGAAAACTATCAGCTTTGCAGATGACGTTCATCATATCGCCTTTAGCCTTTTCCTTTAGACCAAAAAGATCGTGAATGCTGACAGCGGTCACCACCTGACCCCGAAGATTTATCAGGCCGTGCACAAAATTTTCTGCCAACGGAATTTTTGTCATCGGTATTGGCTTCACAACTTCCTGTACCCGACTGACGTCAATGCCATACATCCGGCCAGCAACGTAAAACGTCGAGTATTGTAATCTCAATATTTTGGGGGTATTTGCACCGCCCGTTGCCGCAATGTCTGTCTGATGCTGCATTGTCTCCCCCCCCAATTTAAACCGCTTGCTTTACATCAAATAAATTCTTGATTGTCTGCTCTAGAAGCTCTGCATTTAACTTCTCAAGATAAGCAGAAAATCCAGCTTCTTTACCTTTTTTGATATCCGAATCATGAAATTTCGTGGTCAGTGCGATGACCGGGATACCAGAAAATTCCGGCCGCATGCGAATCTTGTGCATCAACGAGAATCCATCGAGAATCGGCATCTCTATATCTGTCAGCACAAGATCAAATTCTGATGGATGACTCATCTCAAGACGTCTAAACGCGTCGTCTCCATTCGTCGCGGCCACAACTTCATGACCAAGAGAGCGAAGGTAAGCTGAAACATATCGACGGAAAAAACTCGTGTCTTCGGCTAACAAAATCTTTAACGTCCTTGAATCCAGTGTTCGCATACTGGGGCGCGCCGGAATTGTCGGAGTCGGAGCAAGATTTGAGCCTCGATCAACGACCCTTGCAGGTAAGCCGCTTATTAAACTATCGACAACGCCCAACACGTCGATAACCGAAATAACATTTTTACCGAAGACTACTGATCCAAGAATTCCACTTCGATCGGATATCTCTCCGTCAATATCCAAATCTATTGAAACCACATCGAGAATTTTCTTGACCGCAAGTCCAAAAAGTCTATTGGCCTTACTAACGACAATGACGCTAAATTTATCCGATCCTAACAAGTCTTTTGGACTAGAACTCGCAAACCCAAGTCTTTCAGCGATCGAAAGAATCGGAAGCAGGGTTTCCCTATAGCGAACCACAGGTAAGTCGCCGGAAAACTGAACATCGCTAGGCGAAAACACCTCAAGTCGATTTACTAAACACAGGGGGGCGGCAAATAAACCAGGAACTCCAAGATCCAAGAGAAGATATTCAGCAGAGTCAGGTTTAATGGTGTTCACGACAAGGTTTTGATCGTCCGCTGATGTCAGCTTACCCACAGTTGCAACCAAACTCAAACGAGACAACCCGTCAACGTCAAGGATCAACACCACCGATCCGTCTCCCATCACGGTTGCCCCAGAGTATGCCGAGACACTCTTCACAACTTGAGCCAGAGGCTTTACAACAATGTCGGTATTATCCACCACCTCGTCGACCGCCAGGGCAAACGACTGGCCTTCGCTTCTCAAAATTACCAAATTATTCAACCGAGCCGCCTTGAGAGCATCGGACGCAGGCTGCCCTTTAAGAATCGCGCTTAAACTGACAACCGGCAACAGCTTACCTCGCAAGCGAATCATCGCCTGACCTTGAAGCCACTGAATGCGCTGATCATCACGACCAGAATCCTCAATCCGAACTAACTCGATAACCTTTGACTGAGGTATTGCGAATGACTGTCCAGATGAGGACACCATAAGAGCAGGAATAATAGCCAGTGTGAGTGGAATACTCATC
>JBIIGV010000145.1:0-6405 GCA_044236265.1 Oligoflexales bacterium
CCACTGATCGATTTGCCATCCAAATCCATACCCGCATCCTTGGCCATTGTTTAAACGACCAGAAGTGAAAATGACACTTAGTGTTTTGTCAGATACGATCGGGGAGGGGTTATTGGGTGTTAGAGCCTCGTTCCAAAGGATAAGGTCTGAGACGGAGGCGTAAATTCCGCCATCGCCACGGGTTGCGCTGGTGATACTTTGATCGGTTCTTCGCCATCCGGACGGTGATTGACTGTAGCCAAAAGCACGATCCGTTATCGGCGTATTCTCGCCCTCGTACATAACACTTGCCATACCAAGCGGTGAAAATATTTTGTTCGCAAGGAATGCGTCCAGTCGCTCGCCGCTGATGGATTCGATCACTAGTCCCAATAGAACATAGCCGCCATTACTGTAAGCGTGCTGTGCTCCTGGTCTAAAACGAGTCGAGTTTGTTTTTGCCACGTATAGATTTAAAACATCTTTGTCGGAGACTTGAGTCGTTTGTGAGGCAGGGATTAAGTCTTCGTAGTCGTATAGGCCAGAGAGGTGATGAATCAGATGGCGAATTTTGATTTGTCGACCATACTCCGGGAACTGCGGCAGCAAATCTGTCAGACTCTGTTCATAGGTCATCAAGCCTTGCTCAACGAGTATAGCCACGCCCATAGCAATGAATTGCTTGCTAAGTGAGGCTAGGCGAAAAGATGTTTTTTGTGTGACACCAACACTCTGCTCTCGGTCAGCCTGTCCATACCCGCGGTTATGAAGAACCTGACCATCCTTAACTACGACCACTCCAGCGCCAGGTGCAGCATCGGAGCTATAATCTGACATGACCTGATCAACAAACGGCAGGCTATTGGCCATGGCTGGCAATGGCATCAGCACCAGTGACCAAATGATTAGTCGCAGAATCATGTGCATCCTTTAAGCCCCAAGTCTTTCGTAGCCTCTAGGTTACAAAATTCCGGGGGGAAAAGCATGCAAAAGATGGCTGATTATGGACTTTGACGCGTAGTCTTTCGCTTGGGTGACTTTTGAGTCTTTGTCTTAGCTTTGGGCACGAGTTCAACCGTGATGCGCACGCGTTTATTTTCGGTGATCTGCTCAAGAGGCTTAGCTAACATCGCGGCCAGTGCAAGGCCAATTTCGCGACCTAGAATTTGAATGACCTCGTCTTTGCTGCGGCCTGCCTTTGATAGCAAACTGAACAGAATCTCCTTGGTCGGGGCATCGGCATCTACGGAGCCAGATAAACCCGAAAGAATGTTTTTAATGAGGCGATCGGTACGTGTTTTTGTTTCTGTCATCGGAGATTTTTCCAAAAATTTATCCTTCAAGGAGCTCCATGATCCGATCGAAGTCGAGATCGGCATGTGCCATGAATGCGCTGGCGCCTGCGGGGCTACTCATTCGTTTAGAGATATCACGAGCTAAATCGTCAGGAGAGCGTTGCATGAATCTATCCGAAACCTCTCTCAGCTTGTCGACACAGCTGTCGACGCGATCAGGCGTGACATATCCACTCGCTTCAGCGACTTTGATGGCTATCGCCAAAATCTGTCTTTCTTTTTCGGCGGCTAGTAAACCGGCGGCCGGACTTTGCGAAGATTTAATGATGCGAATGGCAGGTGTCATAGTTGCTCCTGTCTCAAGTATGACACATGTTTGCGGCATTTCTCAATGAAGGCAACATTTTCCGGTGTCCCCCTTACTTATGAATTATATGCGAATTTGGTTAAAATTTTTGCTTTTATCAAGAATTCAAATACTTAATTTTTTCAGCGATTTTGCCGCCTTCCGAAAAGCCGGCTATGAAGCAGCGAGCGACATGGATGTTAATCGCCAGCAGCAGGCTGCTGCTGACGTGGTCACTTTACGCAAATTCACTGATTCCTCAGTCAATGGCTTTTGCAAAGGGGTCTGCTCCGATTTATGAGGATCCTTTCGACATCGGTAGTGGCGGGGCCTCTCTGACGCGTGCAAGTCAGGCGGGAATGATCTTCAGTAACCCCGCCCTCATTCCTTACGGACCTGGGTTTCATCGTTGGTTTGGTAATGAGTCAAATATCCTGGTTGGCAAAGATAGCGTCGACTTTGTCAGATCCTTGCAAAGTGGATCTGGTGGGGGCGAATCCGGCACGGCCACTTTTGTTGACAAAGTCATGACAACACCTCTACACGCCGGCTTATTAAATAATTTTTCATACATCAACCGACTGTTTGGATTTTCGACGTTTTCAAGAAATGTCTTCGATATTGCGGCCAAAAAATTTGGCGATACAGGACTTCCAGCAGTCCGCCTTCGTGCAGAAAGCTATCAGGGTGTCGCTGTAAGCGCTGCGTCGATGGCATTGACTAACGTATTGTCGTTTGGAGTGACGGCCAAATACCTCTATGCCGGGGAGCCAGATCTGGCCATTGAGCTCACTGACACAGAGTCTTTGCAAGCACTTCAAACCCCATCAGGCCTGAGGTCTCTGATTTCACCAAACTCAGGCTACGGATATGATGCGGGTCTACTGCTCTTTAAGCAGGGACGGTCCTCTGATTTTCGTTTGGCTTTAAAAGTTGATGATGTTGGTGGGACAAAGCTCTCGGGGGACGGCTCTCTGAAAAGTCTCAAACAAACCCTCAGCTACGGTGTGGCGTACACCCTGCATACAGGCACAGACGCGATCCACTGCAGCTTTGATTATAGAGATGTTCAGGGGGCGTACGGCGAAGAGATCTTCAAGCGGGTGCGGTTAGGGACGAAGCTGGTATTCCGCCAGCATGTTGGACTTGGAATCGGTTATTACGATGGCTGGCCGTCATACGCACTAGAACTCGATGCGTGGCTGATTCGCTTGACTGGAGCTATTTACACAAGGGAGTTGGGGTCCAAGCCGGGGCTTGATCCACGAACGATTTATTCATTGGGATTTACGATGGGGTTATGAACATGAAGCAACTCGTACAGATAGTCACGTTATTAATTTTAATGGCATGCGGCACAAAAAACGCCTTTGACTGCGATGGGGGTGTGGCAAAGTCACAGTGTTCGCAGCGGACGAAATACGAAAATGCCCGGATAGCATTAGATGATGGTGATCTGGATACAGCTATTACGCTTCTTGATGAGCTGATTACCGATGAGCCCTCAAACTACGAGCGTTATCCACTGCTCGCTGCAGCCTATGCCGCAAGAGCTGGTCTTGATATTTTGAATATTGTGACCTCAAACTTTGGTGGCAGTTCGTCGATGTTGCAGACACTCAGCAGTGTGATTCCAACGCCAGCAGCGCTGGGTTCCGCATATGATCAAAGCCTAGTCGATATGAACGCTGCCAATGAAGTCCTCGAGGCAATTCCTGCGGAACTCAGGTCATCGACATCTAGTGATAAGTATGCCGCCAGTGCGGTACTACAAATGACTCTCTATCAAAGCGCTTACGCCGTGATGTATCTCAATAAGTTTACGTACAGTGCGTCCGGATATGATCCTTCACTTCTCTCCTCGATGACTGCTGATGATGCGGCGGCGATTTTAAGTGCGTTGGCAGCTGCAGGGGCTGCCAGTGGCGGTGCTGCCGGGTCAGCCGCGCAAGAGGCTATCGCTGCTATCCAAGCGCAACCAGGTTCGACCGATGCAGAAAAGCTTGCCGCATGGTCACAATCAGCGCGCTAACGAGAATTAAAGTTGTAAACCTGAAACCATCATCGCGGTCTTCAATTCGTCGATGATGGCCGACATCAATTGGGTGGGGGCTTCGTCATGCTCAAGGGCTGCTTTCATTAATGGTAGCCCTATGCCAGCCATCTTTGCTCCGGAGTGAACAGCTTTCAGTACGGTGAGACCGTCTCGAATGCCACCAGTAGCAACCACCTCTGCTTGAGGCAATGTGTGCTTTACCGCAAGTAATGATTCAGCGGTAGACATGCCCCAATCGCGGAAAATATCGCCGCGACGGCGAATCAGTTCATTGGAGGCGCGAAGGCCCTCGATTCGAGCCCAGGATGTACCTCCGCTGCCGCCTACGTCGAAATATCTAATGCCTTGCTCCCAGAGCTTTTTGGCAGTCAATGCATCGAGACCAACTCCAACTTCTTTCACAATTACCGGAACGGTTAACTTCTGTTGGACAGATCCAATCTTGGCGATCACTCCACGAAAGTCACGATCACCTTCAACCTGGATGAGCTCTTGAAGAACGTTGACGTGGATGGCGAGAGCATCGGCTTGAATCATGTCAACGGCCTTCTGACATTGATCGAGGAAATCACTGCGACATAGTTGCCCGATGCCAATATTTCCGATCAAGAAGAGGCCTGGAAATTTATCTTTAAGTCTGAAAATACCAGCTAGCGAAGGGTTCTCCAGCGCCATACGCTGAGATCCCACACCCATGGGGATGTTGTGGGTCACTGCGCAATGGGCAAGACGTTCATTGATCATCGTTCCCTGTTCAACGCCACCGGTCATTCCCGTAATTAGCACAGGGGCCGAAAATATTTTGTTCATGAAAGATGTCGACGTATTCAGATCATTCCAAGATATCTCCGGAAGGGAGACAACTGGTAAGGTCACAGCCGAAAATCCGTTATCTTTTGAGGAGTGCTCGATGTCGCTATTGGCGCAAAGCTCTAGGTGCTGGCTTTTCCTGAGCGCGTGCATCAAGTCTTGGATCGTGGCCAAGCTGTTATCCTTGAAGCGAAAGAGGTTTTCACCAGCGGCCACCACGTCGACCTTGGAGGGTGAAACACCGTTGCGCTTAATGGTAATCGTTTCAACCTGCGTGTCACCTGTGCTCTTCTCCCAATCAATCCGGGCATGGGTCGCTGAAATCTCGATCAAAGATCCATTAAGATCTTTGGCGACGACTGACATTGGTGGTGTGACACGAATCATATAGACTCTAAAGGCTCCAGGTTGCAGCAAGGGGACCAAAAGTTAGCTTCGTCCCGAGCAGCCGGATTTACCACGACCGGATGATAATCCCAATCAAAAATCAGCGACTGTAAGGGTCCGGAATATTTGGATTTAATCAGGATCAATGACGAGCGAGGAGATAAAAAAACCCGCTCTAGGCGGATTTTCTGCGATTTTTATTAGGTACTCGGAATCACTTCTTCAGATTTTCCAGCTTCTTTTCAATGTTTTTTTTGCGATTTTCCATGCGTTCTACCTTTTCTGCGTTGTGAAATTCACGCATGGACTCCTTACACTTTTTGAGATCGTCGACGGATTGAGCGCTAGAAACACAAGTTCTGTGCTCCTGCATTTTAAGAATTTTTTCATCGATGTCCTTTAAGTGTTGGGTCTTACGCTCTTCAAAGTTTTTTTCCGGTTGAGCCATGGATGACACGGATGCCAATCCAAGAGTTAAGGATGCGGCTACTGCGAAGATTGGTGGTCTTTTCATTTTATCTCCCGCGAACATGTAAAAAATTTTTTTATTGGCTCAATTGCCATGCTACCACGGCGGCCAATACCAGTCGATACCACCCAAATGGCTGCAGTCCATGACGACTGAGCCAAGCGATCAGTCCCTTGACGCACACAAATGCAGAAATGGCGGCGACAACAAGGCCGACAGCCATCGCATCAAATCCGATATAGTTAGCCAAATGATGCCCGTCTTTTAGAGCTTTAAATGCGGTGGCAGCCATCAGGGTGGGAAGTCCTAACAAAAATGAAAACTCAGCTGCGGCCACTGGCGAAAGTCCAACCCACTGACCGCCAAGAATCGTCATCATGGATCTCGAGGTACCTGGCCACATGGCAATGCACTGCAGCAGGCCAATTTTAATGGCATCCACTACTGGGAGATTTTCTACGGAGATACCGTGGTGGCGCCGCTTCCGTGCGAGTTCAGAGCGATCCCAAACGATCATGGCAATGCCTCCCAGGGCGAGGGCAAAGACTGTCGGCCACTCTTGTTGTAGATGAGCTTTGATGATTTTGTGTAGAAAAAAACCGATAACCATCGCAGGTATAAAGGCCGCCACAACGTTGATCAAAAGCTTTTTACCGACGGGATTTTTCTGAAGTAGGCCTGCAATCATTAGTTTGACTTTATCGACGTAGGCGTAAAGCACGGCAATGATGGCTCCGCTCTGGATGACGATTTCAAATGCCTCCACAGCATCCATTTGATCTTGAGTGAAAGCTCCGTTACCCCGGAGGCCTAACCAACGATCCACGAGTATCAAGTGCCCGGTGGATGATACAGGTAAATACTCTGTAACTCCCTCGACCAGTCCAAGGATCGCAGCTTGGGTGAGCGTCATGATCATTTGTCCCGCCTCTGGCGCTTGTGATAAGGCAACGCTTGCTACGATACAGAGGAAAACCGTGATTAGTTTCATCATGTGCATTTCTCCCAATGCCGGAGTATTCATTATATACAACGACCTTAAACAAAAAACCCAGGATCTTGC
>JBIIGV010000146.1:0-6403 GCA_044236265.1 Oligoflexales bacterium
GTCAGCCCCGTCCCAGCGGACAATAGCTCTTGCAGCTGCAATTAGAGAATCGCGAGATTTCGAATCCTGAATCAATGTTTGAATGGCTCGAACATCCCGATCACCGACTACAGGGGCAAATTGCGCCACACGCCACATTTTCGCAACCACTTCTTCATGAGCGGAGGCATTGTCATTTATTCCCACGCCGATCATTGGCTTCTCAACGCTCTCTTCTCTAACAATATTGCCATCCACAAGATGAAGAATGCGTTTTGAATAAAGAGCATCGGAGGGCGAATGGGTCACCTGAATGACTGTATGGCCCATCATGTTTAACTTTTGCATGATGCCAAGAATCTCTTGACCTGTTTTTTTATCCAACGCCCCAGTAGGTTCGTCGGCAAATAAAAATTTGGGATGATTCACCAACGCGCGAGCGATTGCAACACGCTGTTTTTGTCCGCCGGACAACTGAAACGGGCGATTGAAAGCCTTGTTTTCAAGGCCCACAGCCGTTAGACACTCCATCGCGCGTTCACGTCTGGCTTTTGAAGTCATACCGCCGTAAACAAGAGGTAGCTCCACATTCTCCACCGCGCTAAGGCCCGAAAGCAAATTGAAATCCTGAAATATGAAACCAATGGACTGATTTCGCAGGCGCGCCAAAGCGTTAGCGTCAAGCGATGTCACATCCTGACCATTGAGCGAGTACTTGCCATGAGACGGGGTTGAAAGACAGCCCAGAATAGCTGAAAGCGTTGATTTTCCAGACCCACTGGGACCCATAATTGAAACAAATTCACCCTGGGCGATATATAAATTGATGCCTTTAAGGATCAAGACATCCTTACCATTCAGCTTGTAATATTTTTTTATACTCTCGAGCTCAATCATTGCGGCACTACCTCACCGCCTGAAGATATTCATCAAGTTCGACTGATGGTTGTAACTGACCACCACACTTAGGGCATTTAGCACCCTCTAGGGGACTATCACTTGAAAACTGATCTTGCTGAACTAACTGCGGATCGATATCGCCACAGGAATCACAACGCGCCGGGACAAAAACACTGTCGACGCAGTTTTTGGGCGTAAACTTGGGATACGTATTGCAAGACTCTACAAAAGCCGGCGAGCATTTGCGAAACCTTACCGACTTTACTTTTTTGGTTAAACCCTGAATAAAACCAATCCAATGCCTGGCGCCAAGTGAGTTAATCAACTCAACACGTTCAGTTTCAAAAACAACGGATGGAACTTCAATCTTATCCAACAAAGATCGCAGATCTTCTTCGCAGTCTTCAGTAAAATCGCCGCGAAAGGAAATCAGCATTTCCTCTCCGGATCTTGTTAAAGAGATCTTCATACAAAGGACCCCGCTGCTACTTCATTGAAAAATATCTGCTAAATTCGTACTTTAGATTATAAATGAGCTGTCTCAGCGAGTAAACGCTCCGGCATATTTAGCCAAACCAAACATGCTGCGATAAAACTTGTTTTATTCGATGGTTCTTTGCTTAGCGTCTGTACGTTGATAATTTGACTACCAAGACTGAGGTAACTTAAAATTTTATAATATTCCTTGTCGTTAGTCAGTCCTGATAAAACTGGAGCGCGGATAGTTGAAGAACATCATTGGAACTTTTCGGACTTTTTTAGCTTCTGTTATATCAAAATTAATTGAAACGCCGCGCCGGTCTGTGTTCACATTGATCGTCCCCTTGGTGGTCGCTATCGTTGGACTACAGGCTTTAACGTTGACGCCTGTTGCTAGATTCATTGATCAGAAAATCTTTCATCCAATTGCATTCATGGCTCGGGAAAAAATCAGGCCACAGAAGCTCGACCCTCGCATCAAAATATTCTCGTTCGACAATAGAACAGCCGCCTACCTGAAGGCTTTGGACATCCCACTTGATATCTGGGGACTTGTGATCAGTGCAATTGGTGAGACTCCAAACACTAAAATCCTGATCAGTAAACTTTTTGATAGCTCGTACAGTAGTTCCGAGATTGAAACATTCTCCAATCGCGTAAAATCTACACCAGCGAAAACCGTGATTCAGGCGTTCACATACCCGGGTGAGATTGCCTACCGGTCGCCTATTCCAGATCCGCTATTTACAGACAATCAGCGAAAGACCATCGCCACAGGCTCTGGGCATCGTGAAGCGGAATCCTGGGTGAGCAAAAGTACACCCTACGGCGCGAGCCCGGAGCTTCTAAAATCGTTTTTTGCCTTTGGACATAATGAGTACAAAGGCGATCACCGGCAATCACCGGCGATATCCATCAGTGAAAAGGGACTTTTAACTCACGCATCGCTTGCGATGCTAGACGATGTCTCGCTCACAGGCCGAACTCTATCGGTCAATCAACATAATGTTAAAGTGTCGATCGACGGGAAAATACTTGTTAATTTTTTCCCAAAAGAAACATATCAAAAGGCATCGTATTCGCTTTTGGCCGTTGTCGAGCGCGCTAAAAAATCACAAGACATATCTGTCGTTAAGCCAGGCGACTATGTGGTTATCCTTCCCGCAATGTACACGGGCAGCACGGACCATCACGAAACCCCATTTGGATCACTGCCCGGCGGCTATGTCCTCGTCACAATGCTAAATAGCGCTCTTTCAGGGAACTGGCTCACTGAAGTCGATGATTATGGATTCATGATCCTGCTATTTTCGATCACAGGTTTTATTATGGGTGCTCTCTTAAAACCAGGACTAGCCTTGGCAGCTATCTCTATCACAGCCATCGTTTTGATGGCGGGATCCATCGGCCTTTTCGTGTTCGCAGGTGTCGCATACTCGTTCGTATTACCGCTTTTTTCTTTGGTGATAAGTGGCCTTACAGGACTTGTTCTGCACGGTAACCTCGCCAGCATTGAAGAGGTTCGAATACACAAAGAGCTTGAAGTCGCCACTCTTGTTCAAAAATCGTTTTTTCCAAAAGTATCGGAGACACAACAAGGTGTTACTGCAGTTGAGGGACGGTTTATTCCAGCAAGCGAATGTGGAGGCGATTGGTGGGGATGCTATCGTCGACACGGCTATACGTACGTCATGCTAGGCGATGCAGTAGGGCACGGAGTTCCAGCTGCACTCGTTACGGCTGTAGCATTTTCTGTCAGTCGAAGTATCGATATGGAGCTTGAAGCGGCTCAAGCGAACCCAGTGTCACCGTCCAGATTTTTGAAAAGCATCAATGATATCTTGTGCGAGATGAATTCAAAGCTCGCCTGCATGACGTTTCTAATCTTTCGCATTCACGAAGAATCCGGCGAGACCGTCTTTTCTAATGCCGGAAATCTCCAGCCAGTGCTCATCCCAAAGTCAGAACAGGACCAAAGATTGGCTAAATCTCAACGTCTCAAAACACTGCTTGCACGCGGTGACGTCCTGGGGCTAGGAAGAGATTTGGATGTTGAAGAGCACAGGATGACATTAAAGTCAGGTGACAAAATCGCACTTTACACGGACGGGTTAATTGAAAATCAGTCACCAAAAAGCAAAGAACCATTGGGTAAAAAATGGCTTAAAGACATCATGACAGGTGCTGCCTCCAAAGGGTCGAGCCAGTTTTGTGATCATATTTGGGCTAGTTACTCGCACGAGGTTGGAGCATCCAAAGTTGCAGATGACGTCACACTTGTCGTCATCGAAAGACCATGAACGCGTCTTTACTTTTTCCAGTCAGATACTTTGTACCGCGACAAGATCTCTTGTAGGCTTCCAGAACGGCGCAGATCACGAATTCCGCCATTAATAAATTCCGCGAGACGTCCGGCATCTGGGCGGCGCGGGGAAAAAGCCACATGCAGGAATCCAGGTTCATCACACCCAGCTACTCGAACTGATTTGAACCTGTATTTTTTTATACTGAATTCCATGACCAAATAATTTTCAACCAAAGTATCGACCCGTCGATCCGTCAGCTTTCTATAATTCTCGAGCAGCGGCTTGGAGCCTCCCGTTAATTGAACGAGATTATAGTCTGCGCGATTGGCATCGATGTATTGATCAATGACTCCGCCGTAAAGATATCCTGTTGCTGCGCCAATTCGGCGACCACGCAAAGATGAGCCCGACTGAAAACGATATGGATCATCAGCGCGCGTGTATAAACAAGTCATGTTTTGGCCGACCGGCTCTCCGGCAAGTATCAAGCCTTTCGCCTCAGACGGCGCAGCTCCGATGACCCCGTCCACTTGACCAGAAATCGTTGCCATAAGAGCATCTGTCCAAGGCATTGTCTGATAATTCATTTGGTAGTCATTTGCCGCCAGTGCATCCCTGACAATTTCCACCATAAAGCCCTTATCATCACTCGACGGATCACAATTGTATGGACACCAGGTATCTGCGGCAATCGTGAGCGTTTTAGTAGCCCCATTGTCAGACTTGGCAAGGGCTTGGTCAAAATGAATTATCGCTAAAAAAATAAAAAGAAAAGCAATCCGACCCACTGCGCATGCTCCTGGCATATACGAGGAAAGTCAGATTGTATTGCTGATCAATGGGATCGGCAAGATGTCATATCGGATAGGTCAACGAAAACACCGCCGGTTGCGATGGAGATTCTGGCTAGAAGCTTCGCCTGAGCTAGTTGTTCCCCATTCTGCCGCGATCCGTGCCAAAGGACGTGAACTCTGCCACCAAGCGCGGTGACCGTTGAGACAATCATTTCCTGACGGCTTTTATTCAAGTCACCAGCATGATCAGCCAGAAGGACCACGTTGCTTTTGGGCATCATGTGCGGCACAAACCGCAAGTCATTAACATTTTCAAGGAGCATCACCCGTTCAGATTTAAAACCAACGGCATTCAAAATCAGGTCTGACGCGGAAAACCACGTTGAGATTTTGTCTTGATTGGTATCTTCAACCTGGACAGTGCGAGACAAGTAAGGTTCAACGTGACCGGTATTCATGGTCTCAATAAAATTTTGCGCAAACGTTCTGGACAAGCGCTCTGACTCGGAGCGAGACGAGCCACTGTGCTGGGCAGCCACAGAGACAGTTTGCGCCAGACGGGCACAGAATTCTGTGCCGCGCATTAAGCGTCCGCTGTTTGATTGGAGATTCATCGCATTGCCTGGAATCGCAGAGGTCAAGACCATCATCATCAAAAGCGCGCTTACTTTTAAAATCCTCGCCGTCATTGCCTCGTCCTCCTGCCCTATTGCTACCATTTACAGCAGCATTGCCCATGGTCGAAGCAAGACCTGGACCACAGAAAGAGCTTCTTGATTTAGATTTAACATCCTGTTTTTATTTCATATTTTAGCCAGGACCCACTGGCGCCCCTGACAAAAACCCTGACAGGACAATGAACGATGCAAAGTTTTAGACAGTTTGCTTTAATGAACTAAGGGACTTAGGTAATTTTAAGTTTCCCTTTAGCGGAGGCCCCATGACCAAACGATTTATGAACCCCAAAGGCAAGATCCTTGTTCCTGTTAATCTAGATGAATCAAGTGGCCCACTGCTCAAAGCGGCTGGTCAATTGGCAAAACGCACAGGGCTTTCATTGAGTGTTGTGCACGTTAGCGAATATTGGGTTGGTCGAACTTGGCCAACGGAAATGATGCTTGGCGGGCCAATGGGCGGCCTTGTCTCCGCAGTGGAAGATGAAACCATGGATGTTGCACTCAGCAAACTTAAGGCCCTGGTTCAAACTCATCTTGTGGGACTCAATCCCTCCACCGACGTGTTACTTGGTTACCCGGCGGAATCCATAAGAGCACACGCTGTCACGATTGGTGCCGAGCTGATTGTGCTCGGTGGCGCTGCCGAGGACTACAAATACGTGCCAAGAGGCTTATCAACCGTCTTGGGATTGATGGCAGATGCGCCGTGCCCGGTACTTGTTTTGCCGCGTGGAAATCCCGGCGTATGGGACAAAAAACCTATACGAGCGGTTCTCGCCGATGATTTGCAAAAGGAAAGTGATAATAGCGTTCTCGTCGCCTACGAGTGGGTGAGCGCTTTAGGTGATACGGAGCTCACGCATGTTCACGTCAACCAACTCAGCAAAGATGACCTCAAGGATGCCCTGACATCTGCAGCTGCAGCAAGTCATACACCAGAGGGCGCACTTGATCTCGACACCGTCTGGACGGCTGCCATGAAATCTGTCGAGACAAAGCTCGCAGAACGCGCACCTGGTAGAAAACATCTCGTGGAAGCTCGTGGTGGCAAGGTCAAAACTCTGCTTTTGCAGGGAGAGCCGGTGGAGGCGATTTTAAAATTAGCGGAAGACAATAAAGCTGATTTGATGATTTTTGGAAGACACCGCACCTGGCGTCGAAAGCCCTTTGCAGTAGGCCAATTGCCATTTCATTCGATGCTGCGTAGTCGTAGGCCTGTGTTGATTACGGAGCATTGATAGCAAAAGGCTCAATCGATAGATAAAAA
>JBIIGV010000044.1:0-21527 GCA_044236265.1 Oligoflexales bacterium
CTAGATTGATATGTCCGCCAATGCGCTCAATATTCGTCTTAACTACATCCATGCCAACGCCACGGCCCGAGATGTCAGTCACCGATTCTGCCGTTGAAAAACCTGGTAGAAATATTAGGGCTCGAATATCGTTGGCTGACATTTTCCCAACTTGCTCACTCAGCACAAGCCCCCGTTCAACAGCTTTCTTGGCTATTTTAACCGGAGAGAGACCTGGGCCATCGTCAGTCACCTCAATGATAACGTGTCCACCTTCATGGTAAGATTTGATCTTGACCGTCCCGATCGGATGCTTGCCGACACGTTGGCGATCCGCGGGAGATTCAATTCCGTGGTCGATACTGTTGCGAATCAGATGTGTCAGCGGATCTTTGACAGCCTCTATAAGAGTCTTGTCCAACTCGGTGTCAGCACCTTCAATTCTGAAATCTACGCTCTTACCAAGGTCCCGCGCCAGATCCCTTACCAGCCTATGGAACTTCGCTAGGAAGGGACCAATAGGCTGCATCCTAGTTTTCATAACATCATTCTGTATTTCCGAGGTCACGACGCTCAGCCTTTGGGACAGCTTCAGAAACTCACCACTTCGCTGAATTTGACTAAATTGAAGCATCTGATTTCGGACTAAAACCAGCTCACCGACGAGGTTCATCAAGTTATCAAGAAGTCCAACCGGGATCCGTACCGTGCTCGGGTCGAGATTAAATTCATCCTTTAATGAAATCGACTCTCTTCGATCTTTTGAAGTTTCATTTATTTTTATTTCCGAATTAGAAACCATCAACTTAAGAGCATTATCCAACTCGTCTCGCACCAACGAGTCGTCACGCTTGAGCCTACTATTGGACGAAACCTCAGATCCATCATGGTCTTTCGTCTCAACGACTTGTGAGGAGTTCAAGGCTTGCAATGTCAGGTCTGCGATTTTTTGGACGACCGGACCTATTTCATCCAAGCTCATCTGACTATCATCACCATTCATCTCAACGAGCGACAAGATCCTGGAGACGGCGTCCAAACCCTGATAAAGGGCGTCGACTAATTTTGGATTCAGAATAATCTCTTTATGACGAACTGGATCCAGTGCAGTTTCCATCGCGTGAGCAAGCTGACCGATCCGTTTAAAGCCAAAAAGGTGAGATCCGCCTTTGATAGAATGCATGTCTCGATAAATCGAGTTCAGCGTCTCATCATCGTGTTGATTCTTTTCAACCAAGCCCATACCGATGGAGATGCGCTGGCACATTTCACGCGTTTCGCCGATGTATTCAGCCAATGCCTCTTTAGGGATGCTGGCCACAGAGTCCTCGCTCATGTCGGAACCTTGAAGGTCCCTAAAAAAATAGTTTCCTAGGACATTATCAAGCCGCGCTGAAATGCCTGTCAATTCAGTATATTTGGCGTTTTAACGACATTTTTTTGTCACTAAATGATGACACTACTAGGTCAAAATAGACCCCAACCATCACCCGCGAATGCTGTGGGCTCTTCAGGCTTTTTTTCGATATCAGCCAAATCACCCGCTACCGCCTTGTGGGTAGAAGTTGCCGGATCGTTTTGTACACCGTACGAAAGATTTTTTAGATTGATTGCAGGGTCGATCGTCTTAAGTATGCCCTGCGCGTCCAAAGTAGCAAAAACATCGACCAAGGCTACAACTCGACCATTCACTTCAAATGATCCTTCGATTAGATTTCTATCTCGTACAAGCGTATCAATCCCCGTCGGCATTGACGCCACGTCTCCAATCGAGCGAACTGCAAATCCGACATAGCGCTCATTAATTTTTGAAACAACAACAGGCATTGCAACCTGACCTGATCGTTCGTCTGCGCCTTTAACTTTAACCCCCAAAGCGTCGGTCAAATCAACAATTGGCATAACCTGATCGCGATAAATAACCACACTACGGTCACCGACTGTCTGAAGCGATGATTTTTGAATGTCTTCCAGTCGATGGACTGCCGTTAGCGGAATCGCAAATGCCCCGTTACACCATAAATCAAACAGCAGGACATCCTTTAAGTTTGAAGGTGTCTCTGTAGCCTGATCTTGCGCGAGCTGGTCCGCTGCAGCTTGCCGGATACTTGTCACACCTGAAACCTCAGCGATTCCGTCGACATTAAGCACAAGTCCGACGCTGCCATCACCCATAAATGTTGCGCCAGCGTACACCTTAAGGCGCTCCATATGTTTGCCTACAACCTTTACGACGATTTCCTCACTATCGAGCACGCGATCAACACACAGCGCAAAGTAGGCCGTATCAGTTCGGGCTATGAGAATATTCAAAATTTCCTCTCCCAGTAGACGCTTTGTATTCGCCTCTCTCAGGCTCAATGCTGCGCCTAGATCAACGAGCGGAATCAGCTCACCCTCGTAATCCAAAACAGCGGTTCCCTGGAGTTCTTTAATAAACTGTCTAATTTTCTTTCCGTCGAGCCTTAGAAGCCTTGCAATACTGTCTTGAGGAATCGCAAAATCCCGTCCACATGTTTCCACAACAAGCGAATTGATGATCAAAACTGATTTTGGGATCGGCAAATGCAGAGAAAAAGTCGTACCAGACCCCAATGCTGAGTCAATTTCCACCCGGCCTTTGACCTTTTGGACTGACGATCGGACCATATCCATTCCGACACCGCGCCCGGAGACGTCTGTGACCTGACTGGCAGTCGAAAAACCTGATTCAAATATCAACGAATGAATTTTTGCCAAAGACAGGCGATCAACATCACTGGCGGAGTACAAGCCTCTTTCGACGGCTTTCTTTTTGATCTTCGCAGGATCAAGACCACCGCCATCATCTTGGATAGAGACAACAACCTCCTCACCGCGTTCGAAGGCTCGGATGGTCAAACTACCTTCTGGCTTCTTTTTTCGTTGAATCCGCATTTCTCGCGTTTCGATTCCGTGATCGATTGAATTTCTAACAATATGAATGAGCGAATCTGACAGCACTTGTGCCAAAGAAGAGTCGACTCGTATCTGATCGCCCTCCAACTTGAAATCAATTGTTTTGCCCAAATTTTTCGCCGTATCCCTGACGGTTCTTGGCAGCGGGCGAAATACCTTGCTAAGTGGTACCTTTCTGGTTTCGACCAGTCGTCCCTGAATCCCAGAATTAATCTTGTGCATTTCGTCGAGGAGCTCGCCAAGATGCTGAACATTCTTGTTACTGGGCGATTCCTTCTCGATTACTTTGACAAGTTTATTCACCATGTTCCTTATAACAGTGATCTCACCTGACAGTTCCATAAACTCATCAAGCATGATCGTAGGAACATTCACCGATTCTTTGGAAACTTCGGCAGCTGGAGCTGCCACCCCCCCTAAAGCCACCGGCTCAGGTAACTCCTGGGCGCTTATTGTTGAACTGTAGTCGAAGATTTTAGCCAGTTTTTCGACGTCCTGGGTCCACTCTTCGCCAATCTTCAGTGCGTTTATCATTTTACGAACAACATCAAAACCTTGAAGCAATATTGACACCACATCCGGAGTGACTTTTACGGATCCGCTTTTCATTTTTGAAAGAAGATCTTCGTATTTGTGCACATACATGCGCACATGGGAAGATTCAAGGACACCACTTGATCCTTTAATTGTATGGACCAATCGAAAAATAGTGTTGATCGTATCAATGTCGTTTGGGCGCTGCTCAAGCGACATAATTAGAGGCTCAAGATCATCGATGATTGAAGATGCCTCTTCTATAAAAATCTGCTCAAGCATAACGCGCTCACGAATCGTTGATTCACGCGCTTGAGCGTGCTTTTTCACAAGCTCAATGAGCTCTGCTGGATCAAATGGTTTCGGCATCATCGCCGAAATTTTTGCATCCAAGCCGGCTAGTGCATCTTCTTTGGTAATATAGCCTGACAGCAGAATGAAAGGTATTTCCATGCAACGTTCTGGCAACGACTGTCTCAACTGGATTCCATTCATATCCGGCATATTATAATCTGAGACGATGCAGACCATCGAAGACGCGTCTTTTTTAAGAATACTCAGAGCTTCCTTGCCCGAGCACGCAAGCACACCGTCATAAAGCGGGTCTATGGTTTCCTTGATCAGTTGCCCAATTTCTTTTTCGTCATCGACAATGAGTACTTTTAATTTGGCAGGCTGGCTCACAAAATCCTCCCGTCGCGGCTGATCCCCGTATCTCATTGGTTATCGGGTCTTGCCGAAGACATATGAGACACGGGGCTAAACCTACGGAGAATTGCTTTTGATTAATTCATAAAAAGCTAGATTTAGTTTTGACATATAGAGGGCCTCGATCGACGCACTTCTTCGCAGCGTCAGGGTATAACCAGCGTAAATTTGAGCTCTGTCCACCCTTCCTCATCCACTCCAAATCTGTTTTTTCTAGGAATAAACTTTGAGCCCTTGACTGCATCAATCACTCGTACGTCCATTCCATAACCGATTTTTTTTCGAAGCTCCGCCTCTCGAACCGTTCCATCTAAACCGACGTAAACATCGACAATGAAAGAGCCCTGAATCATCGCGTCCAATGCGTCCTCAGTATAAGGAGGTGTCACCATCGTACTTGCGATAAGTTTTGCCGGCGCCGACATATCACCACGCAAGGCCTCCACGTCCTTCAGTCTTTTTCCGCTGTCTTCCGCCATCAGAGTGTTACCAACGGGAGCGGCCATAGTGCCCTCGGTAGATAATGAATCCTTGGTCACACCCTGGACAGGCACATCGGTCACTGGGGTCTGAGGGGCCACCTGTTGGTTCGGCGCAGCCGTCTGTTTTTTTGGGGGTTCCTTCTTCTTGGGAGGCGGTGGGATCTCCTTCGGAACAGGCTCCGCAATACGAACTTTGACAGGCTGAAACTCAATCTTTTGCGGACGCGATGTCAGAATATTAAGAGCGGTAGCCGTCATAAAATGCACGACCATTGACAGCGTTATCGCAACTGTCAGGGGACGTTCGCGAATTGAGTAAATTATTGAAGAGACGTTCTGCATAAAATGTGAACAAAAATTTAGTGTTGCTGCCAAAAATACATAGTGCTTTCGGCAAAAACCCTGTGATATCTTGAGCAAAACGTTACAACCGGAGGAAATTTCTAATGTTTTTCGCCAGCAGACTCTCGATTCTTTGTGCCGTTGCCATGACGGCGTCACCTGTTTTTGCCTCCACGATTAAAATTGGCGAGGTTGGTTCAATGAGTGGATCAGAGGCCACATTCGGCTTGTCGACTCATGAGGGCATCTCTCTTGCTGTCAAAGAGCAAAATGCCAAAGGTGGAATCAAAGGTAAAAAGATAGAACTCATCAATTTAGACAATCAGGGAAAACCAGAAGAAGCAGCAGTAGCCACAACAAAGCTTGTGACTCAAGACAAGGTCATGGCTATTTTAGGAGAGGTTGCATCTTCACGATCAATGGCAATGGCCCCTATCGCTCAACAAAACAAAGTCCCCATGATTAGCCCTTCGTCGACAAATCCAAAGGTCACTGAAATCGGTAATTACATTTTCCGCGTTTGTTTCATCGACCCATTCCAAGGCAAAGTCATGGCAAAGTTTGCCGCTGAGCAACTGAAGGCGAAGCGCGTTGCCATTTTACGAGATGTAAAAAGTGACTATTCTGTGGGACTTTCAAATTTCTTCACCGAAGCATTCAAGCAATCAGGTGGGGAAATCGTGGTAGATCAGTCCTATAGCTCGGGCGAAGTAGACTTCAACAGCCAGCTCACTTCAATTCGCGCCAAGAAGCCGGATGCGATTTTTATTCCTGGCTACTACACGGAGGTTGGACTTATCGCTAAGCAGGCTAGAAAGTTAGGAATCAAAGCACCACTGCTGGGCGGAGACGGCTGGGACTCAACCAAACTTTTTGAGATCGGCGGCAAGTCACTCAATAACAGCTACTTCTCAAACCACTATAGCCAAGAAGACCAGGCTCCATCTGTTCAAAATTTCATCAAAAGTTACAAAGCCGAATACAGCAAGGTGCCTGATGGGCTAGCGGCCATGGGTTACGATGCCGCTAAGGTCTTGTTCGCAGCCATGGAAAAGACCAAGTCACTATCCTCTACTGAAATTCGTGACGCCATTGCTCAAACTAAAGACTTCCCAGCAGTAACCGGGAGGATCACAATTGATGCGAAACGGAACGCCAGCAAGCCAGCTGTAGTGCTTGAAGTTAAGGATGGAAAATTCCTTTACAAGTCGACTGTTAATCCGTAAGAAACCAGTTCTGAAACTATTGACTGGCTAACCAACTTACGCGAGATCGACCATGGCAGAATTTATCCAGTACTTGATCAACGGACTCTCCCAAGGGGGAACGTATGCGTTGATTGCGCTGGGATACACCATGGTCTTCGGCATCCTGCAATTGATCAATTTTGCACATGGTGAAGTGTACATGCTCGGCGCATTTACCGGGCTTTACACCTCCAAATTTGCAGGCGCTCAAATCAGTGAACTATTCAATAGATTGCTGAATGGAGCGCCTGATCAAACCTCCACATTAGCTGCGATACTAACGTCTATTGTGATCGTTCTAATTGCGATGGTCGTCTGCGCACTGGTTGGCCTGTGTGTTGAGCGTCTCGCTTACCGCCCACTGCGTTCATCACCACGTATTAATCTTTTGATCACTGCTGTTGGTGTTTCTTTGTTTTTCCAATACTCAGGACAAATTGTTTTTGGATCCGATCCAAAGGCATACCCTGACCTGTTTGAAAACCTTGAGTCCTGGACGTTTGGAACAGATGAAAATATTTTGGTGATCAACCCTCTCCAAGTTTTTGTTTTCGTTACAGCCATTGTGTTGATGCTCATTTTACGACACATCATTTTCCACACACGTTTAGGTCGGGCTATGCGCGCAGTCAGCTTTAATCATGACCTAGCAAGCCTAATGGGTATTCCCACTGATCGTGTGATTGCCGCTACGTTCATGCTTGGTTCAGCCTTGGCTGGAGCCGCTGGAGTGATGGTTGGCATGACCTACCCAAAAGTTGAACCACTCATGGGATCTCTACCTGGACTCAAGGCCTTTTGCGCTGCTGTTTTGGGCGGAATCGGTAACGTGACAGGGGCGGTGCTTGGTTCTTTTATTTTGGGTCTGGCTGAAGCTCTGTTGTCTGGCTACGGAACGCCGACCTACAAGGACGCTTTGGCTTTTGCTATTTTGATTCTAATTCTTCTTGTCAAACCGTCCGGACTTCTGGGCGTCCATCGCACTGAAAAAGTGTAGACAGGGTCAGGCAACATGGGACTGTCAAACCAGATCGATAAAACCAAATCCTACGCGGGCCTCATGAGCTTACGCTGGTGGCTTCTCGCCATCGCTGGGACATGGGCTCTTGATTACCTTCTACCATCAATGCTGAGTCCCTACATTTTTCAGATTTTAGTGCTGGCTGGCATCAACGTGATATTGTCTGTGAGCTTGAATCTCGTTAACGGTTTCACGGGCCAGTTCTCCATGGGGCATGCAGGTTTTATGGCCGTCGGCGGTTACTTATCTGCATTTTTGACAACCAGCCTTGTTGAACATCGCCCGGATTTAATGATTGACCCCGTAACGGGCGAACTTTTGGGTACGGCTGTTATTTTCTACTTTGGTTCCCTCATATTAGGAGGCGTCGCGGCGACTCTTGTTGGATACATCGTTGGTTTACCGTCATTGAGATTACGCGGTGACTACCTAGCCATTGTCACTTTAGGATTTGGTGAGATTATTCGTGTCATCCTACTGAACACAGACGCGGTAGGTGGAGCTCGTGGCTTATCCGGGATTAAGCAGTTTACAAATTTTGGATGGGTCTTCACATTTGTTGTTATCACGGTGTTCTGCGTTTGGAGAGTGGTCCACTCAGCTCATGGACGCATCCTACAGTCGATTCGCGAAGATGAAATTGCTGCAACAGCGATGGGTGTGAATACAACACAAGGCAAAGTCAGAGCATTTGCCATGGGCGCATTTTTTGCTGGTGTTGCAGGGGGACTTTTTGCGCACTACCTCACAACGCTGAACCCTGGCACCTTTGATTTCAATCGTAGCTTTGAAGTCATCATTATGGTCGTTCTTGGAGGGATGGGCTCTATTTCTGGTAGCGTCGTTGCGGCAATTGTATTGACTGTGTTGAAGGAAGCTTTACGCCCTTTGCAGCAATATACCGGAGTGGACCTACGGATGGTGATTTATGCACTTGTCCTCATCATTATGATGTTGGCCCGGCCAAAGGGGATTTTTGGTACCAAAGAAATCGGCGACCTCTTTAGAGGACGCAAAAAAGTCAAAGGGGACCTTACATGAACCCCTCTTTCGCGCTCAAAGCTGAAAATCTAACAATAATGTTTGGCGGTTTAAAAGCTGTCAGCGAACTCAATTTGGAAATCCCACTGGGTAGTATCTTTGGATTAATTGGCCCAAACGGCGCCGGCAAGACGACTGTTTTCAACATGCTGACTGGTGTCTACAAACCGACTTCTGGCTCAATCACTCACGGCCCAACAGGCCATCGTGTTGATGGGAAAAAACCATTCGAGATCACTCGCACTGGTGTTGCCAGAACTTTTCAGAACATTCGCCTGTTCAAAGATTTAACAGTTTTGCAAAACCTACTCGTCGCTATGGATCAAAATCCATCATTCAAGAAGTATAATCTGCTACCTACTCTTATACATTCGCGGTCGATGCTGGATAACGAAGCCGCCAAGCAAGACGCGGCGATTGAAATACTGAAAATCTTTAAGCTCGAGCATCGCAGCGACGAACTTTCCGCAAGTCTTCCATATGGAGATCAACGGCGCCTTGAAATAGCCCGAGCGATTGCGACTGGAGCACGCACGCTGCTACTAGACGAGCCTGCTGCAGGCATGAATGCTCACGAGACGACGAAACTGATGGACACGATTCGCGACATTCGGAAAAAGTTCAACGCGACCATCCTCCTAATTGAACACGACATGAAACTTGTCATGGGTATTTGCGAGAGGATTGCTGTTCTTGATTACGGAGTCAAAATCGCAGAAGGTGTACCATCCGAGATCCAGAAGAATCCGCGGGTGATTGAAGCATACTTGGGTAAGGCGGCCACTCATGACCACGCAAAATGAAAGCATTCTCAGTTTTCAAAATGTAAATGTTTTCTACGGGATCATCCAAGCGCTTCACGGCATTAGTTTCGACGTGAAGCGCGGACAAATCGTTACCCTTGTCGGAGCCAATGGTGCTGGCAAATCCACGACATTGCGGGCCATCTCTGGACTTGTAAAACCTAAAAGTGGAGAAATTCTTTTCAAGGGTCAAAATATAGCTGGCCTACCGGCGCATGAGATCGTTCGCAAGCGATTATGTCAGGCCCCAGAGGGGCGAGGCATTTTTTTGAATCTTACTGTTGAAGAGAATATGGACCTGGGCGCATGGGCCGCGCCTGACAAATCGGCTTACCAAGCAAATATGGATCATGGCTACCAGCTTTTCCCTCGTCTCAAAGAAAGGCGTCACCAGTTGGCCGGAACCCTGTCTGGCGGGGAGCAGCAGATGCTTGCTATGGCTCGCGCTCTCATGGGACAGCCTGAATTGCTGCTTTTAGACGAACCAAGCCTTGGACTGGCTCCCCAGATTATCGAGAAAATCTTTGAGATTATTACAGATATCAACAAAACGGGGATGACAATTGTTTTAGTGGAGCAGAACGCTTTACAAGCCCTTCAAATCGCCCACTACGGAATTGTCCTCGAGACTGGAATGATCAAAACCCATGGTGCAGCTGCGGATTTGTTAAAATCAGACGAAATCCGTAAGGCTTATTTAGGTGACTGATCGATATCCATTTGTTAGGGTGACGGATCTTATATAGGAGTCATCCATGTCCCATAAAGTCATTGCATTCCATTATAAACTTACTGATGTCAGCGGCGCGACCCTTGATCAGTCCGAAGCCAACGAGCCGCTAGCGTTTATGACTGGCGTGGGACAGATCATTCCAGGCCTTGAGAGCGTGTTGGTCACAATGCTAAAAGGTGACAAGCGTCGCGTTGAAGTTGAAGCCAAAGATGCTTACGGGGAACGAGACCTAGGCCGCATCTTGAACGTAAAGCGCAACCAATTGCCAGAAGGCGACGTCAAGGTTGGCGACATGTTCCACGGACCAAACGGCGAAGTCGTAACTGTCACCGCGGTTTCTATCGATTCTGTAACTCTTGATGCCAATCATCCTCTGGCTGGACAGAAGTTAATCTTTGACGTTGAAATCGACACGGTGCGCGAAGCGACCAAAGAAGAAGTTGCGCACGGCCATGCCCACGGCGCGGACGGTCAACATCAGCATTGATCGTTAGACGTTGACCAAATTTATAGAAAACCCACAGCACAGATGCAGTGGGTTTTTTGTTTCAATAATCTAGCTAGCCTTCTTCTCTTCTTCAGGAGAGGCACTCGGAGCTTCTCCAAGTTTACGCTCAATCTCACTCTTCATTTCATCAAATGTGACGAGGTGAGTATCTCTAACCAACTTAGCAATGACAGCGGCAGCGATCATATCGACCTCCATGACAAAACCCTGCCCACCAATTTCAATGGTGCAGTTTGCAGCAAAGAGGTTGCTTGCAGCGATAATTGCATCGTTACTGTATGTCATCGTCGCCTTCACTTCTTCAAGCTGGAGGGCGGCTTTCTCGATCATGGGTCTTATCTGAGCCATCTTCTTTTTAAGTTGCTCTTTCTGCTTTTTGTGCTTTGCAGTCAGCTGGTTTGCACGCTTCTGAGCAAGCTCACGGAATTCATTCTTATAGCGATCTTGTGAGTCCTGTAAGTCTAATACCCGCTTTTCACGAATACCGATGCGTCTCATGATTTTGTTATCGACGCCAACCTTAAAGATCGTCCTGGCACCTTTGGCAAATCCTACGTTGGCAGACAGCACCAAACCTCGACAGACAATCGTACCACCACCGACGACGCCATCTCCGGCGAGCGCTCTTATAAAAGGACCGGCGACGACATTACTGCTAATAAGAGAGCGATTCACTGTAAGGGTACCATCACACTCAATATTACTGTTTTCGATAAAATCTGCCTTGATGTGACTTGCGCAAGTAACTTTTCCTTTTTCCCCGGTAACGATACTTTCAACAACCTCAATTGGCTCTCGGGACGACACGTAAGCTCCAATAATAGATCCGTGAATCTTCAGAGGACCTCGAACTCGAACCACCGAACCAACGTCAACGGTCCCTTTAATCTCAACCGGTCCGTCGAAATAAATATTTCCTGATTTCAGGTTCACATCACCTTCATGAACCAAAACAGTCATAATTGATAAATTATTCTCTTCAAATTTAGGCACCCCATCACTCAGCGCGAAGAACTTACCAGGAGACCGTTCCTCCACGCCTTCACCAACATTGACTGCAAGCGGGGGACCATCTGGCGCGGGTAGAACCTGGCCTAGAACAGTCATCCCGGTTTCGGCAGGTTTTGCATAACGAACTTCACCGAAAAATTGACCTTTTTGAACAATCATTCGCTGCTGCGCATCACGAATATTTATCGGACCAGAGTCGTCGCCAACCGATGGAGCGTCTTTATAGACCATATGCAAATAAGGCTCCGACCCGGCAAGAGGCGTCCATCCGCGGGCAGCAACTTTATTATTTAGATTTCCCCGTTTAGAAAATAACTCCTCTAACTCGGCGAAAATTTCATCATTAACGCCACATTTGATTCCATTAAGCTGTAGTTGCTCTTCTAGGAATTCCTTTGTCATGACAAAACCAGGTTCATTATAGGTTTTCAAATCAAACAGGATAATTGCAGCCGACATCTTATCTTCACTTACCTTAAGAGTCAGATAGCGTCTTGGAGGTATTTTAATTGTGCTAGCTTTGTCTGCGTCGACCGGAATAGCTGCGAGAACGGCCATCGGCGTTCCATACCCAAATCGCTCCGGACCATGCAATGACTCTTTGATACAGCTAATCATATCGCTTTTTATGAAACGCATCCGTGCGATACCGGTGAGTTTTAACTTTTCAATGGACTGTCGGACCATCGAGCAAATGTTTTCCAAAATCTGATCATTCTGTACAGCCACGACATCGGCAACGAATACAACGACCTCGCCGCGCGATTTGTTGGCCATAACGGAAAATGGCTTGCCATCAAGATGAACGTCTGGCATCGCTGTTGCAGCAGAAACAAGGAAATTTTCGACTTTTTCACCCGAAAAAATTCTAACCAGTGCAGATTGAAGCTGAGGCAAAAAGAGACCGCCATCAATTTTAAATTTATTAGCTGCGTTCAGAATGGTCGTCTTGACCCACTCTCTTTGGATTATGTTTGGATCAATTGGATTTTCAAGAGAGACTAAAACACCAGAGTTTGGTGGCGGAGAATGCAATACCTTAAGCCCTTCGATCGCTGGAGCACCCGCGGCAAGCGTAATTTGTACACGATAATTTTCTGGAAGATCCGTGGCATGACGGATTGCATCCCAAACGCTCGCAAGTTTGTCCTCGTAAACTTGATAGAAGTCAATTTTGCCCTCAGACTTGATCGCGTCTAACTTCTTTTTGGCGCGAAGTATCATCTCCGCTGGAGGAGTTGAGGAACGCAAAGCATCAGCGCGCGTAAACGAAATTTTTACGCGGTACTGCTGCGCGTTATAGGACAGCGCTGGCGATTGGACGCTAGACACTATGATTCCTCCACAAAGTACAGAACCTCAGCTAGTCCTTCGTCTCATTTGCCGTTTTTCTTAAATAATTCGGTTATTTGCAAAAAATAAGCCCCGAGGAACTCTTTGCGAACGAACTTAATTGAAAGGTATTTAGGCGTCTTTTTGGGAAACAACCAACTGGCCGCACGCACCGCCGATGTCTTGTCCCTTACTGTAGCGAACCATGACACGATGGCCAGCACGATAGATTTCATCACGAAATGCCTCAAGCCTATCGACATTAGGGCTACTTAAGCGCGAGGGGCCGACCGGATTTAAAGGAATGAGATTTATTTTTACATTCATCCCGTCCACCAGACGAATCAGCTCACGAGCGTGTTCTATCGAGTCATTCACGCCAGCAATCAGTGTATATTGCAACAACAATCCATTTTCTTTGTGTGTCGGCAAGTCTTTAAGCTTCGCTATTAGATCTGTCAGCGGCCACCTGCGATTAATTGGCATAATTTTTGATCTCTCATGATCAAAGGCAGAGTGAACAGAGATAGCCAACCGCACATCAGGATGTAAACGCAACAATCGATCAAGTCCGTCCATATGACCAGCAGTCGAGACACTGATTTTACGTTTCGCAAGGTTATAGCCAAAGGGATCAATCAAAATACTAATCGCCTTCCCAACGGCCTCTGGATTATCCAATGGCTCACCCATGCCCATAAATACGATATTGGAGATTTTTTGATGAGCTGGAAGACCTAACTTAAGCAACCAGTCACCATGGGTGGAAATCCAATGATTTGCAAGCCAGACTTGGCCAACAATTTCTGCCGCACTAAGATTTCGTTTAAGCCCCATTCGACCTGTATGGCAAAAGATACATGCTTGGGCACATCCGACCTGAGAGCTGACACACAGTGTGATTCGCTTTGCCTCAGGCATCAGGACCATCTCGATTTGGGACTTATCTTCAAGCTCGACAAGAAATTTGACACTGGAATCGTAACGGCTTTGATTCTCACTGTGAATTCTCAAGTTAGTTAATTGAAATCCGTTGGCCAAGTCAGAGGCCAATTTTTTTGGAATTCCGGGTCTCTCCCAAGGCTTTAACTGATTGTCCTTGTAGACTGCACGAAATAAATCCCGAGCGTGCATTGGAGACGCGCCCGACTTAACACAAAGCTGCCCCGCATCGTCTATTGTCAAACCCAGAAAACTTACGCTCTCTGGCTTTGATTCTGTTATTTGCGCCAATGCATCCAAACCCAAGACCCCCTTGCCAACTGCCGTCTCCGGTAGGCGGCTTCTATCATGCTCCGGTTTGCCTTGTCCATACGCCTTCTGCCAAGGGCCAATCCATGCTAAACTACTGAAATTGATGTTTGTTTTCTGGCCAAGGGAGTGTGACATCATGCCTGCAACAAAAGGATTTTCAATTGAGACACTGGGACCCTGTCTATGGGATTCCCCCATAAATTTGCCTGATACAGGGGCATTCACCAGTGACAATGACCTGATGGCCCTAAAGCCCAACCTTACGACACTGCTTGATCAAATTCGACGTGGAGATGAACCAGAAGCATTTGAAGTGGGCGGCCCACGGGAAAAGATCTTCTTTGAGCCTGACAAAGTCAAAGCTGCAATTCTAACCTGCGGCGGGCTATGTCCAGGCCTCAATAGCGTGATTCGCGCTGTTGTCATGCAACTTTGGCATCGTTATGGATGCAGATACATAGAGGGAATTAAAGGAGGCTATCAGGGCCTTGCAAAGGAAAAAGCCGATCACTTCATCGGTCTGACTCCGGATGATGTGGAAGAAATCCACACCCAAGGAGGCACCATTCTCGGAACATCAAGAGGTTCACCTCCTACGGAGGAAATTGCCGACTCACTCATTGCAAAAGGTATCAATATCGTTTTTGCCATCGGCGGAGACGGCACTATGCGCGGTGCTGCGGCGCTTAATAAAGAACTACAGCGACGCGGCGAAAAAGTGGCCATCGTTGGGATACCAAAAACCATCGATAACGACATCCCTTGGGTACGACGAACATTCGGATTTGAAACCGCTGTTAGTATTGCTGTCGAATCGGTAAAAGCTGCTCATGTGGAGGCAGAAAGCGTCCATAACGGAATTGGACTCGTCAAACTCATGGGTCGGGAATCGGGCTACATCGCGGCCAATGCAACATTAGCGTCGGGTGACGTAAATTTCTGTCTCGTTCCTGAAGTCGATTTTGACCTAGGGGGACCTCGAGGACTCCTCTCTGCACTAGAAAAGCGTCTTTCTGCAAGGGAGCACGCTGTGATTGTTGTCGCAGAGGGAGCGGGTCAAAAATTTTTCGAAAAAGATCAGAAGCGGGAGACTGACGCTAGCGGAAATATAAAGCTTGGCGATATCGGAACCTATTTGCGTGACAAAATCAGAGAGCACTTCAAAAATAGAAATATTCCCATGACACTAAAATACATTGACCCCAGCTACCTGATCCGCGCACATTGCGGAAATGCCGGCGATCAACTCTTCTGTGCACGTCTTGCTCAGAACGCGGTTCACGCGGCTATGGCAGGAAAAACAGGTATGCTGGTAGGATTTTGGCATGGACGTATGACGCATGTACCGTTTCACGCGATATCTGGTCGCCAAAGAATCAACCCGGCAGGAGAACTGTGGTTTAATGTTCTTGAATCCACAGGCCAACCATCACACTTGTCATCCTAATGATTAACAAAAAAAGGGCTGGCAAATATTGCCAGCCCTTTTTGTTTCAGAACAATCACACCTGAATCTTTTTGACCAAGCTCTCTAACTTCTCTGACAAATCTCCCAATGAGCGTGCGGCCTGAAGAACCTGCTCTGCACCGATCTGAGTTTCACTTGACGCCAGTGAAACCACCTTGACGCTCTCCGAGATGGACTGTACGCCGCGAGAGGACTCCTGAACGACACGAGCCACTTCGTTAGTAGTTGCCTGTTGCTCTTCCACAGAGGCTGCAATGGCAGATGCAATTCCGTTTAATCTACGGATACTCTCAGAGATACTTCCAATTGCATCCACAGCCGTCGATGTATCTCGTTGAATGCCGCCAATTTTATTCGTAATGTCCTCCGTCGCTTGAGCCGTTTGCTTAGCAAGCTCCTTGACCTCGTTCGCAACCACCGCAAATCCGCGTCCCGCGTCTCCCGCACGAGCAGCTTCAATTGTCGCATTCAGTGCTAAAAGGTTTGTCTGCTGCGCGATGGACGAGATGACTTTTATAACATTTCCGATTTCCAAGCTAGACTGACCCAACTTGTTAATGGTGGTATTCGTCACCTCAGATTGACGAGCCGTTGAGTTGGCCGCCACTGATGCTTCATTCGCGTTACGAGCAATCTCTGCGATTGATGCGCTCATTTCTTCAGTATTCGTCGCTACGGTCTGCACACCACGAGAGACTTCTTCAGAGGCTCCAGCTACCTGGCTTGCTTCTTTTGTGGACTTAGTAGCATTCATAGTCATCTGGCTTGCAGTCGCATTGAGTTCGGCCGCGGCGGCGGACAACATCCGACTAGCTTCCGTTATCTCGGAAACAAGCGTCATCTGCGATGAGATAACCTCCCAAGTGACCATCGGTCCGATATAGGATTTGTTATTGTCGTACATTGGTGCGACTAGCAGCTTCAGAGTTTCAGGCCCCAACTTAATCTTAGCCACATATGGTAACTGCTTATCGTCTTTCGTAATCCGGCGCGCAATCTCAGGACTTCGATGGAAAATATCAATCGACTGTCCAACGAGTTGGTCAACGGGTTTTGGAAGATATTTCTCCAATGTCCGGAGCGTCTTAACAGACGCTGGATTCAGGTAACGCAGTTTAAAATCCAGGTCAGCACACATAATATTGATCGGCGCGTTTTCCATCATCGAGTAAATGCGGGCAAGTTCAATTTCGTTTTCGATCTTTTTCGTAACCACATCCCATGTCACCATGGTCCCGATGAAATTCTTATTTGTGTCATAAATTGCATTCACGAGAAGATCAAGCTTCTCCGGACCGACCGAAATTACGGTTTGGACAGGAAGATTGCGGTCATCTGCTAGGATCCTCCTCTGATGCGCCGGATTTTTATGGAAAACATCGATATTCGCACCCACCACCTTATCCACTGAAATTGGAAGGTGTCGTTCAATCATCCTGAGAGTGTCGCGGCTTTTAGGGTTAAGGTACTGGATATTTAGATCGCGATCGCAATACATGATGTTAACTGGTGCGTTTTCCATCATGGAGTAAATGCGCGCAAGATTTTCTTGATCCAGAATCTTCTGGGTGACTACGTCCCAAGTGACCATGATGCCCGAGTATTCTTTTTTATTGTTGTAAATTGGAGACACCAACAACTCAAGCTTTTCGGGACCAACGTTTATCACGGCTTTGTGGGGAAGATTTTTATCATTAGCAAGCATCTTCCGCTGATGCAGCGGATGCTTGTGAAAGATGTCAATTGTACTGCCCTGAACCTTTTTTGCCGGGACTGGTAGCCATTTTTCGATTGACGTCAGAGTCTCAAGACTTTTTGGATTGACGTATTGAATGGTCATGTTCAAGTCGCAATAGAGGACATTGATAGGAGCGTTTTCCAACATCCCGAAATACTCGAGACCTGGGGCCTGCTTGGTTGATGGAATTTTGAGAAGCTCTTCCATAAGTCCTCCGTACACAATCTAAAAATTCACCTTAGATTTCGCTCATCAAGACCGCTTTAAAATGGTCTCGATATTTGGACGAGGCATCGGTGAAAACCTATCTATAGTTTAGTCCGGGTAGAACCATCAATCCAATGCGGCCGCAGGCGGACCAACCCGAAGTCGCGACCAGAAGAAGCCATGCAGATCTTGAGGGCTGGCGTGACCAATGAACCTCATTGTCTTTCGGTGGTTTTTTTAAATTTTTTTTAATCTAGGCGGGCAGATGTATTTTATCGAAATTTATCAAAGTTTATAGTGTTCGCCCCAATGCCATAAGAGTCTGGCGAACTGATTCGACTTTTTCAGAAAGATCGAGCCATTCTTCCTCATATTCAGCAAGTTGCTGCTCAAAACCCCTTTTCTCATCCGATAGGGCTGCTACTCGATTAAAGTCTGAATGACACTGCTCCATCTGAGAGTCACAATCTGCGATCAGTCGTTGTAGACGAGACATCTCTAAATCTAATTTTTCGACATTTTTCTGATTCTTCTGAGCCTCTTTCTTTAGCCGATTAACTTCCTGCTCAGAAATCTTCGCTGACGTTTCTGGAGTTGGCGAAGTAGTTCTTGGATTTTTATCAGTTTGCTGAGCGGATGTTGCCTGCACACTAAGGACATTTGGAAATCCCGACTTGTCAGCCATCATTTCATAGTCAGCCAGCTTACCTTCAAACAGTCTCCCTCTGCCGTCAGGAAGCATGGCGTAGACGTGTGTGCAAACCGAGTCAATAAATTCACGATCATGACTAACAAATAGTGCCGTTCCTTCAAAATCCGTAATTGCCTGTGACAGCACCTCGCACGACGAAATATCAAGATGGTTTGTTGGTTCATCCAGCACCAAAAAATTCGCCTCTTGCATCAGAAGTCGAGCCAAACCCACCCGCGCTTTTTCACCACCACTAAGCACCTTTACATTCTTATAAACGTCATCTCCTCGAAACAGAAGACTTCCAAGAAGGTTGCGTACCACGCCTTGAGTGGCTCTCGGAGACGCATCCAAGGTGTTCTCGAGAATACTTTTTTCAGGGTTCAAGGTGGAGAGTTGATCTTGAGCAAACCAAGCTAGTCGAACATTGTGCCCTATTTCAAAACTTCCATTGAGCGCCCCGATATCTCCCACAACGGTCTTCAGTAATGTTGATTTGCCAATCCCATTAGCACCGATAACCGCAACTTTATGACCGCGCTCCACTAAAAGATTGATGCCACGACTGAGGGGCTGAGAATAGCCAATTGCACCATCTTTGATGGAAAGCACAGAACGGCCGGATGGCTGACCCAAGGGAATCTCGACGTGCATTGCATCCACATCCTCTTCACCAACAACGTCAGACTCCAAATCTCTTATTCGCGCAATCATTTTCATTTTTGATTGGGCCTGCGCTGCTTTGGTTGCCTTAGCGCCAAAGCGAGTCACAAATGACTCTAGATGCTCACGTCTTTTACGCAAGGTGTCTGCTTGCGCAGCGACCAGCTCCTGCTGCATTTCACGCTGCTCTAGAAATGAATCAAAATTCCCGGAGTATCTCGTCAACACTCCATTCTGCAAATGGAGCGTACTGGTTGGTAAGCGTCTTAGCAGACTTCGATCATGGGATACAAAAAGCAAAGTACCCTTGAAGCTCTGGAGCCATTTTTCAACCCAAACCAAACTCGGCAAGTCCAAATGGTTCGTTGGTTCATCCAGCACCAGAAAGTTTGGCTTATTGAGAAATATTTTAGCCAGTTCAAGGCGCATGCGCCAACCACCCGAGAGTTCGCTAGGGTCCTTCGCAATCATTCCACCGTGAAAACCAAGACCGGAGAGAATCGACATCGCCTCTGACTCCAGAGAGTAACCGCCTTCACTTTTATACTCCTCATCGAGCATTTCCCAAGCCCGGTGACTTGCTTCGGAATAGTTCGCAGTCATCTCCTGCAGTGCAGCACGATGGCGACGTACAAGTGATTGGATGTAACCATCACCCCCAATAACGGCTTCTTCAATGACTGACGTCATGGGTGTTGGATTGGGCTCTTGGGGCAGATAGCCTAGCCTCAACCGGTTAGGCTTCAAAATTTGACCAGAATCAGCTTCCGCGACACCGGTTAAAATATCCAGGAGAGTGGTTTTCCCAGCCCCGTTCGCCCCGACGAGCGCAAGACGCTCACCTTCGGGGAAGTGAAATGTCACGCCGTTCAAAATCGTTTTCGAACCAAATGACTTTTTTAGGCTTTCAACCCGGATCAACGGCAAACTCCCTGGATACTTAAAACAATAAGTGACACTACAATAAATTCAAGGCTGCAGATCCTAGCACTATTTTATTTGCATCATAAACAATATGTTATAGAGTCCGGGTACTTATGGGTGCAACTGCTGAAACTATCAAATCATTCGCGGAGTTAGTGCTGTTTTCCTCATCGCTGGAAGACAAGCTGAAAGCTCCATCAATCTCCGTGCAGCTGGACACGTCCACCGTCAGCCCGCTAACCACAATCCCCGATGCACCTGGTCGTCCGAGTGAATTGAGTTTGATGAGCCGGGGCGCCAGTGCCAAATCCCGCTTCCCATCGAAGACAAGCCTTCAAGAGGACCGCTCTCGAGGTATGGTTCTGCATTTTTTTGCCAATCACGAGCTTTTGGCGCTTGAAATTATGGCGCTAGCACTTTTGAAGTGGCCCGATGCACCGCTAGGATTTCGCAAAGGCATCGTGCAAACGATGGCCGAGGAGCAAAGTCATCTGCGTTTATACCTGCAGCGCATGACCGAACTTGGAGTTAAATTTGGCGAGGCGCCGGTCAATGCGTTTTTTTGGAATTCACTTAAATCCATGTCTTCGCCTCTAGAGTATGCCGCGGCGATGTCCATGACCTTTGAACAAGCTAATCTTGATTTCTCTCTACACTATGAGTCCACATTTTCGGAGCTCGGAGACACAACGACCGCTGAAATTATGAAACGTGTGCGACTTGAGGAAATTGGCCACGTCAAACACGGTGTCGTCTGGTTTGAGCGCTGGCGTCCAAAGACTGAGCGCCTGTTTAAAGAATGGTATGACACGCTCACGTTTCCCATAACACCAGCGAGAGCCAAAGGTATACAACTGGATCGAGAGGGTCGCCGGGCTGCAGGGTTAACGGAGGACTTTATTGATGAACTGGCTGTTCACAATCAGTCAAAAGGTCGACCTCCAAAGGTTTTAATGTTCAACCCGGGCTGCGAGAGCGAGGTTGAAGCAGGCTCGTCAGCTTGGACAGCACCACAAAGCATTCGTCAGCTAGCGTGCGACTACGAATCACTGATGTCCTTTATCGCGCACAAACACGATATTGTGATGACAACTGAACTTCCTTCGGTGCAATTTCTTAGTACGCTCAACGCAATTGGCTTTGATGTCCCGGAATTTGTCGCCCATGCCGATATTTCACGACTGAAAAACCGTAAAATCGACAAATTCGTTCCTTGGGGATGGTCCCCCGCTGCTAAAAAATACTTTGCCCCGTTGGAGTCTAGTCTTTTATCGCCTCTAAAGACGCCAAACTTAGGAGACGCCACGTCTGAACTGTGCCTATTTAGCAAGTTCACGGCAGCCAGCATCAGAGAACAGCTCAAGCTCGACTCGTTACCAAGAGCTTACGTTTCGGAGTTGGAAACCATTGATGCAACGATTGAAAATCTTCGAAAGAATCAGGGACACAAAGCCATTGTCTTCAAAACTCCATTTAGCACATCAGGTCGTGGCATGTGCCGCGTCCTTAGTGATTCACCCAAAGACAAAGAGCTCGCATGGCTGAAATCAGCAATCAAACAACACGGAAAAGTTTTAGCAGAGCCTTGGCTCGACAAGGTTGCCGATCTCAGTGCTCACATTGATATCCTAGAGAATGGAGACGTCCATTTTGTTGGACTAACCCGATTTTGGACAACCTCGGGTGGCCAATACCGAGGTCACATTCTAGGCCGAGTAATGGATGACTTTGATACCGTTGCACTCCAGCAATGGCACGACGAACAACAAGGATGGCAAAAAACCTTACGCGAGACCGCCCTTGAGATCGGTCAGATTGCGGCAAAATCCGGATATTTTGGCCCGCTCGGCATAGATGCATTCATTTACCGCGATAAAGATCGCCTCACTCTTAGACCTATGATC
>JBIIGV010000148.1:0-6200 GCA_044236265.1 Oligoflexales bacterium
AGCATTTACAAAAGCCGACAAAGAGGGTGTTTTTTATGAGGCTTTTTTTATTGAACCAGTGATGGGCGAGGGCAATCCTGGTATGGCGCTCAGTCGTGCGTTTTATGATGAGGCGCGCAAGCTGACAAAAGAGCGAGGCTCCATGCTTATCCTGGACTCCATTCAGGCTGGGATCCGGACCACTGGAAACTTGAGTATTTGTGATTATCCAGGGTTTGAAGATTGTGATCCACCCGATATGGAGTCGTACTCGAAGGCTATTAATGCGGGTCAATATCCTTTATCGGTTCTGGCTCTGACAGAATCAGCGGCCTCCTTATACAGGAAGGGCGTGTATGGTAACACCATGACCACCAACCCTCGAGCTTTGGAAGTTGCTTGTGCGGTATTATCGTCTCTCACACCTGAATTAAGGCAGAATATCTGTGATCGAGGCGTAGAGTTCCTTAAAAAATTTGAGGCTCTTGCCAAAGAGTTCCCCGGAGTGATCACAAAAGTGCAAGGTACGGGACTCTTATTTTCAGTAGAGTTAAACGAAGATGGTTACACCGTGTTGGGCAAGAAGTGCGTCGAGTTGGACCTGCGCTTGAATGGAATTGGTGTGATTCACGGTGGTAAGAACGCCCTTCGATTTACCCCACACTTTGGAATTACCTCAGCTGAAGTTGATCTTGTTGTGGAAGCCGTTCGAAAATCGTTGGCAAAAGGGCCAATTTATAAAGACTAGGAGTGATAATTATGTTGAAGCGTCTTGGTTTGTTGGTCATTTTTGCTGTGTTTATGAGCGGCTGCGGTCTGCAATCAATTCCGCAGGCCAAGAACGAGGTAGATGCTACGTTTGCGGAGATCACGAACCAGTATAAACGTCGTTCGGATTTAATTCCAAATTTGGTCGAGGTCGTCAAAGGCTACGCGGGTCACGAGAAGGAAACACTCGAGGCGGTGGTCAATGCTCGCGCGAAAGCGACAAGTGTTACGATTGATCCCAGCAATATGAGTGCTGAGAAACTAGCCGAGTTTCAAAAGGCCCAAGGAAGTTTGAGCCAGGCCCTCGGTCGATTGATGGTTGTCTCTGAAAATTATCCTCAGTTAAAAGCTGATCGCAATTTCAGTGAGCTCCAGGCACAGCTCGAAGGAACCGAGAACCGCATCACGGTTTCCCGTAATCGTCACATCGAGGCGATAAAAAATTTCAATAATCAAGTCACTGTTCCGTTTACTAGCTGGACCAACTCCCTGATTTATCACTATCAACCGAAGCCGCAATGGACTGTGGATGATTCAGAACTAAAGCAGATCCAGTCAGCGCCTAAAGTTGATTTTGGCTCTAAGAAGTGACAAGTTTCACAAAAATTTTGGCACGCGTATTTCTCCTCGTGGCGTTGCTGGATGCAGCTGCGTTTGGGGCGGAATTTACCGTGCCACAACTTACCTCTCCTGTTGTTGATCAGGCAGGTATAATCTCTCCGAGTGCACGTCAGCAGATTGAGTCCCTACTTCGACGGGTTCAATCGGACGGAGGCAGTCAGATCGCTGTTTTGACTTTGCCATCATTGAACGGACTTACGATTGAAGAAGTGAGTATCAAGGTTGTCGAGACCTGGCAGCTTGGATCAAAGGAGAAGGATGACGGTGTGCTACTTTTGATCGCGCCTTCTGATCGCAGGATGCGAATAGAGGTCGGTCAAGGTAAAGAAGGCGATCTTCCCGACGCGATTGCGAGACGAATCATTTCCGAGGTGATAGGACCGCAGTTCAGGGCAGGTCGCTACGACGAGGGAATAAGTCGAGGTGTGATCGCCATTATTCAGAAGACAGATGAGCAGTTCGATCTCGGGGCCGCTGGTGTTTCAAGAGTTGCTTTGAATCCAACTAGAAGTCGAGCAACCCATGATTTTAAGATTCTTCCATTTATTGTTGTCCTGGTGATTTTAGTAAACATCATACGACACATTCGAAGTGGACCACGTACTCCTTGGGGTGCTCCAGGAGGACGAATCAATCGCTATCGGGGTGGGGCTGGTCGCAGCAGCTGGGGATCCTCGGGGTTTGGCGGGAGATCAGGTGGTGGGTTTTCTGGGGGAGGATTCAGTGGTGGAGGTGGAGGATTCAGCGGTGGAGGGTCTTCTGGCTCATGGTAGAACAAGACAAAATAACAGCAACGCAGTTACCGCAAAATAGTCCTCACTGGCTTGGCAGATTACTTTCAAGCGAACAATTGCGTCGTATTGAGTCTAGGATTGAAGCAGCAGAGTTAAAGACCTCTGGAGAGATTGTTGTTGTTCTTTCTAGACGAAGCGTTCCTCTCCGCTCCCTGGAGTTGGTCTGCGGCTTTATATTCGGTGCACTGACTTTGATATCAATCGAGCCATTTTTGGGTGACTGGTTGTCCTACGTGGATATGTTTCTTGTGGGGCTGGTCGTTATCTCTGTCGGATTACTAGGGTCTTTTATTGGTAAATGGTCCTTTGTTCGAAGACTTTTGCTAAATGACAGCGACTCTGCAGCTCTCGCAGCTCAGCGGGCGGAATTAGAATTTTATCGTGCAGGTATTGGTCGTACGCAGAATAAAACTGGTATCTTGCTATATTTGGCGTTGCACGATCATGAGGTCGTCGTATTGGCTGACAAAGGGATCTCGGAAAAACTTCCTGCTGAGACATGGGGAGAAGTCGTAAAGATGATATTGCAGGGTATCAAGAGCAAGGATCTTGCTCTCGGCCTGCAAAATGCCGTTGATAAATGCGGTGAAATTTTAGCAAGTCATTTTCCGGTTAGTGAAAATGATCGCAATGAGCTTTCAAATCATCTGATAACCCTAGATTAGAGTTAGTGTTCGACCCAGTTCAGATCGCGGCCAAAGCTTTCTTTGATGCGACGAAGAGCGAAAAATCCTATGACAACGCAAACCATCCCGACGGTTAGTGCGCTTTGGATGATGCCAAATCTTTCTTTTAGAAACGCAAACGACGTCGTAATGATAACAACGCTTCCGCGGACAAAGTTCGGTACCGTTGTAGTTACCGTTGCTCGAAGGTTGGTGCCAAATTGTTCCGCGGCAACAGTTACAAAGATCGCCCAGTAGCCTACGGAGCATCCCATAAGAAAACACAGAAGATAGTAGTAGGATGGGGGCATGTTCGTTGAAAAAAGATAAGTAACAATCAAGATGGCACTAGCGATTTGAAAAATCCAAAGAGTGAGCTTACGTGATTTCAACCATTGACTCACGATGCCGCTACCGATGTCACCGACTACAAGACCAGCGTAGGCCCAGAAAATGCCGTCGCCGGCACTTACCGGTCCCGTAGCGCCCAAGGCACTGCATATTTCTGGAGCAAACGTCACCAGTATGCCGATAACAAACCACAGTGGGACGCCGATTAGGATGCAGTCCATGTAGCGTCCGAACCGCTCAAGGTTGTTGAATAACATAGCGACGTCACCGCGCCTGATACCGTCATCGCCTTTGACTTGATGGAACATGCCGCTTTCCAGCATTTTAACGCGTAAGATCAAAAGCGTAAGACCGAGCGCACCGCCGATGATATAGGCAGTCTGCCATGAAAAATACTTGCCTACAGTCGCAGCGAGCAGTGCTCCAGACACTCCGACGCCTGCAACTACAGACGTCCCGATGCCGCGACTTTCTTTGGGAAGGCTTTCACTTACAAGCGTGATAGCTGCTCCAAGCTCTCCTGCCAGACCGATTCCCGCTATAAGGCGAAGCCAAGCATACGTTTCAACATCGGTCACCATGCCGTTGGCAATGTTGGCGAGCGAATACATTAATATTGATCCGAACAAAACTGAAACACGCCCAAGCTTATCACCGAGTATGCCCCAAATAATCCCACCCAGGAGCATGCCTGTCATTTGCATGTTTAGAAGTCGAACCCCTACCGGAAGTAACTCAGATTCAGCGACTCCGAGGTCTCTTAAGCTCGCAACACGGACAATGCTAAATAAAACCAAATCGTAAATATCGACGAAGTAGCCTAAAGCAGAAACGATGACGGTAAGGTTCAGGACGTCCCTTTTTAGATTTATTTCTTTCATGCACTTGTATCCTACGACTTAAGGTAGAAAAAAGGCTCCGAAAGTCGGAGCCTTTGGGGGCAACAGCTGCTGGCTGATCAGAAAGCGGCGTAAGGCATATTAAGCGCTTCTGCGACTGCTTTGTGAGTGACTTTGCCTGCATGAGTATTGAGTCCTTTTCGCAGTGCTTCACTTTGCTCAAGTGCGCGTGCGAGGCCCTTGTTTGCCAGCTCCAATGCGTATTTGAGAGTGACATTGGTGAGAGCATACGTAGACGTCTTTGGCACGTCGCCAGGGATATTGGTTACACCATAGTGCAACACGCCTTCAGCCTTGTAGACCGGATCGTCGTGAGTTGTAGGCTTGATGGTTTCAATGCAACCACCCTGGTCAATCGCGACGTCGACCACTACGGAGTCTGGTTCCATATTTGCAACGTCTTTGCGACCGACCAACATAGGTGCTTTTGCTCCTGTAATCAATACAGCGCCGACAACCAAATCAGCTTCGCGAACTGCAGTGGCAACGTTTTCTGGATTCGACATCAGTGTGCTGATGTTATTTCCAAAGACATCGTCAAGGTAAGCTAGTCTTGCAGCATTAACGTCGAGAATCGTAACACTGGCGCCAAGACCTACAGCCATTTTTGCAGAGTTAATACCAACGACGCCACCACCGATAATGACAACGCGTCCACGCTTCACACCTGGTACGCCGCCTAGAAGTAAGCCTTTACCGCCATTGTGCTTTTGTAAACACTGCGCGCCAACTTGCACGGCCATACGACCAGCAACTTCAGACATCGGTGTCAGCAATGGGAGAGATCCGTTGGAGAGTTCAATGGTCTCATATGCGACTGCGGAAACTTTGCGATTCACTAATTCTTTAGCAAGTTCAGGAACAGCAGCAAGGTGCAGGTAGGTATAAAGAATCTGACCATCGCGCATTAGCTTGTACTCGGGCTCGATGGGTTCTTTAACTTTCATGACCATATCGGCGCGACCCCAAACGTCTTCCTTTGTCTCGACGATTTGAGCTCCTGCAGCGACAAACTTTTCGTCCGGAATGCCAGCCCCTAGGCCAGCGCCCTTTTGAATAATCACTTTGTGTCCGGCTGCAATAAGTTGGGCCACGCCGCCTGGGACAACGCCGACACGATTTTCACGGTTTTTTATTTCTTTAGGTACACCAATAAGCATGGCTGCCATCCTTCCTGATTGAGGAGGTTAGTTGGTTAAAACAGGCTAGTAGGCTACCAAAACCCATGTCTCACCGCAAGAATTCCGAGAGCTTAGACAACTCTAGTGCTGGTCCAGAGCGGATTCGACAAGATTTGGCTCCAGCCAAACACTAGAAAACTCATGGCTCGACTGACAGTGACTGCTATTTTTTAACCAATCAGCAAATAATTGATCGGCCACATTATTTAAAACCCAGTAATTTTCATTGGTTACATATTTTGTCGTTCTGAAGTCGATCCGGGCGGCACGGACCTTTTGCCCCTTGAGAAGATGCTCGTAGATGGCGTGACCAAAGATAAGATCAACCGAATCACCCTTGTTGTCTTTCAGTCTGATAACACCGCCTTCGTCAAATACGGTTAAAAGATCTTGGGTTCTTGTGCGGTTTTCTCCTGGCAGCAATCCATTTGGGCACTCTTTAAAGTGACGTAGATTCAGCTGCAATTTCGACATGGGAAAAATGAGAAAAGACAAACAATTGAGAAAATCATGAAGACTGCGTTGGCGGACTGGAATTTTACCCTGAGTGCCGATGAGAGCAACATAGCCGCTAAGCGATGCGTCTCCACGTGATTTTGCCCGCCTTGGGACCACGGCTTGTTCCACAAAAACCCATTGAAAATCTGGTCGCAACTCTTTGGAGACACTGTTTAGGTCGTCAACGCTTGGCCAATCGTTAAATCGCTCGATAAACGGCTTGATATAGATCTGAGCGCCGATGAATGACGAGTCTTCGCAGCAACGTCTTCGAACGATTGGCCAAGTTATGGCTGCGGCAGTCATCGCATGCTCCTGTAAGGGCCCAGATGGGCAAGATTTTCCCGTTCAGTTACCAGAAGTCTTTCCGATAGGCGAGTATCAATTTGGGTTTCAGTATTTGTAAATGAGAACCAACGCGTATGGAGGGGTTAAATGAACATC
>JBIIGV010000163.1:0-5653 GCA_044236265.1 Oligoflexales bacterium
GCATGAAGCCAGACAATTTGGTGTGATCAGGCGACTTAAGTCGCGCGATGGCTGGGCAGAACGGTGGGAGCAGCACATGTCAGCTGAGGTAATCCCAGCTCCTGCGTTGAAATTCCCACTCACTGTCCAGCAGAAAGCGTTGATATATCCTTGGACCGGCGTTCCGGATAACGATGTCATCAGAAGTAACGGATTCTCAAAACCGGAAGCTCTTAAAGCCGGGGAAGTGAGGGCCCATCAGATGCTCGGGTCGTTCCTCGACGAACGCGGATTGACCTATAGCTTTGGCATGTCTAGCCCGGTGACCGGATTCCGCGTTTGCAGTCGGCTTAGCCCGTACCTGGCTTGGGGCAACATTTCAATGCGCACGGTTTATCAGTCAACCCGTGCGCGCCTGGCTGAGTTGCGCGAACAGCGATCGTTTGGCCTACCCGTGGAACGGACGTGGTTTTTATCGCTAAGTGCTTTTGAGGCACGCTTGAGATGGCACTGTCACTTCATTCAGAAGCTTGAGACCGAACCGGCTCTTGAATTCGAGAATGTCATGCGTGCTTTTGATGGAATGCGGGAGTCGCAGTTCAATGACGATCACTTTCAAGCATGGTGTCTAGGTCAAACCGGATATCCGATGGTGGATGCCTGCATGAGGGCGCTACACCGAGGTGGATGGATCAATTTTCGCATGCGCGCCATGCTGATATCGTTTGCGAGCTATCAGCTTTGGCTGCATTGGCGCAAACCCGCTATGTTCCTTGCGCGCCATTTCCTCGACTTTGAGCCGGGTATTCATTTCAGTCAAGTTCAGATGCAGGCTGGCACGACCGGTATCAATACCATAAGGATATACTCGCCGATCAAGCAGGTCATCGACCAAGATCCCGAGGGACATTTCATTCGGCAATACCTGCCTGAGCTAGCGAATGTTCCGAGGGAATACCTTGCTGAACCACACAAGATGCCGCGCAGCCTGCAGAACGATGTCGGATGCGTCATCGGCACTCATTATCCTGAACCCATTGTCGAGCATGCGGCTGCGTTCAAACTTGCTCGCGAACGATACGGAACGTTTAAGAAATCTGTTGAGTCGATGGTGAAGGCAGAAAAGCCAAATATCCTGCGTCGTCATGCCAGTCGCAAAGCGTCAACATGAAGACCACTCATCACTCTTTGGACCAGTGGACGGTGTCTTTTTTGCACTGTCCGCAGTGATGATCTTGTATGTTCGAGAGCAGGCCGCGCCTTAGTCACAAGACGCGTAATTTAAAATTATTTGCAACCATCAGTGGCCACTATAGGCCACGACATTTTTCCATGCTTGACGCTCCTCGATCCGGGAAAGACCTCCCTATCCAGCCATAAGCTTTAAGCACCCGCGGACGAACTGGCATCGGTAAATCGCTGTCAAAATCATTCAGAACGCATGCCTCGCAAGATTCCATGACAAAACCCTTCTTTTCAGACAGTTTTGCGCGCCTAAAATAAATTATCTCTAAAACATTAAATATCGATTCACCGCGGTTATGATTTTTGAAAGCACTAATGGGTAATATTCATATGGTAGCTGGGGTCGTGGATCGCTTAAGATCAATCTTGAATGCTACCGTCTTTTCACAGTATATCGAACGTGGCAGCACCCCCCCCACACGATCGATTTATCCACCGGTTCAATAACATCTTGTCTTTACACGCTAGGAGGCCGGGATCAATAACGCCATGATTTTATTATTTATTTTGCTTAGATTCTCATCTCTCTGTCGGTTTTTTATAGAATGCTCTAAATGTTCGTAGACATCTTCCGAACCGAACCATGGTGATGCATTTAGAATCCGAGCAGGTGGGGCGAAAGAAGGAGAATTCATATTATGAAACACACTGTCACTCTGTGCGTTGCAATTTTATTGCCTGGGACCATCTCATGCAAAACACCGCATCAACTGGGCGACTCTTCAATCAAAGATATCGGTATCATCAACACTTCGGAAGCTCGCATTTCGGTCCTATACGAAGACCAAGGTAAAGTTTATCTCAAGTTGTGTAAGCCGCCGCTAGCTCCGCCACTCACGAGGAACTGCCCAAGCGATGCAACGCTCAAGTCCATGGATGTGTCACTCTATCTATCAAAGCTGCCCTACGATGTTGCTCCATATCAAAGAGATCAAGCAAGTTTAGTTCTCGTTTCGAAATCATTGCAAGATGCCCGCAACGCTCTCGCTGCCGGGAATCAGGCGGCTGCAGCCACGGTCGAAAGACTGGAACCAATCAAAATAAATTTAGAAAAGCTCCTGGCTATTCGTGATAACCTGACAGCCCAGCAACAAGACCTTACTTATTATGAATATAACGATGAGTTCTCAAAACTTCTACTTCCCTTTGGGAGTTCTAGCGGCAGCGCTAGTGACGCCTTTCTAAGTATGCGTTTTATACCGGTTCAGGGGCGGACCTTTGAAATGCAAGAAACAGAAGTAACACGAGGTCAATGGAAGGCTGTTGTTGGCCATTATCCAGAAAATCTTCCTATCGAGACAAGCTATAGTTCAGTTAATTATGTGGCTCCTCGTGATACAAATTGTTTCGCAATGATAACGGTATTTGACGACAATCATCCAGTCACCTGTGTCAGTTGGCGTCAAGCTAACGATTTTGCTCGTCGGCTGACTGACAAACGGGATGGCTATGTCTACAGGCTACCGTCAGAAACAGAGTGGGTCGATGCGGCAGGTACCATCGATGGGGCTACTTATGGGCATTGTAGCGCCAGCACCACGCAAACGGTCGGCGCGCTTAGAGTGCATAATGGACTCTATGATATGGTGGGTAACGTATGGGAGTTCACATCGACAGTAGACTATATAATCGATCGCGGTGACCGCATCATGCGTGGTAGCTCTTGGGGCTCCAGCGCTCAAGGATGTCGTTCCTCAGCTCGTAACGCGGTTTATGATTGGGGCCGCAATGTGTCCTCTGGTTTCCGTCTATTGCGGACGCCTAGTCCGTAACTCTTGGCTCTTTTATCTTTGAGTTCTGTCGCAAAAAAATACGAGTTAGCATAACCACTCGCTATCGAGAATCAATGCTAAGCCGCTAGCTAATCAAATTGCAGCGCTGGCATCTGAGGACAGCCGTTTTTATTCCGCATTTGGCTCTTTCGAATCACGTGCATAAGTTCAATTCAAGCAGTCGTCGCCGTAGCGGCTTTGAAACTTTTGAACCCAAGAGTCAGCGCAACTTTATTTTTGATAACGCGATGGTGCTGCTCTACGATATTATTTAGATATTTGCATTAGTGTCTGCCGAACCTGCGAGAGATAAATATTTCTATGTAAGCACCTTCGTCATAGTTGTAGCCTTCAATTCACGCATTATTGGACCTGCTCTTATCAATATTGATTTTTATTGGCTCAGAGTTGCTGCTGATAGCTTTGTTGAAAAACCGCAATACAGCCTTGCGGTCTCGCCTAGCCGGTAGCAAAAAGTCAACAGTATTGCCCTCATGATTAACGGCCCGATAAAGATACTTACTTCTTGAGGAAAATAGGCGTCCTTAAAGCCATCTGGAACTGGATTCAAAGAGGGCATTGTGGTGGTCTTATTCCTGATTTTTTTACAAACCGCAAACACATGGATAAATCTTTGTATTCAATCGAACTGCCTAAAGTGTACCCTTATGAGATTAGGATTTACTTCCAAAAGTCCCAAGAACAAAATTTGCTAACCAGTGTTTTGATAAGCGACTTAACACAGCAGTTTTCGTTATGACAGGAGAATCGGTTCTGTCGCAATCTAAGTGGGCTTGGGGACGATATTGCTGGTTAATTTGAGGTGGTTAATTTGAGCTGTGTAATTTGAATGCCTTTTATGTCGGCGTCTGTCGTCCCCCCAACGACAGGTCACTCGCGATATGATAACCATCCGATTTTACAGAGGGATGCCGCCCCCCAGAAGACAGCTAATCACACTAAAGTCTGCACCCCATTCTGCCGATTCGAAACCTAATAGATTGGAAGGGGATGTCCCGTGTTCCATGACGTTTTATCAACTCAGTCACGAACCGCGCCAAGTGACCACACTTGGGTGAGACAAACACGTTTTGTCGTCTTGATGCTCGCGATCATTTTTCTCAACGCCTGCGGTAGTGGAAAGTCCTCTGTTACTGTTCAACTTGCCGCTGGTAACAAAGAGACCCGCATAACCGACATCACCCCCGCACATCCAAAGGCTGGCGACACGGTCATACTGTCGGGTAAACGATTTCCCATCCGCACAGAAAACCTCATTGCCCGCGTAGTCCTGGCTGACGGTGGCACCAAAGACTCTACTCTGACCGTCGTAAGCGACACCAGCGCGTCGTTTACCGTGCCGACAGGTACAACCGGCGAAGTGAAGTCCATTGTCATGCTGACAACAGAAAAAACGTTTGCGACCTATGACATCAAAGCTGTCGAAGTCGGAACTCTAGACGCCTTGACTTTCAGCCCCGGGTCCGGAACATACGCAGGTTCACAGTCTGTCACCATCAGCTCGACACAACCAGGCGTGACCATTTACTACACCACTGACGGATCTACACCGACCGCAAACTCTGCCGTTTACACTGCCGCAATCACCGTCGCGGCATCTGGGACGATTACCGCTTACGCGGCTAAAACCGGCTTTACCGACTCCGCGCTCGCCACGGCGGCCTACGTCATAAACGGCGCCGTCGCAACACCGACATTCTCAGTTGCCGCGGGATCTTACGGCCCAGCCCAAAGCGTTACCATCAGCACCGCTACAGCCGGCGCGACTATTTATTTCACCAACGACAATTCGACTCCGACCGCGTCGTCCAGTGTCTACACGTCGGCCATTAACGTTTCATCTTCACAAACTCTCAAAGCACTCGCCGTTAAGGCTAACTACACCAACTCCGGCGTCGGATCTGCTGCTTATACAATAAACGGTGCCGTGGCGACTCCGACCATGTCTGTCACTACAGGCACCTACAATAACGACCAGTCCGTGACTCTCGCTACCGCAACCGCGGGCAGTTCCATTTACTACACAACAGACAGCTCCACTCCGGACAACACAAAGACCCTCTACTCCGGAGCGATCACCATCTCCGCCACCACGACGCTCAAAGCCATCGGCATTAAGGCCAACTACTCAAACTCCACCGTGGCGTCGGAAACCTACACCATGGTCGCTGCCACACCCACAGCATCTCCTGTGGCCGAAACTTATACTTCGGCTCAAACGGTAACTCTAAGCTCTACAACTACTGATGCTGTCATCCACAGAACGACAGACGACTCGACTCCGACGTGTGCAAGTGCTACCGGTACTGTTTCTGTGACGGCCTCTATGACGATAAAAGCCATCGCCTGCAAGGCTGGCTACACATCATCCACACAGGATTTCGGCTACACCATCAACGTCATCACCCCTGTCACCATCGAGGCGTTTCCTGACACGACCAATTACCCTACCGTCTCCTGGACCCCGAACGTAAAGTTTTCCATCTCTGGCACTGACACCATCGGCCTCTATAGCGACCAGTCTGGGACCGCCATCAACACGCCCGTCTCCGCGACAGCGGGAACTAATACCTTCCTCGCCAACGCAGTCTCCACCCTCGGACAAACCAATGCCGTCTACGCCAAAAACGCTACTG
>JBIIGV010000149.1:0-6146 GCA_044236265.1 Oligoflexales bacterium
GCGCTCCTCGTTCCTAGCTATCAAGGCCACCTAGCCCCGCAAGGTTAGGTGGTCTTTGTGCTTTATTGCAATGAGGTGATGTGGCCTCGCTAGCGTTGTCACTCGTCGCGCGCGGCTGCTCATTTACCGTAAGTAAACTCTGCACCACGCGCTCCTCGCTCCTTGTTTCTGGGGTCATTTGACCCCAAACCGGAATCGAGGGTTGTAAAAAAGAAAAAATGGAGATCGAGTCGAAAGATTCGGTCTCTTTTTTTATGCAATTTTGCTAGTTTGTCGGCTCAAAAAATGTGACTTCTTGAGGGACTTCTTGCGATGAGTGCAAAGCCGACCGATCTGAAAATGCTGCGTAACATTGGTATCATGGCGCATATTGACGCTGGCAAGACGACGACCACTGAGCGCATTTTGTTTTATACCGGTAAGATCCATCGTGTGGGTGAAGTTCACGAGGGGAATACGACCACCGACTGGATGGTTCAGGAACAAGAACGCGGTATTACCATTACCGCTGCTGCAGTCACGTCGTACTGGAAAAACCACCAGATCAATATTATCGATACCCCAGGCCACGTAGACTTTACCATTGAGGTCGAACGTTCTCTGCGAGTATTAGACGGCGCCGTGGCGGTATTTGACGGAGTGAGTGGGGTTGAGCCTCAGTCTGAGACTGTTTGGCGTCAAGCAAACAAATACAAAGTTCCTCGCATTTGTTTTGTGAATAAGATGGACCGCATCGGCGCTGACTTCAATGGCTCAGTCGAATCCATGCGCGAAAGACTTGCTGCTAATCCCGTTCCGTTCCAATTGCCCATCGGCTCGGAAGACCAATTTTCGGGAGTGGTTGATCTTGTTAAAATGAAAGCCCTCATTTGGGGCGCTGGTGATACCAAAGGCGATAAGTGGGATGAAACGGATATCCCAGCTGATATGGCTGATGATGCTGCGTTAGCGCGTGAGTTTCTTATTGAACAGCTCGCGAATGCGGATGATGCCCTCGCGGAAAAATACCTTAGCGGAGAGCCAATCTCAGAGGCGGAGCTCAAAGCTGCTGCACGTCGTGGGACCATTGGATTTCACTTTGTACCCGTATTTTGTGGGAGCGCATTTAAGAATAAGGGTGTCCAGCCACTTCTCGATGCCATTCTGGATTACCTGCCTTCGCCCCTCGATCTTCCTGAAGTTCAAGGCATGGATGTGGAGTATGAAGAAAAAGCACTTAAGCGGAAGCGTACACCAGACGAGCACTTTTCAGCTTTGGCGTTCAAAATCATGAGTGATCCGTTTGTCGGGCAGTTGACTTATATTCGCGTGTATTCCGGATCAATCGCTGTCGGTGAGGTGGTGCTAAACACGAGAACCGATAAGCGCGAGCGGATATCTAAAATCCTTCGTATGCAAGCCAATGACCGCGAGGAGCTTGAGCGCGTCGGTGCAGGCGAAATTGTAGCAATTGCCGGTTTTAAAATGATTGCGACAGGTGATACGGTTTGCGATCAGCGACACCCTATCCGTTACGAAAGCGTGTTATTCCCAGAGCCTGTGATTTCGATTGCTGTGGAAGCAAAAAGTTCAGCCGACTCGGATAAACTCCTGAAGTCCCTTGAACGTCTTCAGACAGAAGACCCATCGTTCAGGGTTAGTTTCAACCCTGAAACAGGCCAGACTCTACTCTCTGGGATGGGAGAATTGCACTTGGAGATTATTGTGGATCGTCTTAAGCGCGAGTTTAAGGTCGACTGCAACGTCGGTAATCCTCAAGTTAGCTACCGCGAAACGATTTCTGCAGACGGTAAGGTGGAAGAAAACTACCGTCGCGAGGGTGCGGGTATTAATCAGTTTGCTCAAGTGACCGTTGAATTTGAACCTGGCCCTAAAGAGGGTGGGTTGGTGTTTGAAAATAAGGTTAAAGATAACAAGCTTCCGAAGCAGTACGTTGAACAGGTTAAGAAAGGGCTTGAGGAGTCACTTCTGGCAGGACCTCTAGCTGGCTTTCCGGTGGTTGGCGTGAAGGCGCGATTGGTTGATGGCCGCTTTGATCCGCAAATTCCCGATCCTAATGCGTTCAAAGTGGCAGCTAGTATGGCTCTTCGTCGCGGTGTTCGAGACGCCGCTCCACTATTGTTAGAACCAGTTATGGCTCTTGAAGTCATGGTGCCGGATGATTATCTGTCGAACGTCATGACAGACCTAAACAGTCGTCGCGCCCAGGTTAATAATGTCACGATGAAGGGGCATCTTCAGTGTGTCGAAGCAAACGCCGCCTTAAGCGAGATGTTTGGCTATTCCACACAGCTGCGCTCCGTTACACAAGGACGAGCAACATTTACCATGAAGTTTGCAAGTTATGAGCAAGTCTCTCCGCAGACATTAAAGCGAATTACAGGTCGTTAATTTCAGGGCAGTAAGGTTTTCAAGGTACGTTCGGCACGTGAATTGCTTGTTCACTGTGACATGTGACGTGCTATGAAAAATTCATAGCTTGTGCGGTGGCATGAACGGTATTTCGCGCGCTTTGACGCAATGAGCGTAAACTAAAACATGAATTCGGGACTGGAATCGCCGCTGGGTGAGATTCGGGGAATCGTTCAGGCGTTGGGATCTGAGCTGAAGTGGTCAACGGATCGCTTTGCAACGATTGATGCGGAAACGAGTCTGGATCGCGATTTGGGACTCGACAGTCTCAGTCGCCTGGAGTTGATGGGCCGCATTGAGCGGCATTTTGGTGTTTATCTTGGCGAGCAGACTTATACTTCTGTTGAGACGCTGAATGATATTATTAGAGCTGTGAGCAAAGCTCAGGCTGAGCAACCTTCGCTGTCACTGCCATCTTCTGGTGTCATGTCTGACGGTCGCCAAGCTAGCAATCATGACGATCGAAGTGCAGCAATTAACGCAAAGACTCTTGCTGACATCATTAGATTCCATGCTGAAGTCCATGGCGCGAGGACTCACATGATGATTCACGAGCCTGGCAAGACAGACTTCGGGATGAGCTATAGCGAATTGTATGCATCGTCGCGACGCGTAGCCGCAGGATTGCGTGATCGTGGTGCTCAAAAGGGGGACGCAGTTGCGATCATGCTCCCAACTGGTCGCGACTATTTCTATTGTTTCATGGGTGCCATCCTAGCTGGCGCTGTTCCAGTGCCTATTTACCCGCCGTCCCGCCCGTCACAGATGGAAGATCATCTCCAACGGCACGGCGCTATTCTTAAAAACTGTGATGCACGCATTCTGGTAACAACTGAGAGCATGGCCCGGGGGTTGGGGCAGATTCTTAGACTTAAGTCTCTGCATTTACGTACTGTTGTAAGCTGTGATGACCTCTCAAAATCTAAATCAAGCTTTGAGATGGCGTGTGATGCAGGTGATCTTGCTTTTTTGCAGTATACATCGGGAAGTACCGGTAGTCCTAAGGGTGTGATGCTGACTCACAATAACCTACTCGCAAATATTCGCTCAATGGGGGCGGCCATTCAGGCGACTTCCCGAGATGTGTTTGTTAGCTGGTTGCCGCTCTATCATGATATGGGTCTCATTGGTGCCTGGCTCGGTAGTCTCTATTTCGGCAATCTTCTTGTTGTTACGTCTCCATTTACTTTTTTGAGTCAACCTAGACGCTGGCTCGATCTCATACAAAACTATGGAGGGACTCTAACGGCTGCTCCCAACTTTGCATATGAACTGTGTCTTCGTCACATTCCCGCAGAGGTTACGCAAAAACTGAATCTTCGTACATTACGTGTGATGTTTAATGGCGCTGAGGCGGTGTTGCCTTCTACTGTCGAGCGATTTTTGGAGCGTTTTGCAGGTTCAGGACTCAGTCGTTCAGCCTTCATGCCTGTTTATGGTCTGGCTGAGAGTTCGGTCGGCTTAACGTTTCCCCCGCTTGGACGTGAGCCGCGCATTGACGTGATTGATCGTGAGATTTTTCTTCGGTCGGGACGAGCTCGATCTTGCACTGTAAATGGAACTTCTGAGATGCGCTTTGTTGCCTGCGGTCAGCCAATTCCAGGGCACGAGGTTCGAGTCACAGATCTTGCTGATAACGAGCTGTCTGAGCGCCAAGAGGGTTATGTCCAGTTTAGGGGGCCGTCTTGCACGTCTGGTTATATGGAGCAACCTGAGCTCAATGCCAAACTATTTCATGAATCTTGGCTCGAATCGGGTGATTTGGGATATATGGCCGAGGGAGATCTATTTATTACCGGGCGAGTGAAAGACCTGATTAAACATGCTGGTCGTAACCTTCATCCAGAGGAGCTTGAGTCATTAATCGGCGGAATAGACGGTATACGGCGAGGTTGCGTTGCGGTGTTTGGATCTATTGATCCAACACTCGGATCTGAGAAATTGGTTATTGTGGCAGAAACAAGAGAGCTTGATCCAGCAAGGCGTACGTTTTTGCAAAATACGATCAATGAAAGAATTGGAGCGGTTTTGGGGTCTGCTCCCGACGAGGTCATCCTGACACCGCCTCACACGATATTAAAGACCTCAAGTGGCAAAATCAGGCGGTCTGCAACCAAACAGCTTTTTGACTCTGGTGCTCTCGTGCCTAAGACGGTGAGTATCCGCTGGGACATCACGAAGTTCGTTTTGTCAGCCTGTCTTGAGTACATGAACGATCGGCTCAGAACTTGGGTCAGTATGGCGTCTTCATTGATTCTGTGGGGGCTTGCAATTCTTTCATCTGTCGTAATTTGGCCGCTGTTTATCAGCTGGCCAACAATAAGTGGCCGATGGAAGATCGCAAAAGGTCTAGCAAGATTCGTTTTGTTTTTTAGCGGCATTCGGATTGTCTTGGATCGCGCGGAAACACTCGAATCAAAACAGTGTGTTTATGTTTCCAACCACTCAAGTTATCTAGATGTTGTGATTCTAACTGCTGTGTTGCCTTATCGCGTATCTTTCGTCGCGAAGGCTGAGCTAAAAAGAGTAGCTTTCTTCGGTTGGACTCTTACGAGGCTTGGTTGTGTGTTTGTTGAACGATATGATCTCAAACAGACACTGGAGGATGCGAAGCGTTTAGGTTCCCTGGTTCAGCAGGGGCGTACACTGTTAACCTTTCCCGAGGGCACGTTTACCCGCCGGCAAGGACTTCTGCCATTTCATATGGGGGCTTTTTTGATGGCTGTTGGTGCCCAGGTCGATATTTCGCCAATTGTCATGCGCGGAACAAGGTCGATTCTCCATCCGGACTCGTGGATCATTCGACCCGGTGTGGTGAATGTGAAATTCCTGCCGCGGATAGCGCCTACTAGTGACAAAATGCAAGATAATTGGAGTCGTGCTTTAAGTCTGAGAGATTTTGCGAGGACGGAGATTTTAAAATATTGCGGTGAGGCTGATCTGGCTCAAGAAAGAGATTTTATTTGATTCACTCAGATGCGATTTGCGGAAAACCCATGAGACCAGAGATTCCACCGGTGTGAATGATCAGTATTTTTCCGCGGCAGTTTTGCCCAAGGATTAGATCAAAGGCTCGCATAAATAGCTTTGCACTATAAATCGGATCCAAAAGGAGTCCATGATTTTGAGCCATAATTTTGATGAACGAGAATAATTCGGCACTTGTTGATCCATAGGACCTAGGGCTTAATGGGCGATAGACGCGAACGTGATCTTTGACGTTGTCCCATGTGACTCCGGTGACTGGTGTGACCCATTTGGAAAAAGCTTCGATGACTTGCTCTTCAAACCCAGCCATCTGGACGATGTGAATTTTTATTTTAGGAAAAAATCCTTTTGAGAATAGCCCTGCGGCCAAGGATGCTGCACTCAACGCAGTCCCGCTATCAATGAAAATATGATCAGGATAGGTTCCGTACGGCCACTCTTTACGGTCACGCAATATATCGTCCGCCAATGTCAGGCAGCCGTCGACAGCGGCTAGGCATCCACCACCCTCCTCCAAAATTAGAACTTGTTTACCTTGGGAGGTTAGCACGCTGGCGTGTTCTTGCATGAGTCTCGAGATGTTAGACTTTTCAGAGCGTGGTATGACCTTCAAATCGTCTGCAGAAAGTAAAAGTTTCAATAAAAAGTGATTGCCAGTGGGCTGCCTGGATTCATCACTATGATCGTCAACCGCAAAGACTGTGACGTGAAGTCCTTTCTCTTTACAGAGAGCGGCAGCGGCGGCC
>JBIIGV010000150.1:0-6064 GCA_044236265.1 Oligoflexales bacterium
GCAGTTGGCGAAGGCATTTTCGTTTGCTCAAAGTAAGGTTTGTCGGATGTTAAATCTCATTCACCATTTTGGTGATCGAGATGATAGTGAGGAGTCTTGTGGGATTTGCGATGTTTGTCGTGGCCCTTCGTCAGCGACAAAAATGGTTCAGCAACTCATCACGGAGGATCAGACGGCTCAAGAGACCTTGTTGGAGGGGTTGATCCCATTTCAGTCCAAGACCAGCGGAAATTTTTTTCGGGAGATGTTTGAGCCTCAAGGTTGGAGTCGTCGCAGGTTTGAAGGAATCGTCTGGGACCTTGAAGCAAAGGGACTTTTGTTTCAATCAGCACAGTCGTTTACGAAAAACGGTAAGCAGATCGATTATTCAAGAATAGGCTTGACGGATGATGGACGAGCTTATTTGCATGACCGAGGTCGAGCGCCTTCTGTTTCTGAACAGCGAAAGAAAATTGAGGATCGTCAGCGTTCGTCAACTCGTAAGTCAAAAGCTCGGAAGCGTTCGTATTTTGCGTCTTTGAAGTAAATAGAAAGTCAGAGGGTAATCTTCCATGGCAAAAAAGCAAAACACGAGATTTGTATGTAGTAACTGTGGTGCAGCTCATCTCAAATGGCAAGGTAAGTGTCCTGATTGTAACTCTTGGGGTTCTGTCAATGAGGAGGCGATGCCAGCGCCCAGCCTTGGATTTAGAAAGGGTAGTGAAGGATTAAAAGCGTCTTCGTCTAAGGTCATCTCTTTAGATGCTGACTGTGAGCTCCCCGATGTGTCGAGATTTTCGCTCGGGATTAGTGAGCTTGATAGGGTGTTGGGGGGAGGGTTGGTTCCCGGTGCCTTCGTTCTTTTATCGGGAGATCCTGGGATTGGAAAGTCTACGCTTTTGCTGCAGGCTGTTTATGAGGCTGCAAAAAAGGGACAAAAGGTTCTTTATTGTTCCGGTGAGGAAAGCGCGTCACAAATTCTTCTGCGCGCCAAGCGCTTGGGACATCTGCATCCAAATATTTACGTTGCAAATGAGACTAACGTAGATGCAATTAATGCAACCATCAAAGAATACGCACCTGACATGCTTGTGGTGGATTCGATTCAAACGGTCTTTACGCCTGACATTCCATCGGCTCCCGGAAGTGTGACACAAGTTCGTGAGTGTGCGGCAAAGCTTCTTGATGTTGCCAAGTCGACTAATCTACCTGTTTGGTTGGTCGGTCATGTGACTAAAGACGGAAATATCGCTGGACCGCGTGTCCTTGAGCATCTCGTCGACTGTGTGCTGTATCTTGAGGGCGAACCTAATAGTGGTTACCGAATACTAAGAGCTGTCAAAAATCGTTTTGGGTCGACAGGGGAAATCGGTGTTTTTGAAATGTCAGGAGATGGCCTTCGGGCGGTTCCAGACCCTGGTATTCAGTTTTTAGAGCATTTCAATGCTCAGGGACCTCGTCCATCAGGCATATCTACGACTGTTACAATGGAGGGAACTCGGCCATTGCTGGTTGAGATCCAGTCGCTCGTGACTAAGACTGCTTTTGGAAATCCTCGACGAGTGGTCACCGGGCTTGATAATAATCGTGTGGCTATTTTACTTGCGGTTATGGAGAAACGCGCTGGTCTTTACGTTAGCCTCAATGATGTTTACGCGACTGTTGCTGGCGGATTGAAGATCGTTGAACCCAGTGCCGATTTTGCGGTTGTTGTTGCAATAGCCTCCAGTCTTCTGGATCGTCCTATTGCAGGACGCTACACGTTTGTCGGAGAAATTGGCTTATCAGGAGAGGTTCGTGGCTGTGCTCATGTTGGCGCTCGAATCTCTGAGGCGGCAAAAATGGGATTTGAGCGTATTTACATTCCGGAGGCAAGCTTGAAGCGCGAGTTTAACAGTGACCGATCTGGAAAAGTCACCGATACGAAGGGCATTGAAGTTATAGGCGTTCGCTCTATTGCGTCCCTTGATCGACTTGGTATCTGGTGATTTTGGTGCCTCCAGCTGTTTGCTGATACGGCTATGACTTTATTCCGTAATCTGCAGTATCCCGTCGAATGACATCAATTAAATAAGTTGTAATCGGTTGATAGGACGGGTGTTCTATAAGATAACTGTAAATAGGTTTTGGGCTCTAGGTTATACAGCTAGGTTAAGCCAGCAAACGACGGAAGGAAGCAGTATATGTCTTCTAAATTAATACGAAATCATGTGCTACTGGCATCATTTGCTTTTAACTTTTCGATTTTTTTGAAGCCTCCAACTGCTAGTGCTGCCAAGATTGATGATGCAAGATCAACCCTAGCCATTGTGACCGAAAAAGAAGGAGTCGCATCGGCTTTAGCTCATCGTCATATCATTGTTGCGACAAGATGGTCTTCGAAGCTTGATCTAAAATTAAATGGAAAAGGATCTATTGAGTCTGGCTCTGCTGAAATTTCAATTCCCGTAGCAGACTTGGTGGTGGACTCTCCCGAGGCAGCAAAGGACATATTAAGCATTCTTTCTGCTGGTAACATTTGGGATGCGTCTAAACATAGTTTATCTCCGGAAAATTCGGCTAAAGTCCGGGAAAATATGCTGGCGGAATCGCAGTTAGATGCTGGGAAAAGCCCGAGAATCGAGAGTGAGGGGGTCATAAAGTCGTGCCGGGAACTTGAATCTCATAGTTTTGTTTGCATTTTGGACCTTACGGTTACGATTAAAGGGCGGAGTGTCAAGAGGTCGTTGCAGATCAATCTTAATTCGAACGACGGTGAATGGCAGGCGTATTTCTTAGGTCGATTTAAATTTACTGAATTTGACATTAAGCCGTATACAGCATTAATGGGTGCAATTGCTGTTTCGAATGAGTTCGTGTTGGCAGGTAAACTGGTCGCGCGTGATGAAGGAGTGATCCGTGACGGCAAGAAGTAGGACTCGACGACTTTTAACAGGATCTGTGATTGCGTCATATTTTCTTGTGTCTCAACAGGCATTTTCTGTGCCCTGGGAAGTTCAAGCAGAACGTCTGCAGTTGGTTTCAGCATCTTTTCTCGATGCACAGCCTCTGCTTAGTCATGCGACAGGTCCCGGTGATAGCTTTCGCGTTGAGGCTAAAGCTGTTTTAACAGTTTTGCCTGCAATGAATGCCACGGTTGGAGCTAAGACTGAACAGCCGCCACAGCCACCTGCCCACAGTATTCCGACATTAGAAATAGGATACGTGACCAAACGTGGTCCTATGGGACACGGGATTCTTAGATTATGGGGTGGATTTTTACCTGGAGACGCCGGTAAACAAATTGGTATGAGCGCTTCTGTCGGGCAACAGACAGTTGGACTATCTGCTGGAGTGGCGCGCGAGCATCTTGGAGTTCTTTCTGCGTCACTGGAGATGGGGCGGCAGTGGAATCAGTCATCTGTTGAAGGCGGTATAACCGATATTCATGCCAATGATAAATTTGATGTGAAGGGATATCTGAGCTTTTTAACGTTAACTCTTTCTCCAGATTTTTTTGATGCTTTTTGGATGCAGGCTCAACTCACAGAGAGGGATATTTACACTCGTTTTGAAATTCCTGCGGACGGAACGATATTTAGTTTGAGGGATAGAAGCTCTGCTCGCCAAGGAAATTCGGCCTCACAATTTTCATTTGGTTATCAGACTAATTGGGGTGTTCAAGCGGCGGTATCGTACCTCAACGTACCGCAACGTTCGACTACGCCAAGATTTTTAATTAGCTACTCAAAGCGAATAGGCTTCGAGAGACGTTTTTGGGCCTCTAACAGTTTCGAGTGAATGGATAACTCGAATGGAGGGTTTTGACGTGAAATACAATTTAGGCAAATTTTTTGTCGGCCTTGCGTCCGTTCTTGTGTCCTTAGTTTTTTCTTCATGTCACAGTAATGATCTCGGTTCCGCACAACCTGACAGAGTTCCAGTCGACTTGAGTTTAACGGGTTGGGCGAGTGGTGCTGGTCAAGTCATTAGTCAAAAGTGCGCAAATTGCCATTCGAGCGTTAGGTCGCCATTTGTTCCGCAAAATACTCCCTATGATTTGGACGGTATCGAATCACTCGAGTTTTATAAAAACTCTGCTAATCTCGGCCTAATTAAATCGATGCGAAGGCGCGTCGAGGCTACAGAGGCAAGTCGGCAGATGCCGCCAAGGTTTGCGACTCCTTTGTACGATGATGAAAAGGCTGCACTCTTGTCATTTCTTGCCGGGGTTGAAAAAGACTTAGTCGGTGCTGTGCCTGGTCCATCCGATCCATCGCCGCGGCCAGGTCCTGGTTTGACTTTTGCAGATGTGGCGGAGATTGTAAGTACGAATTGCAGTGGTTGCCACAACGGTGTTAGGGCATTCGGCTTGAAGACAAGAGAAGATTTTTATGCACTTCGCGACAGCGATCCCAGTCCATTGAGTGAGCTTCTTGCGGGATCTATGCCTTTGAGAAATCCTGGTTTTAAAGACACAGAGCAGGGACAGCGTCTGGTTAGTTGGCTTAAGGGTCCCCAGACCGAATAGAGTGCGCTAGGTTTGATGCGCGGAGATCATAAAATGAGAACGGCGCAGTGGTTTTCCTGCGCCGTGACATCTGTGGACTTTACTTGACTCAGTTGCAGCCTGCCACAGCAGAATTGCTTTGCCAAAGGACCGTGTTGGCAGAGCTCACAACAAGAAGGTTTCCGTTGGTTGTGAGCAAAAGTCCTTGGCCACCTTTGTTTGCGGTCCCAGAGCTCCAGACAGCCTTATTAGCCGCAGAGTAAATGACCACGTTGCCGTCAGGCTGAAAAACAAGCTTCTCGCCGCCTTTTCCGCCTGAGTTTGACTTCCAAATTTGGACGCCGTTTCCACGATTGACGGTGAGATTACCGTCTGCTTGCAAAATAGCACTGAAACTGCAGTTGCTGAGTTGATTTACGCTAGTTCCCTCGCTGCTAAGACCATCTCCTATTGCGAAAGGAGTCCCGAGTCCAACGCTCGGACGGAGGCAGCGCGCGCCGATCCATTGACAGCCAACACCGGCTTTGCATTGCGTCTCAGTTTCAAGTGGTGAGCACTTTGCGGGTTGTGGAGCACGTCCGCTCCCAAGAAGTTTACAGACCGCTCCATCCCAATAACACCCTGGAGCTGCGGCACATTGTGCGTTTGTAGTTAGAGGGCTGCAGTAGGAGCCGGTTGTGCTAGCCGGCGAAGAAAGGGAGCAGCTGGAGCCATTCCAGGAACAACCCTCGACGACAGAGCATGCGGACTGGGTGGTGAACGTGCTACATGACGTACAAATCGATCCTGTCCATGTGCATGAGCTTGTCGGGCAAGTTGCCTGCGTTGAGTAACTGGAGCAGCTGAGTGAAATGGACTCCGATACACATGCAGAGCCATTCCACGTACAACCCGATACGGTTGAACATGTTGATTGTGTGTAACCTGAGCAAGTATTTGTTGTCGTCGCAGATCCGCTTAGCATGCTGCAACTATTATCGACTGAACTCCATTGGCACGATCCGCCCGGGCAAACGCCTTCGGAGCTAAAGCCACTACAGAAGTTGAATGTACCGGAACAGACGCCACTGTTCATCTGACAGTTGCTGTTTGAACTGCAATCTGAAGAGGATTTAGCACTACACTTAGGATCAATAATCGCTGGAGCTCTTCCAACGGCATTACTGCTGCCAAATCGGCAAGACGTAAGTCCCGTGAGCACAAGGCATATTAAAGTCAGGTATTTTAGAGCCTTCATGGATATATTCCTCTCGTTTGAATCGGACGTCGTTGTTAGGGGGTGCGATCCGCAAACTCAACGATAAGTATAGCACCAAACGCGGTGCGTCTAAATTGCAGGCATTGTTTTGAGGGGAGCGTCCAGAGGTGATCGCAGGTATTCACTCAACCGAAATTATTAAAAAAAAAGTGATTTTTTAAAAAAATGCTAAAATAAAAAAGACCCACCGTTTGGTGGGTCTTTCCATGAATCTCTGCAGTTTGATTAGTAGCTAATGTAGCAGCGACAGAACGGATCATAGTACCAAACAGTACCGGAAGAACTAGGAACGGTCGTTGCTCCATTTGGAATCTGGCCCGCGTTTTGGCATGGCCCTT
>JBIIGV010000151.1:0-6049 GCA_044236265.1 Oligoflexales bacterium
AGCTCTGCTTTAAGTCTGCGAACATACGCGTGAGCCTCGGCATCACTCATGTCGGCAATTTGACTTGGTATCGGCTCTTGCTGCAGCAAAGGCAACCCCCTAAAAACGATGTCTTAACACCATGGTTGGCGCTTCGTGTTTTATCTGAGGGCATCGGTGCCGAGCAAGCTAATTCTTGACTAAATGCGTCATGATTCCCTTCAGGCCCAGGCTTAAAAAAGGCACTGAAATCACAAGGAAAAATAACCAAAGCGTGCTCGACGAAGAGGTGTTGCCTGACACCGCGCAGCCTGGTGCAAGCCTGGCATCTGACCCGTCTACTGGGTAGAGCCTCGACAAAACAGCTCGGTCATCGGCAGACAAATTAAGTGAATTTTTATCGAGGCTATAGCTCATGATTGATTCTGGGATCAGACTATGGCCGAGGCCAAGGCAGTGCCCAATTTCATGAGTGGTCGTCTTTATCAAATTGTAAGTGTCTGCGCTTGCGTCAGCTGCGATGGTGATGCTGCAGTGGCGCGGCACTCCGTCGACAACATCATCAAAGATTGAGTAGCCGGCAGCCATGTCTCCTCCAGTGATGGAGGTTTGAAAGTTTATAGTTATCTGAGCGGTCTCGCCCATTTCCGCGCGCCTCAATTTTAGCAGCGATTGATCAACATTACTCCAAGTTGATGCTCCTTGATCCGAGATGTCGTCAAGCACAGATAAAAGGGCTTCGTCGCCGTTTATTTCAAAATAAACATACGGATTGTCTGAAGTTATAGGCCATTTGTGCAGCTTGCCGTCCAGGTCGACGGGGGTTGGATATGACCATCCCGCTGTTGCAAGGGCCGCCATTAAAATGCAAAAGACAAACCGATCCATAGTGGATAGCTCCATGTGATAACGCGTTCCGTGGTAGCAAAAAATTGTGACGTAATATCAACTCGTAGCATTGGTATAAATCGCGGCGATGGAATTGGAAGCCAAAGCGGAAGCAGGGGAATCATCGTTCCCCAAGCAACTTCAGCAAATCCGCCAGCATTCGTAAGGCCGCCACCAATTTGAACAAAAAATTGCCAAAAGCAGGATTCATCACAGACGGGAAGTCTGTAGTCATAACCAATACCGAACAGTGTGGTGTTCTCAACAAGAAGTGATCGATTGTTAAAACCGTAAAGTGCGTGACCACGCCGATGAAGTTCAAGTCGGTACGCTTTTTGGCCACCAGCGTTTGGTGCTAATGATAAGGCCTGACCCGTTATTGTATAGCTATCACTGCGTTTTGCAGCCACTGCCCATCCGGGCAGAGCAAGGAAAATAAAAAAAATCAATACTTTGAGGACTCTTGGCATTACCGTCCTCCAAGTTCGATCGGAGTGGATACTGACAGAAGAAACCAACTAAAAGGCCAGGCCACATAGTAATTGAAAAGATCGCGATCATTTTGGCAGATGATCGTCTGATAAGAAAATCGCAGATCCACTTTTTTCGTGGACCATCGGCCTTCAAGTCCAGTTCCCACGCCGGGCATACGGTAGGCCTCGCGAATGGGATTTTCAACGCCAGTCTCTTTGATATATCCCCAGTTATAGCCAGCTCCAATGAGGGCTCCGAGCCCGAGGGACCCTTTTTTGTAAACGCTTTTTCCAAAAAAGACTGCTGAAGAAAAGTCCTGGTCAACAAATCCAGAGCTTCGAAATGCAGGGCGTTCAAGGTACTGCAGTCGCATATAGGCAATGTCGTCTTTGCGCGCGATATCCACCTGCCCGCCGTACACAGCATGATAGTATTGCGACGAAGGTTGCTGCATCAGCCCTGTCACGATACTCGGACGAATGGCCGCGGCCAGTGCATGACTAGTCAAGAGCAGTGAGCCCAAAAGTGTCATGACAGCGCATGCCAAAGGCCCTTCCATGGGCAACAATGTACGAACATTTGTAGTCTTCATTTACCGGAAGTCTAGCACAACGTCGCGCCGTTTGTGGTCCTTAAATTTTAAGGCAATGACACCTTTATGGGTGCGCACATGGAACGGCAGTTAACTCGGCTTCAGCGCCCGTCTCGTAGCTCGCGCCTTAGAATTTTCCCTATGTTAGACTTGGGCAGCTGGTCTCGAAACTCGAAATGACGAGGAATTTTATAACCAGTTAGGTTTTCTTTGCAGTAGGCCTTCAGCTCCTCAACGGTCAAAGACTTATCTTTAACAACAATAAAAGCCTTGACAGCCTCGCCGCTTGTCTTATCCGGAACTCCCACCACAGCGGCCTCCAGGACTTTCGGGTGGCTTGCTAAAACGTCCTCAACCTCATTGGGATAAACGTTAAATCCGCTGACAAGGACCATGTCTTTTTTGCGATCAACAATGAAAAAAAATCCATCTTCATTCATCCGAGCCATATCGCCTGTTAATAGCCAACCATCGCGCAAGGTCTTGGCGGTCTCGTCGTCGCGCTTCCAATAACCTTTCATAACCTGAGGTCCCCTCACAACTAATTCGCCAGTCTCACCAGGTAGAAGGTCGCGACCATCGTCACCGACTACTTTTGCAAACGTTGAAGGCAACGGTATGCCAATAGAGCCTACGGGATTACTGGGAGATAATGGGTTTACGTGAGTAACTGGAGAGGCCTCAGTTAAGCCGAAGCCCTCGGTAATGCGGGTGCCTGTAATGGCCTGAAATGATCGACTGACGCTTTCTTGCAGAGCCATGCCGCCTGCGACTACGACTTTTAGAGTCCTTGGCGCAATTGTCTGAAAGGTTTTGTTGTTATTTAGTGAGTTAAAAAGTGTGTTTACTCCCGTCATGACAGTTATTCGATACTTTTTAAACAGAGAGACGGTGTTTTCAATTGGAATCGGCTTAGGAACCAGAATCATGTGCTGCCCATTGGCAAAAAATGCCAGGAAATTTACGGTCAACGCAAAGATATGATAAAGGGGTAATGCCGTTAACACGGTTTCAGTGCCGGGTTCTAAGACATCCTTGGTGACTTCTTGGATTTGTAACATATTGGCGAGAACATTGCGTTGAGTCAGCATTGCGCCTTTTGAAATACCCGTGGTGCCACCCGTATATTGTAGTATTGCCAAGTCATCTAAAGATAAGTCTGGCAAGACGAGCTGCTTTGGGTCTCCTTTTGATAGAGCGTCCTTAAACCGGATCATTGACATCTTGGGCTGAGGGATGACTCCCTTAAGCCTCATAAATGTAGATACAGCAAAGCCTTTCCATATCGGCAGTTGATCGCCAATTGCTGTGACGATGACGTGTTCAAGCTGCGTCTCTTTGAGAATTTCTTCGAGTTTATCAGTGAAAAGATCCAAAATGACAATAGCTCTGGCTCCGCTATCAACAAACTGGTGCTTCATTTCGCGCGGGGTGTAAAGGGGGTTTGTATTAACACAGATTGCCCCTAATTTTAGAGCGGCAAGTTCAGCAATTAAAAACTGCAAGGTGTTCGGTAGCATGATGGCGATGCGGTCGCCTTTTTTGATTCCCAATCCATTTTGCAGAAAGCTTGCAAATCGAGAGACGGTTACAGCTAATTCGCCGTAGGTCATGGTTGTGTCCATGCAACTTGCAGCTGGCAGCCGCGAGTATTTAGTAAAGGCGCGGTCAATTAACTGAGATACTGATTTAAGATCACTAAAATTAATATCGGGATGGACTGCTGGGGAGTAGTTCTTTAGCCAAATACGTTCCATTGGTATAAAATCCTCGTGCCGTAGGTTGCATTTTAGCTTACAATAGAATTCCTCTATAAAACAGGTGCTCACAGCATTGAGGTGTAATTTACATGATCAGCATTATATTCAGAGTCTTACTTGGTTTTTTTTCTGCGACTTATGTAGTTGAGGCCGCGGCAGCGGAAAAGTTTGTAGAAGAGGCTTTGAGTACGGAAGAGCTGCGCGAGGTTCAGTCTAAATTAAGTTCAAGGAAAAACTTACGGGTAGATTTTTTACAGCTTCGTACTAGCGCGCTGCGTCCTAAGAAGCCATCGAAGTCATCTGGAAAGGCAATTTTTGCAAAGCCAGCAAGATTTAGATGGGAGATTGAAAAACCTCAGGCTGATATTCTGATTTTTGATGGAAAAAATTTGTACAGCTTTAAGCCGACAGACAAGGCCGCAACCAGATTCTCGACTCAAGGTGAGCGCACCTCAGAGATCAAAGAGGTCATAGATTTTGTCATGGATTTTGACTCCCTACTGAAGCGATACCAAATCGTTAAATCAGTGCGCCTGAATAAAGACATTATTTTGACTTTGAACCCCAAGCAGCCTGGAGCAGTGTCGGTCATCGATATTAATGTCGATAACAAAAACTACTATGTTCGATCTTTGAAAATGTCATTTGCAAATAAAAACACCTCGGAATTTATTTTTTCAAATCCTTCGTCCGAGGACATGCCCGGCACGTCGTTTGAGGTGCCATCATCCATGAAAATTGTTGAAGGAGTTTAGTCTCCTTTACCAATCCTAGAAGGGTTCATCTAAGCGCTGTCATTAGTTTGACGCTGTCGCTTGTTTTACACAACAATAAGCAACTACATGAAAATACTTATATTTTCTTGGTGTAAAGTTTTTTTGCACTAACGCCGATATCCCTACAGTCTGTCGAAGGAAGCGACAGTTTGTATGATCAGTGCATCACACGTAGGGAGTGTCGTCATGGTTGAGCAGCATGTAAGATGGGATGAGTTCGACAAGATCCACGTCATTCGCAAGCTTCGGGAAATCGTAGGCAAATGGTGGAAGATTCAGCTCAACTTTACCGATCAGAAGGGCTTGCTGCGAGGTGTTCCGGAGGGCAAGTTTTTCAATCCTCTCAATCCTATCTGCAAAGCCATCACAGAAAACGGCAAGGGCTTTGAAGGTTGCCGCGGAACGGCGCGCTCGACCACAGCATCTTTGACGAACTCAAAAGGATTCAAAGTTTCAACATGTCACTCTGGCTTTTCGACCGTATCGGTACCCATTCGAGTCAACGGTCAATTCGTTGGAACCGCGTTTGGTGACGGCTTTGTCATTGAAGAGTCGGCCTCGCAGCAGAAAATTGCAATCAAACAATACATGGATCGGACATTTCCCGAAAAGAGGACCGAAATTCAAGACTGGGTTGCTGCGCTGCCCGTATTGTCTGCCAAGGATTTGGATTATTTAACAGAGCTCGTCAATCTCGTGGTCGAAGAGATCGTCATGACGCACAAGACTATTAACGACCAGGAAGAAACTGTAAATGAACTGCGAAGTCAGCTCTCAAACCGCTACGGTTTCCACAATATGATTGGTAAATCTGCTCCCATGCAGAATCTTTACCGTCTTCTTGAGCGTGTTGCTGCAAGTGATGCAACGGTTTTGGTTCAAGGCGAAAATGGAACGGGTAAGGAGCTCATTGCAAAGGCCGTCCACTTCAACAGCCCTCGAAAGAAAAATCGATTTATTCCTGTTAATTGCGGCGCCTTCAACGAAAATCTACTTGAAAGTGAGTTGTTTGGGCATGTCAAAGGTTCATTCACCGGCGCTGTGAAAGATAAAAAAGGATTATTTGAAGAAGCTGATGGAGGAACACTTTTCATGGACGAGCTCGGTGAAACGAGTATGGCCATGCAGGTAAAATTACTACGCGTTCTCCAAGATGGAACATTCTCCCCGGTAGGTAGCAGCCAAGTTCGTAAATCCAATGTAAGGGTTGTTGCAGCGACCAACCGAGATCTTGCCAAGATGGTAAAAGACGGAACCTTTCGTGAAGACCTTTACTATCGCCTGAATGTCATCAATGTGACGGTTCCGCCGCTGCGCGAACGAAAAGACGACATCAAGCTTTTGACGGATCATTTTTTGGGGGCTTATGCCAAGCATTCCAACAAACCGCCAAAGGTGATCGCCTCTGACTGTATGGAAGTGATTATGAACTACGACTGGCCAGGCAACGTGCGTGAACTTGAAAACGAGGTCGAACGTCTCTGTGTTTTAGCTGGGGACGAAAAAGAAATCACCCCTGAGTTTTTATCTCCCCGTATTACAAACACTGTTAAATCTTCCGGATCTCAGATCAAATTTGC
>JBIIGV010000152.1:0-6042 GCA_044236265.1 Oligoflexales bacterium
CCACGTTGTTTTAAAGGTCAAGTCACTTAGTAAAGACCTTGTGGAGCTAGATGTTCTTCAAGGGGGAACTATCTATCCCAATATGGAGATTCATATTCCCGAGACCCGGGCAAAGCGTGGTCTCGACAGCATTGACGACAAGCACTTACAGAAGATCTGTGACTTGCACGTTGAGTACGTGGTGTTGCCAGGAACAACTGAGCCTAAAGAAATAGAGACCTTCCAAAGTCGTCTCGAAAAAATGACGAAAGATCCGCCTTGGACGATTCTCAGGATCGATTCCTTTGACGCCTACAAGCGACTAGACGATCTCCTTCCTCTCGTTGATGGTATTTTAATTAGCCGTCGAGAACTTGCGCTAACGACCAATCCCGTTGCGATTCCGATGCTCACCAAAGAGATTAATCAGAAGGCCGACGACTATGCAAAAATCGTCTTAACGGCCAGTGAGATGCTTGGGTCCATGCGCCGGGGGCCGACTCCAACTCGCGCCGAAGTCAGTGATATTGCAAATGCCATCAATGACGGTAGTGACGCCCTGGTCCTGTCAGAAGAGGTCGCTCACGGGCCATTTGCCGTACAGGCCCTTCAGGTCATGGACCGCATTATTGAAGATACGGAGAAACGAGGCTCAGAAGATCTCAACTGGATGAAGCTCACGCCGTCGATTGAAACGGAGATGGATGCCATCGCCTACAATGCCTATTTGACGGCTGAGCGGGTGAGGGCCAAGGCAATCGTCTGCGTAACAAAAGAGGGTAATACAGCTTTACGCCTTGCAAGTTACCGCGCTCCGGTTCCTGTGATCGCCGTAACGTTTAGCGATAGGGTGGCTAGAAAGCTTTCCTTGGCTCGCGGAGTGCAATCATTGGTTTTGCGTACTGACCCTAACATTGGTCAGGTTCTACCTATTGTTAATGACCAGCTTGTACGTCAAAGTTGGCTAAAACCGGGCGATAAAATTATTTTTGTTTCCATCACCCTGTCCTCAGTAAGTGCCAAGGGAAGTAATCTGTTTACGGTTCAGCAACTTCAGTAAGTTTGGCGGCTGCCAATCGGCAACAGTCAGACGGAACCTGCCATGTGGAGACTGTGACATGCAAAGAAGGCTTCTGGTCATTGCGTCCTTTGTTGGTGCGTCTGCGTCGGCTTATGGTCAAGCACTTGCGCCACCACGTGGTCCGGTAAGCTCTGAACATGATGAAGTACCTCTTTCGCCGCCGATGCCAAGCAAGAGCTCCTCTGGTCCTGGCATGAAAAAGTTCGGCCAAGGTTCATCTGCACAAGGCTTTTATGGAAGCTTTGACCTTCGACATACCGTCAATGACTACTTTTCCGAGACAGGAAAGCGTCTTAGGCGCGATCCCGCCCTACATGCCAAGCTTAGACTTGGCGGAAAGTTCTATGGAGACACCATTGACGTGAGTGCCGGATTTGGGGGCACTAAGTTACCAGCCTCTCAGCGTGTGTACCAAAACCGACCAGATATCATGGTGGACGTTTATCCATTGAAAAGCCGTTTTATCAACGTGATGTTCTACGCTAACGCGATGTTTCCAGTCCGCTCCTCGGACTTAGATCCAACTGAATTTTCTGACGGTGATCGCTATGACCAGGATTATCGCCGCGCAATGGATGCGACTATTATGACGGCTGGTGTTGCCCCAAATGTAAAACTTGAAACCTACACTCGCGTTGGTCGCCTGTTTGCTCGATTGGGTGCGGACGCCTGGACTCGGGTTTACTCAAAGCCTCTCTATATTGAAGAAGGAGATGGCTCCCGCGAGCTTGGTCTTGTTGATGAGAAAGCACCGGGTATTACAACAAAATTTGAAGACCGTGCCATGCGTTATGTGCACCAAGAGACCGGAGCTGTCGGATATTCGCCGTCTTTCCTGCAAAAACTGGAGGCGGAGGTTGCTGGCTATACCGAGACCAGGTATTTGCCCAAGTATTCTTTAAACGCCGCTACCGGCACGTGGGATTATGTTTATGAGCCCGAAAAGATCTCATTCACCCGAGTAAAAGTTGCGATGGAACTAACGTCGTCCACCACAATTTCCAATGAGCTCTACTATTTACGTAATGGCTTTTTTGCCGAAGATCGCATAAATGAAGAAAGGCGCTTTAAGAACATCGTGCGCCTTGCGATTAAGCTGTAACACTTACGTTGGACTCATGGCCTCAGATCTATTTATCGAAATAGAGCATAAATTTATTGTCGGCAGTGACTTCGATCAAACGAGTTTTCTGAAAAAGCTTAGTGGCCTATCACCCGATCGGCAGTCAAAGATCTCAGTAAGGGATACCTACTTTGTCTTAGGCCATGATCGTCGGCACATTTTTAGACACAGATTTGATAAAGAAATTCAGCAATTAACTGTAAAATCTGTGGAATCTGATGCAGCCGTCAGAACCGAAATCAACATACCTATCGACCAGTCGAAAGGTAACCAAAGCCTCGCAGTTGATGCCTTTATGAAGACGCTTGGAGCTGTCTGGTCAGCTGAACTTGCCAAAGATATTCAGGTGGCCTACTTTCACGACTGTGAGATAGTTTTCTACCGGGCAGTTAGCGGCTCAGACACCGTTTATTGTGTCGAGTTTGAGGCGACCAATCCAGCTTCTGTGGAAAAAGGGTTAGAGGTTTTGGCCAAGTATGAGACAAAGCTCGGCTTTTCTCCGGAGGCCCGCGATAGTCGAAGCCTCTTTGAGCTGCTCTTGATGAAAAAGGCTCCAAAAGAAATTCAGGCAATGTTCGCAACAATGTAAATGAACCAAGAACTGTAAGAGGTTAATGGCATGGGACTAAAAGATCGCATTCAAGAAGACATCAAGACCGCCATGAAAGCAAAAGACGCGCCGCGTTTAAGCGTTTTGCGGATGGTCATGGCGGAGATCAAAAATCGTCAGGCGCAGGTTAACTTGCGCGAAGAGCTCGCGGAAGACGAGGTGCTGAAGGTTGTTGGTGCTTACCAAAAAAAGCTTACTAAAAGCCTGGAAGATTACCCTGCTGGAGATGCCCGTGAAGCGCTCTTAGGTGAAATCAAAGTCGTCGATGAGTACTTGCCCAAAAAGGCGTCGGAAGCGGAAACCCGGACTGCCGTCGACAAGGTCCTCGCGTCAACGACTGATCGAAATATGGGAGCTGTTATGAAGCTTGTCATGGCAGAACTCCACGGTGCAGGTGACGGACGTTTGGTCAGTCAGATAATTAAGGAAAAAATTTCCTAAAATACCGAGATTTACGTCAGCAAAGACTAAAATCTGGCATTTGGTATTTTGAAAAATTCTCTCACTAGTTGTAATGATTTTTAGCCGTAGAATTTTGACTTCAAAATTCTACGGCATTTTTTTGTCAAACTAACGTCCACCATGGCTTACAGGCTATAATAAAGATGTGAATCTAGGTTCGTTTTAGCAAAAAAAATATCTAAGGAAAAAAGAACTTCCTCCGATAAATCTTAGGTAGTGACTCGGATGTTTTTTGAGATGACCGGATAGCAATGAAGAATGTGATCGACATAATAAAAAAATCAGCGACGTATATTGTTGCGCTGACTTTCTGCGCGCAGCCAATTGTTGCGCAAGCTCGCAGTGTCGATTGGTTAGCCGTGGATCTGGAAACGACGCAACTCGTTGAAGATCCAAGTTTTGGAAGAGCTGCCGCACGTTCGTACTTCGATGACCACGCACAGGAATCAGTTAGCCTGACCCAGGCTCTGCGAAATGTTATTGATTCAACTAAATCTAGCGAAACTCATCATCTGGTGGACGCGCTTGTGCTGCCGCAAATCCTGGATGCGTCTTCATGGCTACAGCAGATGCCAAGAGCGCAAGTGATGTCCGAGGAAAAAACTGATCTAGCAGATCAGCGCAAAGTTCGCTGCAGATTTGATTCTGTAGAAACAAAAGTCGTCTGTAATGATGTAAAAAAATCTCAGATAAGTATGGCCGTAAACTTAAACGAAATTCCTAATGCTCAATATGCAGCGTCCGTATTTGAAAGAATTTCTCTGCAAGGAAAACATCGCTTGCCTGTGGTGGCTGCGACTGGCGCTCAGCCTGAAAAGGCGCAGGAAATGCCCAAGGCAATTAAATTAGTATCCGGTCACGAAGGTCTTATAGCGGTCGACGGTGGGTCGATCGAATTCAGCAAAATTGGTGATGCCAGAACGGTCGCGCTCGATCCAGCTCTTGGGGCTTTGGACTGGTCTATGTTTGTGCGCAGTGCCGAAAGCCTTTCATGGGATCAACACGCCCGTACACTAAAAGCTCTAAAAACGGGCCCCACGGAAGTATTTGTTGTGACGCCGGGCCGAATTAGCATCATCAATGTTTTGGTCAAAGGTAGTGCGCCTGTTAGTGCATCTGCAGTGATAGCACGAAAATCAAAAACAGATGAGCGGATCCAGGTTGCATCATCGTTGGCAAGTTTAGACGGCCTTGATTATGCAGTAACTCATGGCCCAATTTCAGGTAACCACGGCGGACTCACCAACGAGGCTGCAGATCTTATCGTTGCAAATGAGGTTACACAACTTGGCGCTTCGGGAATATCGGGATCAAACTCTTTTTCGCGCGCGAAGTCGAAGGTGGCATTTACATCAGTTGTCTTGAAGGTCGTAGATGATCGCTCAAGTCAAGGCGCTGCAAATTACCCGCTTAGCGGCATTCGCGTGAAGATTGCAGGTACCGAATTTAATGAGTTAACGAATGGTCGTGGTGAAGTTGAAGTGAGAGATGTGCCGGTAGGATCAAGACTTCTCATCGAGTTGTCTGATAATCGTGGCCACATCATGCCGCAGATTTCTGACGTATACATCTCAAGAGACATTACGACAGGAAAAGTTTTGCAACCAGTCGTAACGGCGCGTCGCTTTGCATCAATTGATTTTGCGGCGCGAGCTGTTGGTGTTGTGCAAGACATGCAAAAATCAAGTCTTTGTGGAACAGTCGCAAAAGGCCGAGATCTTTTAGCGGGACATACGGTTAGCCTAGATGTTGCCGCCGCAGGTCCTTTCTATTTTAATCATCTTGGATATGCAGATGTTCGCATGTCGAGTACAGGTCGCGATGGTCAGTTTTGTTTCTTTAATATAGAGCCAGGACCGGCGACATTGGCGATTCGGTCTTCACAGTCGAGTCAGGTGTTTGCTACAGCTGTGGGCGCTGTGGCCGGCCGGCACCATGAAGAGCGTTTCAATATCGGAGACCTTAAATATGTTGCAGCAACGATGGCTGCGGTTTCAGCGGCAAGCGAGCAACTTGGAAGTGATGTCAATCGGGCTAATCAGCACGATCTCGTTGAAAACGGCGAAGTTTACGCGGTAGGAAGTGGCGAAACTATGGTTCCGCTTGATGATGGCCGACTCACAACGGCCGAAGCCGTCTGGTCCCATAAGGGGCGCGTCTGGACTGTTAGCAGTTCATCGGATTTTGAAACGACTGTCCAGGCCCTTTCTGGAGAGAGCGGTCATGCCGGACAGGTGTTAAAGCTTGTTCCAAATGGATTTGTAAATGACATGGCTTACTTTGCGCACACAACACATAGTGGTGATCTTGGAAGTGTTGTTGTTGAGCATGGTCAGCTTGGTGGTCATGGAACGGCTTCAGTAAAAGTTCGCTTAGTTGATTCGTTTGGCCGTGATGTTGGTGATGGGTGGTACTTTGCAGATAGTCCTGTCGCCAAAGCAATATTCTTTAACGTTCCTCCAGGGCACTATGCGATGCTCGTGGAAACGGAATCTGGGCACTGGATCTCTGCAGACACAGTTCTCGTCTACAGTGATTCGCTATCCTATGTCAAAACTGGTAGCGCCGTTGAGCGTCGCGCATCTGCAAAAGCTCAGGCGTCACTCGAGTAAGCATTCTCTCTTCATTAAATAAATTGAGTCTAAGAATCTAGATAGTCGACCAGCTCTTTAGCCTCTCCGGGTTTCATATTTTTTGCTATCTCAGCAACTAAATGCAAAGCACCCTCTGCAAATAAAGTTCTATCGAAGGCTCGATGTGAAATGGAAACTTCTTCCAGGTCACTAA
>JBIIGV010000153.1:0-6040 GCA_044236265.1 Oligoflexales bacterium
GATCAGCGAAAAGCACGCTTACGTGGCTATAATGATGAGCTACGGTGCTTGCGCCACTTTGCAGCTCCTCGAAGACACTGACCGGCAAAACGTTTTTAAGAAGATCGTCAGAAATCTTTTTTTGAGCCTCAAGTTCTATCTTGAGTTTGAATTGTTGGCGGGCCCGTCGACAGTTGTCAGTACACAAGAAAAGACCAAATACAAAAGCGGCCGTAAGTTGGGAGAAGAATTGATAGGTTTGGACGGGTTGGAGCGCTGGAATTTTTGCTCTGAAAAATAAAAAAGTTGCAATCGTCAACACGGCACTTGTCGTTGCCATTATGGGGCTGATACGCTCAACCGCATAGATCAGCATGACGACCCAAATGAGCCAGCCTTGTGATTGAATCATGAGGTCTATCGCTTCTAGCGCAGGTACGTGGAAGCCCATCAGCGTTGCAACATAAGCCACAGGATAAATGGGAGTCAGGAGGCTTGCCAGTTTTCTTGCTTGGCCTTTAGTGTTGATCGAAATCATGCCCAATATAAAGAACAATTGCGCGCCAATCGCGAATGGTAGCAAGGTTGCATCAGACTGGTGTTTTCTCATCCACAGGTAAAAAGCCCAAACGCCAAGACTCAAAAGAGGAAGACCGATTTTAAATGAGCGGTCTAGCCATTCGTAAGTTCGAATTTGGTATTCTTCCTCGAGATCAGATGGTAGCTGATACTGGAAAGATGACTTGATGAGCTGAATCAAATTCACTGATGGTCCCTTAGCTTGTCTCTCTTGGGACTACGGAGATCGGAATAAATCTCTTCAATGTGAAGCGAGTTTTTTTGTCCTTTTCCTAATTCGTCTAGAAAAAGTTATTGAGATCTGAAGGTTGTCATTGCGAGAGCTGCGGTTTTACAGGTCTGATGTTTGTGGGATCAGATAGGCTGGGGGCAGTGTGGATCCAATGGTTGAGTCAACTTGGTCTGACTGGGTGACAATCAGAGAAAATTTTTTAGTCTTGGAGTTGAGGTAAAAAGCCTGTCGGCTTGGTAAGCCAACACTGAATGCTCCCTTTGGAAAGGAGAATAGGACTTCCCAGGCAGCGTCTGCTTCAATTGTCTCTCCGGCGATTTCAATTACGGGATCAATCGCGCGAATCGTCTGAAAGCCTATTTGATTGCCTTTTATGATGCTACGACTGTTGCCGGTAGCTTGTGCCTCGATTTTAAAAGTCCTCTCATTAGAAAATTCTCGTTGCAACCTGCTCAATGATGCCTTGGGGTTGGGGCTGAAAATTATAGGTGGCGAATAGCGAATTGTGGCGCTCTGTTTGGGTTTTGCAATTTGGATCTCGGAAGTACCTATCCCGGCACATATGACACCACTGAGCGGGCTCTCAGTATCAAGATTCATGCGAATCCATTCTGACATCGGAACTTGCGCGGCCGTAACAACGCCAGAGTTGCTAGTGGCGCCGTCGTCTGCACCTTGCTTTATTTTAGATGCGGTCATCTGAGCAAAGAAACTATTTGACGTTGGGGCAGCCTCGTTGACGAATACTGAAATGGCTTGAGTGGTGCGACCAACCTTGGACTGAATATCGACTTTTGCTGTCGTTGTTACGCGAAAACCGATACCAGCACTGCTACCAGTGACTCTTATCGGGAGACTCTGGTAGCTGGCGGTAAAAATTTCATAATCTGGGTTACTAGCATCGTCCTTGGACAAGCCGCATTCGCTTAAAAAATCAAAATTAGCCGGCAGATCTGCATCAAGAAGTCTTGATGTGCGAGGGCCCTTGCGAGCCATACAAGCCGTCATTGAAGTTAAAAGCAAGACCAAGCAAAGACGCTTAAGCGAAACTCTGCTTGTCATCAGTCACCTCGTTGATGGATTGGGAGTCACACTCTAAGTATAAAGTATTAAAACAAGAGGTCCAAATGGGGGAGGGGCATCAGTTGGTTTCTTTGTTGCAAGGTATATGGCACGGGCCAGCCGACCTGAACCTTGGCGATGAGAGGCTAGCCTCCTAGGGAAACTGTAGATTTTGTAAGATGCTGAAAACAATGATTTATAAGCAGTTTTCCTGGATTCAAAAGGGGCAGATCCCCGCACCGCAAGGTGTCAGTGTTTTTGTCAGCTGTCAAAGAAGATGACAGCAAAGCGAGGAAGGGTTTATGCAAAAGCTAAGTTTATTGCCCCTAATGATCGTGATGGTGACAGTCGTCGCTTGCCAACCGGCTCGCTACGCGGTTGTTCGTCCGGGAGTTCCGATGGCAGCTCCCACTCCAGAAGTTAAGCCGGAGCCGCCAGTTGAGACTGTGGTCACATTTGGCAGTGAGGGTGTATTTCACCTGGGCGACGCAGAATTTGGTGGCTCATCTTGTAAGCCAAAATTAGAAGCCCTTCCATTACACGGAACAAAGTTTCACTTCAAATTTGAAGTTACGGGTGAAAGCTCACCAATTGACATAACGATCTCTGATCTCTGCGGTGTTGATTTGGTCAATAACACGATTGAAATAAACTCGACAGAGGTGGTTTTTGCTCCGACTCCAATTCCATTAGAAGAAGCCAGCATGCAGGTTCCAACGATGTCCCTGAAAAATGGGGTTTACACTCTTACAATCACGTCGGGCCGAAACGAAGACAACCCGAAATTTATCATCGGCAATTACGACGATCTCATCGTGGGTCAGGTTCAAATCAAAGGAATCAACATCAAGAGTCTGGGATACAGTGCGGATTGATCCACTCTTTGTGTAGCATTAATCTAGGTCTATCAGACAAAGACGGCGTAGAATCTGCAGCCGTCTTTTTTGTAACTAGCAGAAAAATATAAGATTTTAGGCAATTTTTTATTTCGCTAAAGATTTGGTATGGAATTGCCGACCTCTTCCTGAAGGGGAGGCCCGTGTGAAGCACAGTCTCATAACATTGCTGTCTTGTGCCATGCTTATGGTCGTTTATGCATGTGCTGATGCGAGCTTTGAAGGTGCCGGCGCGGCAGTTGGCAAATCCAAAGGCAAAAAAGGAAGTAGCACGGATGTAAAAGGGCCCAATGACCCGATTACGGCGGACGAAGATGAGAGTGATAATGTGTTGCGTTTGCGTTACGGGAAAGGTGTCACGCCTAAGTTGGCTGACTATCTGTTTGTCATGGATAACTCTGTTTCTATGGGTGATGACATGGCGAACGTTTCTGCCGGGCTTTCAGGAATTCCCAAGGAAAGATTTCCGGCGTCTGCAAAATTAGCGGTGATGACAACCATGGCTGCTAATGATCCGACAGCAAATCCGCTATCAACTCTTGGCTCGAATTTGCCTGTCGCTCAAGCTGATATCGATCGTTACACGTGTATCGACAAGGAGCCAGGCTTTCTGGATCTCGTAAACGCAGACGCTGTTCTTAACTTTACCTCTTGTCAAGGCCCCGGAAGAGCCGCGTATTCAACTCCTCTATGCGAGGATAAGTGGTTTGCACCTTACGCACTAAATTCTATCGGACAGAGATGTTTCACGGCCGCATTTCAAAACCCAAGACATGGTGTTGGCTGCGAACCTGGACTCTTGGCATTAAAACAACTTTTTCAGCGTCATGTTGGTAAGCCTTTGTTTCGCGACAATGCAGCGGTGAATGTGATCTTCGTTTCCGATGAAATGGATGGCTGTAAGTCGGCAGCGGCGAAGAACGAGGGAATTTCGGCCGCAACTATGGCTCAGCAATTAAAGGACGCCGCGTTTGCCAATAGCAAAATAGCCTCCTTTAAACTTCACGGCATCATTCCAGCGAGTGTGCCAGTGGGGAACTTGGGATATCAACCTGTAATACAAAACTTGGGCGGTTATTCAGTTACGATCACATCTAGTGGCGCTAATTACTCTGGACTGATTGAGCAGGTTGTCGATGATAAAGTGGAAATTACGTCATCAGAATTTGCGTTGCCCACAGAATCCAAAGGAATTATCCGAATCGAAATTGATGGCGTTGCCACCAAAGACTTCACATTTGTCGATGGTTCAAGGACAGTTAAGGTGAATGGCCTTGACCCGTCTAAGCCGGTGGATGTGGCAATTCGCTACAAGGAATGAATATATTTGCAAAAAAGCCGCCCGCCCGGATTTAGGCCAGGGCGGCTATTATTATTTGATTTTTTTTATGGGCGTACGATGCCGATAAGCTCAGTTATAGACTCCATGGTGTGAGTCTCAGATGTCATTATTGACTTTGAGAACACCAAAAACGAGCTATAAGTCTCGTCGTTGGTCCAGGTTTCTGTGACTGTGACAGCCGCACTGTCTCCCAAGGTTTGCGTGAATTTCATTTTCACATAATTGGTGTTGAATGTACCTGCGCGGGTGGATTTGATTTCCTTGCGCTGTGCCTCAATAGTGCCGTTTCCAGTGTTGTTGGAGGGGGCTTCGGATGGGGATGCGCATGACTGCATCCACTCATCTTTAGTCATGGTTGTCGAGGTCGTGTTACCGCCAGTTCTGTGGGACTCGGTGACGGCCGAGTCACTTGATTCTGTGACCTCAATTGTGTTTTGAGATATGTGGCCCATAGAGCGGTTTTCATAGCGAAGCATCAAGCCGCGCGGATGGGATTTGACATAAGATGTCCAGGCTGCCTCACCGTCCATTTCGCTCAAGGGAGCACCACCCGGATTTGTGTTCCCATTGTTTCCGCCGCCTGAATTGCCGCCGTCCGATGAGCCGCAGGAGGCTGAAAGAATGGAAATCAATGCCAAAGCGGATATGTTGAAAAAACGCATGGTAGTTCTCCTGATAAAAAAATTTTTGTGGTAAGGTCTGAAAACCACTCTACACAGCTGGTTGAGGATTTCAAAATGAATCTTTTAGCTTGGATTAGGAAGCTATGGATTTAAAGAAACAAACTCCTGTATGCTAGATTGTCTAAGCACACGATTTGATGACTTTTTTGGAATACTGAGACATGGTCTTCTTTGCCCTTGGGCAGGGCATTGAGCGCTAAGGAGAATTGCCGAATGAAACCGTCGCACCGGGATTACAAATACTACGACCTCATAATGGCCGTATTCGTGACTGTTTTATTGTGCTCAAACCTGATTGGCGTTAGCAAAGTTGTCACCATAGGTGGTTTAACGTTCGGAGGGGGAAACCTTTTCTTCCCTATCAGTTATCTTTTTGGCGATATTTTGACGGAAGTTTATGGCTACGCCCGTTCTCGACGAGTTGTGTGGGCTGGTTTTGGGGCTCTTATTTTTTCTGCCTTTATGTCATGGGTTGTTATAAGCCTTCCCCCAGCTGAGGGATACGCTGGGCAGGCTGCCATCGAACAGGTTTTTGGTTCTACACCACGAATTGTTGCCGCTTCGATGATTGCTTACTTTATTGGGGAGTTTACGAATTCATTCGTGTTGGCAAAAATGAAGATTTTATCCCAAGGCAAGCATCTTTGGATGCGTACCATTGGATCGACTATTTGTGGCGAGGCTGTCGATACGTCCATATTCTATCCATTGGCTTTTTATGGGATTTGGAGTGATGAACTACTCGTGAAAGTGGCGGTGACCAATTATTTGCTCAAAGTTCTTTGGGAGGTTGTAGCAACGCCCTTTACTTATAGGATTGTGGCAGCGATCAAGAAGGCCGAGTCTGAGGACTACTATGACTATAAGACAGATTTCACACCCTTTAGTCTCAAGGTTTGATTGATTATTACCTGATAGTGTTCGCTAGCAAGCTTGGGTGCACGATGACATTAATATGGAAATTTATGTTTGCGCTTTCAGGAGCATGCGTCGTTAGCTCGCAGGCTTTATTTGCTGATCCTGGCACGAAATATTTTGTGGTGGCAGGACCGTCTTTGGTGGGTGGGGCGCGCAGTGGATTTGGTGGAGCATCGGGACTTTTCGTGTCTCATTGTGATCAAACGTTGCTATGCCAGGGGTATGCACAATTGATTGGTTATACGCCCCGCAAAAATAGCGTTCTCTATGGAGAAACCCTGGTTGGGTACCACATAGCTTATATTGGTGGGTTTACCGGGGTTGGGTTTCGGACTGGAGTCCGACATCC
>JBIIGV010000154.1:0-6036 GCA_044236265.1 Oligoflexales bacterium
GTGTGCAAATTTCGGCGCAATTGTGATAATTCCTATGAGTACAAGACAAATTTGCACACACGCGGTAGCAATCCGCGCCAATCCTCCACCAAAAAAACCTTCCACCCCGTCAACATCACTGGTTAACCGCGTGATAATGCGACCCAAAGGTTGAGCATCATAATAGGACATCGGAAGCTGATCAATTTTCTCAAAAAGGGCACAGCGAAGCTTTAATAGAACAGCATTTGTGCCGCTGGCCAGAAATGTACGACCCAAATACTGAGCCAAAACACTGCCTGCTTCCAACGCAACAAAAGACAACATCAGTAAATAAATGCCCTGACTAAAACCAGCATGTGAACCTAAATGCGCGCAAATTTCACCTAAGGCGACTGAAGCTTTTACCAGTAGAAAGGTGCTTAAAATCAGGCTGAGCATTCCTAGCAAAATATTTAAATAAGACCCGCGAAGTAGCGGAAGAAAATACTTCGCATAATAAAAGACGCTTCGTCTTTCACCATCCAGGGTATGCAATGCTTGTGGCGCTTTAGGCATGAAGCACCACCTCCCCCATAGGTCGTGCTGGTGTGAGACCTACTTCGAATTTCAGCCCATCTTTTGAAAGCGTGCCGACCATTAGACAGCAATCAAGCGTCGAGGTTTTATTTGATGTAACGATCACAGCGTGATCAGCCCAAGTTTCTTTGAGGTTTCTAATAACAATTGCCTCTGTCTCAGCGTCAACCGCACTCAGAGGATCATCCAAAAGAATTAAAGACGCAGGTCGCAACACTAGTCTTGCTAATGCTAGTCTTTGTCTCTGACCACCCGACAGAGACACTCCACCCTCTCCGACAACGCTATCCAGACCTTTTGCCATTCTTGTAACTTCATGCGCAAGGTTGACCGCGCGGAGTGACTTCCAAAGCTGGTCGTCCGAAAAGGCGTGATTTAAGCATAAATTGTGACGAATCGTTCCGGAGAACACAAAAGGCTTCTCTGCAGCGTACGCTACAGGTTGGTCACGACTTGTGAGTCGTGACGACGACCCTGCAGCCATTAATTTGCCGTCCACTCGCAAGACTCCGCCTGATGACGGAATCAAGCCAGCGATAACCTGCATAAGTGAGCTTTTACCAGAACCAACACGCCCAGACACTCCAAGCCACTGTCCGCTTTGCAACTCAAATGACACATTGTTAAAAATGAGACGACCACCGCGAACAACGCTCAAATTATTTACACTGAGGAGAGAGGGTTTAAGAGCTGCAACGCGATCATCAGATGAATTTGCATTCTGTTTGGTCGAAACAGGATTTTCTTGAAACTGAATTTGATGAATCTCGCTAATACGCCTAAGCGACGCAAATCCCCTTTGCCATTCAGAAATCAATCCGCCAATGTCAGCAGCAAGCGGTCCCTGCAAGAGGTAAACGTAAGATGCCATAGCGGCAAACTGGCCGATAGTTATCGACTTTTCCGCAACAAGTTGCGATCCCCACGCCAACAAAATCATGTATGACAGAATTGTTGGCACGTTACACAACGGAAAACTGTTGATAGAAATTTTCTGAGCTTTTAATCGGAGAGCGCCATAACGAATGGCCGAATCTTTCATGGCATCAGTCCAAACGTGGAATCCATAACTGGCACGCTGCGCCCGGATGCCACGAACGGACTGACTCACCTGCTCTGACAGTGTTGTTAATTCGTTTTGGGCCGCCTCATGCGCACCGTACTCCATCCGCGCTAGCTTGATCGCTATGAATGGGATGATCACGAAAGTCGACAAACAGGCTATTGCAAGTCCCGGATGAATCAAAATCATTGCAATCGACCCAAGCAAGGAGAAGAAAATGACATCACAGGTTAATACAAGAGTAAATCCATATATCCATCTGGCCGCGTTCACGTCGCCAATCGCGCGATTCATGAGGTCACCTAAAGTAAACCGCCCAAGTGACTCCAGTTCAGATTTTCGAATTGACTCCCAGATTCCCTGACGCATGTTGTTGCTGGACACATGGGTCATTCTGGCGAGCGTAAAACGCCAAAAAACACGACCTAATAGACCGAAGAACGCAATGGTGACAAATATCATTGCCGCGCTAACGATGGAGCGAAATCTGTCGCTATCCAGTAGACCTTGAACGTCAGTCGGCGTCCCTGCAAGGGTCGAGGCCGACATGAGAGAGTCGATGATCCACTGCAAAGCTTTTGGAGCCAATACTTCCGTACCATTTGTGAGAAGCATCGAAAGCAAACCGGCAATATAAATCGCACGGTGTTTGCAAATATCCTGCCACCAAATCACTCTAGGATTGATTGACTGACGAACCGTGTCCATGGCTTGCCCGGAAACAAAATTTGTAAATTTGATCTTCAACTTGGAAAGTGCAACTTTATCACAAGCTCGAAAGCATGGCCATAATCATTTAACCACCTGAATTTAATGGTAAAATTTTATAAATTTATCATGCTTTTAAAGCCATTTCCGGGGCTGCCGATACCCTATTCGGATGAGTCAGTCTGACTCTTTCCATGGAAAGGACAACGACTTTGGCACTTTGGCAGGATCTTCGAGATTTTTTGGGCGAGCGATGGATATTAATCATCGAACCGCGGATGCATTTTCGAGTTAGCATGCAAAATTTCCTCAATCGTTTGCAATGCGAACAAGCATTAATCGTGTCCTCCGCTGAAGAGGGCAGAGCGGCTGCACGCACGCGAAAAATAGGATTATTTATCGCCGAATGGCAACTGCCGGATAAAAATGGCCTGGAACTTTGTCGAGAGTTCCGCAAAGACCCGCGTTATCGGGCTACACCATACTTACTCATGACGATGGAAAATCAAAAAGCCGACATTGTGCTTGCCAGCGAAGGCGGTATATCAGGTTATTTACTTAAGCCGTTTTCGTATCAGGACTTTTGTGATCAGTTACGGCTCATTCTCTCATATGAGAAATATCCAGATCATCTTCAGTCATTACTTGAGCGAGCGGAAGATTACCTCAAACGTAAAGAGCTATGGGTTGCTGAAGCACTGTTTACCGAAGCGCTGACTATGAAGCCACAGTCTGCGAGAGCCACCTGCGGACTTGGCAAAATAGAACTTCTTCGACAAAATCCGGAAAAGGCCATCTCATGCTTCAAACAAGCTGTGGCTCACAATCCAGACTATATCGACGGCTACAAGCAGTTACTAAAAATATCTGAAGAGCAGAAAGATCACGCCGGAGTCGTACAGGGCGCAAAGATTCTGCAAAACTTGAGTCCCGAAAATCCAAAATACCCATTGATTATTGCCGCTGCCCAGATGGAACTTCGCCGTTATGTAGATGCTGAAGAGTATTTTAAGCTGACTCTAAAGTTATCTCCGACCTTGGCGGCAGCATACAAAGGCCTTGGTCATCTTTATCTGAAAACTAAAGACTTTGAAAAAGCAGCCCTGAACTTGGAAAAAGCATTGGACCTCGAACAATCCGACGTTTCAACTTTGAACTCTTTGGGCTTGGCGTACGTGAGACAGAACCTCATTGATAAGGGCATCGATCGTTACAGACTCGCCCTTTCAATCGATCCCAATGATCCGCGCGTTTTGTTCAATTTGGGGCTTGCGTTGGAGCTCAAGGGAAAGCTTGCAGATGCAGTAGCAACATTTCAGTTGGCATATCAGATAGATCCGGGTTTTGAGAAAGTTAGACGAAAACTGTCTCAAGCCCAGCAGCAATTGGGAAGAACTGGCAATGCTCACAAATTGGCCAGACCAGCTTAAGTTTGCTTTTCTGCACAGCCTCTTTAAACAAAAAATAAGCACGCGGGACTTGCAGCCCGCTTGGGCTTAAGTTAAAACTAAACAAGGCATCTGATTAATATTTAAACAAAACTGGGTTGCCACATGACCGACCAAGAACATTTTGCGAGCGAGTCGAGCACCTCTGCTCCTGGGACTCATCTTTCAATGCGAGACGACGAACTTTACGTCGGTCCACAAACAACGGATCACGACATTGATGGTCTTGAACTGTCGGAGGCTGCAAGGTCTTTAGGAATCTCTCATGATGAGATTTGGCGAAGAATTCGTAACGGCAAGCTCGTAGCGCGGACCCTGCGCGGCAAGGTTTTTGTCTACACTGATATGAGCAATATCTTTGCCGAGGAGGGCTTACCCCCTCCGCCCATGACATTATCAAGTCACCCAGCAGCATCCATGTCCGCACTAAACTACCAGGCCGCGCCCCTACCGGTTGTTATCGACTCTCAGGACCGCATACACAGCCAGGAACTCGCGCTTTTGATTGATCATCTAAGCTTGGCCAAGGATGAGAATCGAGAGATTCTAAAACTGACGCAAGACTCCATGAATCGCCTCTCGCAGATGACCGATGCCATCATTGAGATGAAGGACGCTATGATTGCTGCAAAGGATGATCAGGTGAAGTCATTGCAGGAAACCCTTCTCAGTCGATCTGAAGAGCTTGTTAAAATCCTCAAAGAAAAAGAGGACCTTGAGACTTTAACGCAAACTCTCCTGTCAAAATAATACTTTACTTGCCATCCACCCCCATTTCCTTCATCATGAAGGGACGATCAAACCTTACTTCAGGCCGTTGGGGTTCAAGATGCTTAGCTGGGCAGTTAAATCCGCCGCTATTGCTGCATTGCTATCAACATGCGGGAACTACGCATTCGGCGTGGAAGTCGCAGAGGGCTATCCAACACCAAGGGCTATGGGACTTGGTGGCGCCTTCACAGCAGTGGCCAATGACGAGTCGGCCTTTTGGACCAACCCCGCAGGGGTCGCTCGCGTAAGAAAAGCGCGCAGTCGCAGTAATGTTCATATTTTAAAATTTCCCAATTTGATTCTTGGACTGAACGCCGAAAGCAGAAACTTTTACGGAGCCATCCAAGGCTCTACCAGCTCGGGTATCGCAGACGTCATTGCCACATCGGACATTAGCAGTTCAAAGCCTTTTTATGCGAGAGCGGCAGCATCTCCAGTCATCATGTTTGAAGCTGAGAAGAATCAACCCGCCGGCCTTGGTGTGTTTAGTAACTCCATCATGCACATTTACGTCGACAAGGATACCCCAACCGATGCGCGCGTCAGTGCAATTACAGACGTCGGTGCGAACTTCGGTTATAGCTACACAAACTTCGCCAATCGTCTGAGCATGGGTTTAACGTTTCGACCGACCTACCGTTACGCCTATGAAGATACGATCGGCAGTAGCGAATTAAAAAGTCGAACTGCCTTGATTGAACGCGTCAAAAGAGACAGTAATCGCGGATTAGGTCTGGGAGCTGATTTCGGATTTTTATTCACCCTGGCAGACTTCTGGTTTCCGACGGTCGGCATTGCAATCCGAAACCTTCCCACTGGATGCGTAGACGACTATTTGAATCCATACACCGAGGTGCGTCAAAAAATTTGCGGCACACTTTACACGGGCTCAAAAGGTAATCCCGAAGCGTTATCTGTGATTGATCCAACAGATACTCGCATTGGAATGTCCATCAGCCCCCGCGTGGCGCGAGATTACGGAATCAGATTTTCAGCTGACATCCAAAACTTGTATTTTGGAACTGGCTCATCCTACTACGGCCTACCTGGAATGGACTTGGCAAAGATGCTCCACGGTGGTGTAGAAATTTTTTCGGGAAATCCCCTGGAGCGCGCTCCATTTGCAGTTCAAATTGGCGCAAATCAAGGTTTCGTAACGTGGGGCATACTGATGAATACATCTGTGGCAAGCATTGAGTTTGCCAGCTATGCGGTCGATGTCAGTAATACGCTGAAGCGCGTAGAGGATCGACGATACATAGCATCGCTCAGCGTTATGCTATAAAGAAGGAGCTTGTGATGTTGAAACTGATGGGAACTTATTTGTCGGCAATAACATGTGTTTCATTGCTAGCCGCCTGCGCCACGACAGGAAGCCAACAGCAGGAACCTGCCAGAAGACGAAAGCCTATCAGCCATCCAGCTCCAGCCTCTAAAACTGGAGATGTTCAGCCAGTTAAAATAGAAGCCGTGTCAGAAACTCGTACT
>JBIIGV010000155.1:0-6034 GCA_044236265.1 Oligoflexales bacterium
GCCGCTCAAATGTCCTTAAAAGACACAATCAACAAAGGATCGATGTCGCTCGACGCACTAAGTAAGAGGAGGCTTACTGATCTCATTTGAAAACCCCGAGGTCATTTGTGTCAAAAATCGAAGATCGCATCATTGAAGTCAGATCAGTTCGAGTTCTTGTGGACTACGAACTAGCAGAATTGTATCAGGTGGATTTGAAAACTTTGCTTCAAGCTGTTCAAAGGAACTCGGAACGCTTCCCGAGCGATTTTATGTTTAGACTCACAACCGATGAATATATCCAGCTCAAAAGGATACGGAATGTTCCAACCAGTCATGGGGGGCCGACGATCGCCACCAAATGCATTCACAGAGCAAGGCGTGGCGATGCTCTCAAGTGTATTGAACAGCAAAACGGCAATTAAAATGAACGTGGAGATCATGAGAGCATTTGTGAAGTTGCGGTCCTTGGTCGAGAATCAAACCGCAGTGCTACGGAAGTTAGGAGAACTCGAAGTTAAGATCGATCAGCATAATAAGTAAATTCAAGGAATTATTGATGCGATAAAGTCATTGATCTCGGTCAATTCCAAACCTCAGCGATTAATCGGTTTTAAGCGCGAATAACTGTAAACTTGACCGCCTCAAATTGAAGACGTCAAGAGGTTAAATGATTGTATTCGCAAACTTTTTCCCCAAGCTGAAATAGCTGGTTTGACCTCAACTAGTCTCCTTTGGTTGGCCAACATTCAATTGAGATTTTCAAACCAATTTGCGGAGTTATTACCTAAAGCTGGTTTGCGAGTGTGGGCTGCTCTGATTTTCAGCGACGCCTGCTGGGGGCTCTTGCAATTTTAGATGTAAAAACTTCCAAGTAGCGTGAGCCGCTATTGACCTTGCCGTAACGTCAACCACTATACTGTCTTCAGGGCAGAATTAGACGGCGCTTAAGCGAATCTAAAAAAATCATCCTAATTTTTTCCATGCACAGGCTGATTCGAGTTCAAAAGCCAGCTCGAGTAGTAGTCGTTCATCGCCAACTGGGGCAGAGATTTGAATTCCGATGGGTTCACCACGCTCAGACTGATGCATGGGTAATGAGATAGCTGTGTTTCCAACGGCATTGGCCAAAGGTGTATAGCCCACATAGTCTTGCAGTCTTCTTAAGAGCTCATCAAAGGGGACGCCGGGATTCAGGTAACCAAGCTCAGGTGTAGTTTTTGCAAGTACGGGTGAGATCACGGCATCATAGTTCCATTCGCGCGCTAGTTCCGATTTTATCGCTTTCTTCAGGTAAAAAATTGAGCCAATGCCAGCCAGCATGTTTTTTGAAAAGTTTCGAGAAAGACCCTTGGTAAGTCCATCAAGTTTGCGACGATCAAATTCCTGAGCAAAGATTTTCTGTCCAAATAACTCGACGGTGAATGCTAAAAAACTCCAGTAAAGAGTGAAGTTGTTGGCAAAGCGCTCTTCAGCCATAAAGGATGTCTCTTCGACATGGTGACCCAGGTCTAAAAGTGCCTTCGCTGTCTTCTCCACGGCTTGGCGGGTTTCCGGGCAGGCTTTAGTTAATAGTGAGTCGAATACAAAACCGATTTTTAGTCGTTTTTTGTTTGGGCCTTCTACTAGTCCAATGGGCTTTAACTTAGACGGCTTATAAAACCGCTCAGCATCATAAAAAAAGTTGGCCGTATCTCGCACCGTTCTGGTTAAGACACCGTCCGACACAATATCAATCGGCATCGACTTGGCCTTTCGCTGTTGAACCAAGCGTCCACGGGATGGTTTAAGGCCGATTAGCCCGCAAAGAGCTGCAGGGATTCGGATGGATCCGCCGCCATCATTGGCGTGGGCGATTGGTACAACCCCCGAGGCGACAAGTGCTGCTGAGCCTCCGGAGCTTCCGCCGGGCGTTAGCGTTAGATTCCATGGGTTTCTGGTGGGCGGTGTACCGTCGTCATACTCTGTACTACAACCAAAACCAAAGGCTGGGGTTGAAGACTTCCCTATAAAGTTTAGACCGGCTGCATGCAGCTGGTTAACCAAGTCATCTGTGATGCTGGATGGTTTTGGCGACGTAGCTCCGGACCCGAATCGAGTGGGTAGTCCTGTCAGGTTAATATTGTCTTTCAAGAAGGCAGGCGCATTTAAAATAGAATCGCGCTTGGCTTTGGCTCTAGTTTTAACTCTCTCAAAGTCAGCTACAACCATCGCGTTTAGAACGGGCTGGGCCTTCCGGGTGCGTTCGATGGCTGCATCAATAGCCTCGTCCAAAGATATATCGCCCTTATGGATAAGTTCGCTGACTGCAGTGGCATCGAGACTTCCTAGAACATCATTAGTGAATGCGGAGTAGCGTTGGGACATGGTGGCTTATTCCAGAGCGTAAGATTTTGAAGATGATTTACATTCTACCACAGGCTCCGCTGCCAGGTTCTGCTGCAGAGGAATGCTCTGCAGGTATGGCCTATTTTGGGTCATTTTGTCGCAAAATGTCTATGAACACCCGGCAAATTGGCCACTTCCCGTCTTTTGGCAATTGCTCTGAATAAACTTTCAGCATAGACGAAAGTTGCGTGCCTAAGATCTAACAGTCTTTTCAAAAGGAGATTTACCATGCAAAAAAAATTTTTAGTCCTAACTGCGGCTGCTGTGATGTCTAGTCTTGCTGTAACCGCATGCGGAAAAAAAGAGTCCGCAGACCAACCCCCCCGTCAGGAGGTGGCGCCAACGCCCGGGTCGAGTCTTCCCGAGGGAACTGTTATTGCAGTCCCTGTATCGCAAGACGGCTCAGAGCAAGTTGAGCAGGCCGAGATGCGGCTATTGTCCCAAATCCCAGGCAATGTTTCCGCGGAATCCATTACCGGTATATTTGCTAGAGGACAGCATCCCGAGCGTTTTGTCGATGATCTAGATCAATCTTCCTCCACAGAGGCATTCACCGGTTGGCAAAACTATCAGCAGACGGGGTACGGCTACGGCCACCATCGCCCAAATCGCGGTTGTCGCGATTACCGTTACTATCAGCCAACCTATTACAACCGCGGATCAATCTTTAGTTGGCTATTTCAGAATCGCTATCAGACCCCAGGTATGAACTATTACTACTATCAGCGCCCTTCGATTTGGCCTCAGTACCAAGGAAATCAGTATCCTTATGGCCAGCCCTATGGTTCCGATGATTCTTACGCCGGGTATGACGATCGCTATGGGTACGGCGCGTCTCCTGTGACTCCGTACCATAGATAGTCACGAGGCTATCCGAGGTGTGATGGCTTATTGGGATCGCGGTTGTGCCAATAAACGTCCACCTCGTTTTTTCATAAAAAATTATCTTGGTGTCCGCTCAAGTTGGTGCTAAACCTCCGGCCGTTAAACAAATGCGTTTTCTTTTCGGCCTGAGGTTTTGCCATGAGTCTTTTTATCACAAGAATTTTCTCCGTCATTTTACTTCTAAATTTTACGTCCGCACTCTTTGGTGCCAGCTTGACCGGTCGCGTGTTTGTTAAAAACACGGACGGCAATGTTTTTGTTGTGCCGTCAGCAATAGAAATCAACGAGGCCATTTCTTTGAAAATCGGCGGTAACAATCTTGAGAGTGCAAAAGTTCGCTTTTCTCAGCCTCATAATGGAAATGAAATCACCTACGCCGTATTTACGAATCTTCCACACAGCATGGGAATGATTGCTCTTGTCATGCGTGGATTAACAACAGAAAACGGCGGCATGAATGGTGACTTCTACGTAAAGCAATTTAAGACTGCTCCGACGTCGGCGGATCTTGATCTCCTATTGGATCGAGTTCAGGCGAATCAGACGCAAGACTTGGTTTACGAGAGCGCGTTTTCTTTTTCTTCAGACGAAGCGATATCTAACGGAATCGAGAAAGTCTTGCTAGGTCGGACTCGCGGCAGACTTGTGTACGCGCGTATGGTTTATGCCGCAGAAAATCCGTCACAGCTCATAGGTTGCTGGACTAATGCTGGAGTTGGTCGTAACGCCGAGTATTATCAAGGTAGCTGCCCGGTCAAGGGTGCACGCTACTGGGAGTTATCTGCAAATGGACAAGTGATGACCGCAGCGGGATTTGAGCGCGGCATTCCTTATAGCTGGTCTCGTGCGGGTCAATTACAGTCTCTTCTTATCGGAGCTGAGCGTACTCGAGCATTTAATGACGCCTACTTGCAGTATGCTCGTCCCAATTTTTACGGTTGGGGTTTCTTCTATTTGTTTCCGTGGCAGATTGTTCTTTGATGACGTCGAGATCAAAGATTTGTCAGATTGATTTTTAGCAAATCGATGAAGGAAGCTTGTCTTCTGCTTTGATGTCGTCATAAGGGCAATGGCGACATCCGCTTTTACAGCAGTATCCTCGCTTCATGTGATATTTTGCCGTAAAAACTAGAAGACCCGAAGCCGGATCAACATAGTAGTCGTCCGGCTCTGGGGTTGTGGTCGGAACCGCAGAAGAGGTTTTATCTTCCTTGCTTTGACGCAGGGAAGAACGAGTCTCTTCATTGGTTCTCTTGTTTGTCATGCAGAGATGATTCCTTCGCGGATGGCATATCTGGTCAGATCAACCTGGGTGTGTAGGCTGAGCTTTGACATGATATTGGACTTGTGGCGTTCCACCGTCTTTGCACTTATGTGAAGTGTGCCTGCAATTTGTTTTGCCGACTGTCCACGGGCCACGCATGATAGGACTTCAACTTCTCTTGGCGATAGAAGATTCCTTTTAGAAGACATGCTCTTTGCAATCGCCTCAGTCGTGGCGTCTTTAGATATGCGCCCAAGAAGTACCATTCTTTGTTTTACATCACTGCTTAGATACGGAGTGTGACCGGCGAGTACTTCGCGTATCGCGATGACGATGTTGCCAAGTGATTCGCTTTTCGTCACAAATCCAGATGCTCCTGCACTTAGTGCTTTTTCTACGTTTGAATCTGTGCTGTACGCCGTGAGAAAGATAACCTTGAGTTGTGGCATTTGAACAAGGGCAGTGCGCACCATGTCAAAAACATTCATGCCTGGCATGTTGATATCGACAACTGCGATGTCTGGTTTGTGGCTGAGAATTTCGTGAAGTCCACTTTGTGCATCACCGCTTTGGGCAATGACCTCGAGGTCTTTTTCGGCGTTAATGACGTGAGAAAGACCGAGTCTTACGATTTCATGGTCATCTATTAAGACGATTCTTTGCTTGATGAATGTTTCCATTAGTATTGTTCCCTTCATGTGTGTAAAAAAATCCAGCCACAGACGTTTTTAATAGGCCTGTGGCTGGGAAATTTAACCCATCAATTAAGAACTAACCAATAGAAAAATCGGAAAACTTACGTAAGTACTTTCCCGGTTCTTACATCATCTCCACGATGACGGCACTGGCCTCGCCGCCACCAATACAAAGTGTGGCAAGTCCCTTCTTTTTGTTCTTTTCGCGCAGTGCTGTCAACAATGTTACGAGCACGCGGGCTCCACTTGCGCCAATCGGATGACCGAGGGCTACCGCTCCGCCGTATACGTTGACCCGGTCGTTTGGAAGCTTTAAATCGTGAATTGCCGCCATTGTTACAACTGCAAAGGCTTCATTGATTTCGTAAAGATCAATATCATTCGTGGTCATGCCTGCTTTTTTCAAAACTTTTTCGATACAGGTCACGGGTGCTGTCGTAAACCAAGTGGGCTCTTGGGCATGTGAGGCTTGGGCTACGATTTTAGCTATCGGCTTAAGTCCTTCCTTTTTGGCTGTTTCAAGGTCGGTTAGCATTAAAAGTGCTGCGCCATCGTTGATTGAGCTCGCGTTACCTGCGGTGACTGTGCCGTTCTTGTCAAACGCAGGTCTAAGGTCTTTTAGTTTCGCTAGATCAACGGAGAACGGCTCCTCGTCTTGCGTAACAAGCGTGGTCCCCTTCTTTGATGTTAGTTCAACTGGAACGATCTCTTTTTCAAAGACTTTGCTTTCGATGGCAGCGCGTGCTTTTTTGTAGCTGTCCATAGCGAACTCGTCTTGAGCTTCACGCGTGAAAGCATATTTTTTGGCGCACTATTCGCCACA
>JBIIGV010000045.1:0-20987 GCA_044236265.1 Oligoflexales bacterium
ACTCGGAACTTGGTCTTGATCGTCACAAATGGAAATACTGTAAGGCTTGTGACGTCGATCATAATTTCTATAACTTGCTTTCCATGGAAGCTAGATTCCCTCAAGGTTTTGCGAGAATTTTTATCTCAAACGATCAACTTCCGAAAATAGAACACTTTAAAATGCCAAGAAAGATCAAAGCCGACCTTCTAAAAGAAGAAGCCATGATTGATCAGTTTCACTACAACACAAGAAATTTGGATGCCATCGATCTGGAGTCCATTACAAAACTCCACGATAGACTCGTGATAAAAGGCGTGACGCCCTAAATTATTCTTAATTCTCAACATCAATTTAGGTCGAGACGATCAGTCTTGACTGAAGATTCTATGGAAGAAACCACCTGACGTATTAATGGTTGTCTCTTCCTTGGAAATTTCGGCGTATTTTTGCAGAAGCTCTTTTTGTTCTTTGCTGAGTTTTTTCGGGACCACAACACGCAACTGAATGTGCATATCGCCACGACCAACACCTTTTAAGTGAGGCACTCCCGCGCCGGCCAGAGTCACGCGATCACCGGATTGCGAGCCTGCGGGAATCGAAATATCGGATTCACCATCCAAGGTTTTGATTTTAAGATCGCAACCCAGAGATGCTTGAGCAATACCAATCGGCTGCTCAACGATCAAATCAAGACCATCACGAACAAAACGCTCGCTCTCTTTTACATGGAGAACAACGTATAAGTCACCGTTCGGCCCACCGGCCGGTCCTGGTTCTCCCTCTCCTGACAGGCGAAGTCGCACACCTGAATCAACTCCAGCAGGGACCTTTACAGTCAGTGTACGCTTTTTGTTGACCCGCCCCTGACCACGGCAGTCGTCACACGGTTTCTCAACAATTGTTCCTTCACCACCACACGCGTGACAGGTCGTTCGAATGGCAAAAAAACCTTGGGTGCGATTAACCTGGCCTTGACCACCACAAGTGCGGCAAGTGATTCTGCCACTTCCTTTTTTCGCACCAGATCCATCACAGGTTTCACAACGGATTGGGCGCTCTAGCTCAACCTGACGCTCAACTCCAAAAACGGCCTCTTCAAACTCAATGGCCATATCATAACGCAGGTCCGCTCCACGTCGAACGCGGCCTCGACCCTGACCAGCTCCGGTGAATCCAAAGAAATCCTCAAAAATGGATCCAAAACTTGAAAAGATATCATTTACATCTTGGAAGCCTTGGCTTCCGACACCTTGATGTCCAAAACGATCGTATCGAGCGCGTTTATCCGTGTCCGAGAGGACTTCGTAAGCTTCGCTGGCTTCTTTAAATTTTTCCTCGGCAGCTTTGTCGTCGGGATTTCTGTCAGGATGATATTTTAGAGCAAGCTTGCGATAAGCTGCCTTAATGTCACTTGCGCTTGCACTGTTGGCAACGCCCAAAACTTCATAGTAATCACGCTTGGCCATGAGCCCCGTTTCCTCAAAATAGTCAAAATCCCTAAGCCCGCAGACTCTATAACAGTTTAGGAACCAAAGCTATGTTCCGCTGCGGGAAACTTCTTAGATTTAACGTCTTTATTGAAACTAACAAGGGCATCCCCAACGATTTTATTTAAGTCTGCATATTTCTTTAGAAATTTTGGTTTAAACGACTCATCAAAACCCAAGAGATCCTGAAGTACGAGCACCTGTCCATCACAGCCAGCCCCCGCACCAATACCGATCGTAGGAATGGAAAGCGCTTTAGATACAGACGCTCCAAGGGCAGCCGGGATCATCTCCAGCACCAAGCAAAAGACTCCGGCATCTTGCAACGCTTTGGCATCAGCCAAAAGTTTTTTCTGAGCAGCCTTTTCCTTCGCCTGAACCTTGTAACCGCTTAACGCATGAACACTTTGCGGTGTTAACCCTAAATGACCGATCACAGGAATGCCGTTCGCGACAAGCGCTTCGATTTGAGGGCAAATCAACTCTCCACCTTCAAGCTTGACCGCATGAGCTCCACCTTTTTGAACGAGCTTTGCAGCATTTCTAAGTGCGTCGTCCTTCGTCGCGTAAGTCATAAACGGCATATCTGTACCCACGAAAGGGCGTCGAACAACGCGAGTGACTGCAGCCGTGTGATGCACCATGTCATCGATTGTTACAGGAATCGTGGAATCATGACCCAGCATGACGTTGCCAAGACTATCGCCTACGAGAACCATATCAATGGGAGACGCTTCAACAATTCGGCCAAAGGCCGAGTCATAGCACGTCACCATGGAAATCGGCTCACCCGCGTCTTTCTTTGCCTGAATAGCCGCAACAGTGATCGGCTGAACTTTACTTGCTGCATGACTCATAGTGACGCCCTCCAAAGGACTCCCGTATACTAGGGAAAGTATTCATATTACAATAAAAACTCTCCAATTCGGAGCTAACTTCATCATGGATCTTTTTGCTCCCCTAGACTTGTACTGTGAACGAACAGAGGCTCACCTCCTCAGTGAACCTCTAAATCTCATATCAAATCTTGCGTTTATCATCGCTGGAGCCCTGATATTGCGAAAATTAGGACGACCGGCCTCGTCTCAAAGAGATTCAGTAGCAAGACTCTTAGGCTGGCAAATTATCACGGTCGGTCTTGGCAGTGCACTTTTCCACAGTTTTGCCACAGGATGGGCTCAGCTCTGCGATATTATTCCCATTGGGATTCTTATTCTGACCTATTTGTGGTTGTTTTGCCGAAAGCTTGTTGATTTGACTAGGCTTCAAAGTTTTTTAGGGCTGATAGTTTTTCTGCTCGTCTCCGTCGTAATGGCTTGGTTGTCGGACCCCATTAAGGCAAACGGCGGGCAGTTTTATTTTGGGACCTGGTTAACCCTTACATGCTTATGCACCTACGTCGCAGGGCGTCAAAATTTGCTTCAATTCAAACCCATGTTCATGGCCAGTGTTCTGTTTTCATTTTCAATTTTGATGCGCACCATTGACTTAAAGTTTTGCGAAGAGTGGCCTTTCGGAACGCATTTGTTCTGGCATTTAACAAACGCAACTGTGCTTTATCTGGTGGTCAACGTACTGATCAATTCTATACCCGAAGACGCACGAACCCGTGAGGGTTAGGACCGTTGAGAAGAGAGTAAGCAGAAAAACAAGGAAGAGATTAAGGTGGGCTTCAGACGTGCGACGCGCTTGTGGAGGGATGGTCCCGTGCGATGCGTCATAATTACATAAGCAAGCAGCGTGCCAAGATGATCAGTGATGTTTCGCACAAAAATTGTTCAAAATTAGACTGCTCAAGGGTTTGGCGGTATCATTAATGTACCAGTAGCGCAAAGACATGGTATCAAGACGGATCAGTACGCGAATCTAACCAGCCATGACAGGCCTCTAAACGATGATCTCGATCAAACAGAATGTGCCGTTAAAAAACCTCTCAACGATTCACACCGGTGGGAACGCTCAATTTTTCGCCACGTGTAAAAATGAACGCGACATCATCGATGCCCTGCAACACGCTGCATCGCATTCGATACCCGTTACAGTGCTTGGTGGGGGAAGTAATAGCTTGATCTCTGACAATGGAATCAGGGGTCTAGTTCTAAAAATCGAATTGGATGGGTTCAGTATTAGCAGCTCGGGACTTACTACATCTGGCGCGGGCGTATCATGGGACCTATTGGTTGCCGAAACCTGTCGCCAAGGCATGACAGGAGTCGAAGCCTTGTCTGGAATACCGGGACTTGTTGGCGCAACTCCCATTCAAAACGTCGGAGCTTATGGTCAGGAGGTTGCGGAAACCATTAAATCTCTGCGCGCAATAAATAGAAAGACTCTCGAAACAAGAATTTTCTCTAACGCTGAATGCAGCTTCTCTTACCGAAATAGCCGCTTCAAAGAAACTGATAAAGACTCTTGGATCATCACTGAGGTCTCATTTCAACTTGACGCGAAAGAGGAACCAAAACCGCGGTATGAGGAGTTGCAAAAGTCTTTACTGAACGACAACCGATGGAGCCTCTCTAACCGAGAAGAAAAACTACTTCTGGTCCGTGAGCACGTACTTAAAATTCGTGCTCAAAAAGGAATGGTTCTAGATCCATCTGATCATGACACAGTCAGCCTCGGTAGTTTTTTTACAAACCCTTTGATCGACCAAAATACCAAACAAGTCATTGAAGAACGCGCCTCATCGCTAAAAACGAAATCACCGCCTGTCTTTCACAAATCAGGGGACAAGCTCTGGAAGATCTCTGCAGCATGGCTCATCGAAAGTTCTGGTGTTACAAAGGGCTTTGCCATGGGTAAAGCAAGAATTTCATCCAAACACGTGCTTGCCATTACAAATCCTGGAGAGGCCACAACACTGGATATCCTGCAGTTACAGAGACACGTCGAATCCCAGGTACTCAAGGTATTTAACGTGCAATTACAGCGTGAACCGGTATTTCTTGATTAACTCTCGCATCAATGCTTTTTGATTTAGACAGCGGCTTGCCTGGATTCAGCGGGACCGAGCAGCCTTGTGTAAAAAATAATCCCCCGAAATTCTTTGGCATTTTTAGTTGCCAAAATTACTCAACATTTGGGATAGTAGAGCCTTGACGTCAATTCACTCGACGCCAACATCAATGGAGGAGCTCGCTGCATGGAATCATCAGATATCATTTATTATTTAATGAAGTGGTTTCACTACGTTTTTGGAATTATCTGGATTGGGCATCTCTACTACTTCAACTTCACCCAAGTTCCATTTTTTGGTGAAACCGATGCGGCGACAAAATCTAACGCCATTCAAAAATTGGTTCCAAGAGCATTGTGGTGGTTTCGTTGGGGCGCGATGTTTACCTTCATTACTGGTGTGATCATGCTTTATATGTGGGGTGAAAAAAGCGGTCATGCTGCCTTCATGTCCACAAGCTTTGGTTTGTTTATTTCTGTGGGCGCTCTCCTTGGAACAGTGATGTTCCTCAACGTTTGGCTTATCATCTGGCCATCACAAAAGGTTGTCATCGAGTCAACCACTAATGTTGCACAAGGTAAGGCTGCACTGCCTGAGGCTGCAGCCAAAGGTGCTGCTGCACTGCTCGCTTCCCGATCAAACACAATGTTCTCATTGCCAATGTTGTTTTTTATGGGGGCAGCATCCCACTTACCGATACTGCAACCACCAGCCGATGGATCACCTGCCAATTACTCCACTGCCTTCCTCGCTGCACTAGTAGTCATCATACTGCTTGAAGCGAATGCGATTAAAGGAAAGCTCGGGCCCTTGGCAAGTGTCAAAGGCGTGATCCACGCAGGCGTAGGCTTGACAGCGGTGCTCTTTGGACTTCTTTACGCAATGGCTTGATCAGCTAACGAAAGAACGCTCTTGTGACTTTGAGATTTTTACTTTGTGTCTTTGTGTTGTTCACTATAACGAGCTGCCGCTGCCAAAGCGGTGGCTCGTCAAACGTTGATCAGACCTCGCCTGAAGCGCAGCTGAGGGCTAGAGGACGCGCAGTTTACGCGTCTAATTGTACGGCCTGCCATGCTTCAAACCCAAAGCTTCATGGGAGTCAGGGACCCGATGTTTACGGTTCATCTAAGGAGCTGCTGACAGCTCGTATCCTGGAGGCTAAGTATCCTGAGGGGTATAAGCCAAAGCGCGAGAGTGCTGCTATGCCAGCCATGCCTCATTTGAAAAATGATATCGATGCTCTCCACGCATATTTAAACGCTCCATAAAACCAGCCTAACAATCTGCGCGACCCCTGGTGGACTGTTTAGGGCCCTTGGGCTACCATGTTGAAATATTCAACAAACTCATAAGGCTTTCGACATGCCTCCGCATCTAAACCAGGAACGTTCAGATGTATCCCTTACTGACCTTGCAAAGCTCTACCCGGAACTTTGGCAGGAGGTCATGGGCAGCATCAAACTTGCTGTCGAAAAAAAGCAAATGTCAGAACTAGCGACCATGAGTCAACGTGCGGGTGCTACCATTAGTCGATGGAGTGGCGCAGGTGACAGCCCAATTGCACAAACGCAGCATGCGAAGCGAGAACTACTAAAAGCTCAGATGACAGCGTTAGCTATTGAACAATTCGTTACAGCTTTCACAAATCTGGGCCATAAGCCTTCACTTCGCGATCAAGTTCTTCTCAAGTGGGGAATCACGAGACATTTACAGGCTGGGCGTCTTTTGAGTCTAACAAGCTTCCAAAAAGGTTGGTCCAGACTGACGGATAAAGGTGCCGCAGCGTCGGGCGTGCAATCAGCAGGATTTTGGTCCATACCTACGAGGGAGCTCTGTCTTGGTTTGAAAGAATATATCAAAGACCGTGAGGTTCTTGAGGTGGGAGCTGGCAGGGGATTATTTGTTTCTGCCCTTCGCGAAGTCGGGGTACGAGTCACGGGAATCGACGACTGTAGCTGGTCGATGGCAAAAAATGTTATTGCTGGCGCCAAACCATTCATGAAGGTCGAATCGGCTGAGACTGCACTAAAGACCATTAATCCCTCAGTCGTTCTTTCCGTTTATCCACCACCAGGAAATCAGTTTGAACGAACTATTTTCGCTACAAAATCCGTGGACCTATATTTAGCGGTCGTAAGCTCTCATCAATTTGCCAGCGGTAACTGGCAAGACTATAAAGCTCAGGACGCACGAAACAGCCAGTTTTCATGTGTTATGAATGAGTCTTTAAATAAGATGCTGAGGCCCATTGAATCGGATCAACGACTACTCATTTTTCGTCGCAAAAAATAACCCAACGAAAATCTCGAATTGTGATTATCCACGCAGCAAAATTGATCGCCATTGTAATCATCACCTCAGCCTTTTTGGCTATAGGCGAAACCGTGATTGCTCAGAAAGCCAGTCATGCTTCTGAACTTGAATACATTGTACTCCCAGGCGTATTTCGCGCACCAGAGACAGGCTTTGGTGCTGGGCTGGGCTTATTTATATTAAGTCCACCTCCTCAGGGATCTCGAGGCTCCCAGGGTGACGCGTTTAAAATCGGCGCTATATATACTGAAAAAAAACAATTTGTGATGCGAACGTTGATGGAGAAATATGTCAATGACCACCGCGATCACCTGAGCTTTTCAGCAAATGCACAAAAGTATCCAGACTCATTTTTTGGTGTCGATGGCAACACTCAAGTCAAAGATGAAGAAAAATACACGTCATACGCCTGGGACGCACAACTCCGCTATCTACATGAGTTTGCGTCGACATTGTATATTGGCGGCCAAGGGGTCCTCTATAATGAACGCATTGCAGACTTGAATCCGCGTGGTTTTTTAACCAAAAAAACAGATCAAAACGGCCAACACATTTACGGCACTGAACCCATGCGACACGGGGGATTTGGAATTCTTTCCCGTATTGATACACGCGATGATCTCCAAGATCCAGATCGAGGACATTTCATAGAGATGGGAACTATTACTCGAAATAAATTGTTGGGAAGTGATTTTGATTTCAACACAGCACAGATTGATGCTCGAGGATTTATCCCCCTCTCCGATAACAAGCGCCCCATCAGGCTTGCATGGCAAACCGTCGTGATCTCACACGATGGCAACCCTCCATTTCAGGCACTAGCGGCCCTTGGGGGACGTGATTTACTCAGAGGATATTTTCTAGGACGATACCGGGATAGAAAGCTTCTCTCATCGCAACTTGAAATTCGAATTCCCCACGGAGAAAAGTGGGGAACAGCCCTCTACGTGGGCGCTGGTAACGTTGCTCGCAACTGGAACATGATGACTCTTAAATCATTTAAGCCAGCTTGGGGTGCAGGCGCACGGTACCGGATTTCAAGCACTCAAAAAGTAAACATACGCCTTGATCTGGCCTGGGGTAAACTCACCCCTAATCCCAGTGCATATCTTAGCCTTGCGGAAGCGTTCTAGCCGCTAATGAAATAAAAATTTCTGAGTGATACTGATCTTATTGTCTTTTAGTCCAGTCGGATTCCCGCAATAGACAACCTCTCCGCCTCGAGCCGCCGCATCAGGTCCCATTTCAATCAGCCAATCAGCCTGCCGAAGAACATCGAGGTGATGCTCAATGACAATGACTGTATGACCAGATTTCGCCAGATCCTTGAACTGCGAAAGTAGGCTTGCCACATCAACATCACTCAATCCAGTGGTCGGCTCATCAAAAATCAAAATTCCTGGCTTACCCTTCTTAGCGTCACGCATGATCTGTACCAGCTTTAAACGCTGCGCTTCACCGCCACTAAATGAGCTAGTTGACTGCCCAAGCGTGACGTAACCCATGCCAACCTTCAAGACAGCATCCAAACATTCCGAGATGGCTCTGTGATCAAAAAAGAATGTTCGCGCTTCATCTGCGGTCATAGCCAAAACATCGATCAAATTTTTTCCCTTGTGCTGAACAGAGAGAACAGACTCCTGAAATCTGGCGCCATTGCAGGCCGGGCAAATGATCTCCATTTCTCCGAGAAACGATAGATCTTCCACCACGGTTCCAAGACCCCTACAGGTTTCACAACGACCACCAGGACTATTAAAACTAAAAGAACCTGGAGTCAGGCCAAGATTTTTTGCCGTCTCCTGGGATGCAAATATTTTACGAATGTGATCCATCACATCCAAGTACGTCGCAATCGTGCTGCGACTACTGCGCCCAAGAGCCACCTGTGACACCATGAGCACATTGTCATGAAGTTTGATAAGGCTTTCTGGACCAATAGACCCAGTCACCTCTTTTGGGATTTCTTTTTCCGGACCTCCGGAGAGTTTTGCAAAACTCAGCTCCAAAAGAGGAAACAATGTATGTCTAATCAGACTTGTTTTCCCGCTGCCGGACACTCCGCACACAGCGGTGACTTTCCCGACAGGGATCTTCACCTCTGCATTTTTAAGATTATGAATCGTTGCGTTCTTTAGATGCAGAAACTTCGCCGCCTTATCATCGAGCCCAATCGCTGACTCGACTATTGGTGACTTCTGAATCTTTCGATCACTAGGACGACCTGCATAAACGAGATGACCACCTTCGTGACCAGCCTTGGGACCAATTTCTATGAAATGATCAGATCCATTAATGATGGTCCTCTCATGTTCAACAACAACCACCGTATTACCCTGCTGCTGAAGCTCCCGAATAACACCGAGTAGATTCTCACTGTCTCTAGCATGTAGTCCTGCCGTCGGCTCATCCAAGCAAAATAGTGTCTCTGTCAAAATAGAACCCAGACAGCGGGACATATTGATTCGCTGCAACTCCCCGCCACTCAATGTTTTGGCACTTCGATCCAGGGAAAGATATGAAAGCCCCATCTTCATGAGGTAACTTAGTCTAGATTTCGCCTCCAAAAGCGCCTCAGCGAGCCCTTGTCCACCGGACTCCCGCCCGTCGATGGCTTTAAGATTTACCGCTTCAATACCGTCAAACCAAGTTTGAAGCTCCTTCATACTGATTTTTGCAGTCTCATTGATGGATTTACCAAGCACTCGAATCGACCGCGCCTTGAGGTTTAACCTTTGGCCATCACATTCTGGACATGTCACATATTTGCGGAAACGTGCCGCATGAATCCGGTAGTGAGTTTTGTAGCGTTTTGTGTCAAGCCAGCGGAAGTATCCATTGATACCACCAAAATACTTTTTGTCGCCCTTCCAAAGCCATTCAATCTCTTCTTTGGAATAATCTGAAAATTTCTTCTTTTTGATATCCCACTTTTTGGCTGTTGCAGATTTAAGAGCGTCTTTATAGCAAACGACGTGTTCTCCAAAGTTCCATGCAACAACACCCTGCTCTGCAAGTGTAGATGACTTATCAGGAATGATTTTTAATGGATCAAGCTCGGTACTGCTCCCGAAACCTTGACAGGTACCACACGCCCCAATGGGGTGATTGAATGAAAACAGCGCCATCGTTGGATCTTGGTATTGGACACCACAACAAACTAGACGCTTTGAAAATTCCACAATTTTTCCGTCTGACCCAACCACGCCGGCACGTCCACGACCAAGCTTGAGTATGAGACTGGATGCCTCGGCAAGACGTTTTCGCGCGTCAGGGCTGACTGAGATCCTATCAACGACGACCCAAGATTTTTCCCGGTCAATTTTCTTGAGATCTTCAAGGCGAACCACATCTTTATTGACCCAAATTCTAGTAAAGCCCTGGCCCTGTAGAAGTGATTTTAATTCTTTGTCTGAGATATTTTCCCAGGCATCCACAGGAGCAACCATTAAGACTTTGTCATCTGACATTTCTTTCAGAATGCTCGAAGCCATTCGATCAGGATCAGCCTTCTCCACGTTACGACCACAAGACGAGCAAACGATAACGCCCGCAAGGGAGTAAACGACGCGCAAGATGTCGTGAAGCTCTGTTAGCGTTCCAACTGTTGAGCGATTATTAGCTCCCGAGCGAGACTGCTGCACAGCGATCGCTGGTGGAAGTTGCCGAACGCCAGAGATTTTTGGCTTTGGCATCGCCTTCAAATACTGACGAGCAAAGCTACTTAAACTTTCCACGTATCGGCGATACGCTTCCGCGTAGATCGTATCAAAGACAAGAGAGCTCTTGCCGCTGCCCGAAACTCCTGTCACCGACGTAAGCTCGTAAAGGGGGATTTTTACGTTTATTCCCTTGAGGTTATTCGTCTCAACGCCATCAATTTCAATAAAGTTTCGAGTCATGGGGACTGGAACTCCGGCCTTGTAGAAATGTCTATTTATCGCCATAATTAAGCCAAGATCAGACGACACTATATAGGTACATCATGCAGAAGACTATTGCCATCGTGGCCACTCTACTTTTGGGCATTTTTATTGGAGTCTTTTCGGTCTCTGCATTGAACAAAAAGGTTAAACATAAATCCGAGACCCAAGCCGAAACCAATGCTGAGAACTCGGCTATAAAATCTAAAGGATCTGAAGATCAGGCCGTCTTTTATACAAGTGTGGGCGGATCCTCTCCTTCAAGCGATAATGCGCCCAGTTCTGGACGTGTTGCCACTCGGTATACGATCGAGCTTGGCACCGTAAACTCTCAGGCAGATGCTGAGTCATTACTGTTAAAGTTGAAAGATCGCGGTATCGATGGTTTTTATACGCCCATGCGTCGCGGAGGTCGGGTGATCTTTCATGTGAGAATTGGGCTTTTTGCAAGCGCTGACGACGCAGAGCAAAATTTAAAAAAGATTGCAGCTCGCGCAAATGTCAAAGGACGCGTCACGAGGCTCCACTAAGATTTAGACTAATTGATGTCTAAGAATACTGGGCTACTTCTTGGGGGATGACTGAGTTAAACGCTCTTTCGCAGGCCCACCCGTAATGGCGTCAATAACACCATTTCCATCAAAGTCATAAGCCCACATATAAGGCTTGCCCTCGGAGTCCAAGGCCTCAAGCATGTCAAAACTTCCATCGCGATCAATATCCCAACCGCGAAATCCTTCCTGCGAGCTTTTTCCGCCATCCGAGTACGTCCAATTTACGAATATCTTCGTCAGATTTGGTAGCGGGGCCGGGTGCTCTATGGCAGCACCCTCTTTAAGGGTGTAGAAGGCCGGCGAGGCTACATTAACCTCAGACATCTCGGGTGATTGAATCGTTGAACAACCAACCAATCCTAGCGCAAGTGCCAGAGTCCAAACGTTCTTCATGGAAAGCCCTCCCTCATAGACACCACAAAACACCGACTTTGAGAGGGTTTTCGGTTGCAGTAAGCCAAAGCTTTAAGCACAATAGGGCCCTTCAAGACTGGGGAGATCGGAAATCCGTGCAAGATCCTAAATATATTAGAAATTTTTGTATCGTAGCTCACATTGACCATGGAAAATCGACTCTTGCCGACCGCCTGATCGAATATACCGGCACGCTATCCAACCGCGAGATGACCAATCAGGTCCTCGACTCCATGGATTTAGAGCGCGAGCGGGGCATCACCATCAAGGCCCAAACCTGCTGCATGCGCTACAAAGCTAAAGACGGCAAAGTGTATCAGCTAAACCTGATCGACACCCCAGGTCACGTTGATTTCTCTTATGAAGTATCGCGAAGCTTATCAGCCTGTGAGGGTGCCCTTGTCATTGTTGATGCTAGTCAAGGTGTGGAAGCTCAGACAGTGGCTAACGTGCAGCTCGCCATGCGCAACAACCTGGCGTTGATTCCTGTCATCAATAAAATTGATTTACCATCTGCCGACCCTGATCGTGTAGCCCAAGAAATTGAAGACGAACTAGCTATCGATGCTCTTGAGGCGGTGAAATGCTCTGCTAAAGCTGGAATTGGTATTCAGGACGTGCTTGAAGCTGTGGTTACGAGAATTCCTCCGCCAGCAGACAATAATAACGAACGCTTGCGGGCATTGATTTTCGATAGTTGGTTTGACCCTTATTTGGGAGCTGTCTCGCTTATAAGAGTGAAGGACGGCGTCATCAAAAAAGGCCAGAGGATGCAGATGATGTCCACTGGCAAGTCTTACGAAGTCCTCAAAATCGGAAAACTCATGCCGAAAGGCGTCGAAGTCGAGTCACTTTCTTGCGGCGAAGTAGGATTTGTTGCTGGCTCCATTAAAGCTGTTGCTGACACCCGCGTCGGTGACACCATTACTGATTCCGTGAAACCTGCTTCATCACCACTAGCTGGATTTCAACCGGCAAAACAAATGGTCTTTGGTGGTATCTTCCCTGTGGAGTCTAGTGACTATCCAGTATTAAAAGATAGCCTTGAAAAGCTCACGCTCAATGATTCGAGTTTAACCTATGAAGTGGAAAGCTCTAACGCCCTCGGCTTTGGTTTCCGCGTTGGTTTTTTGGGTCTTTTACATATGGATATTATCCAGGAGCGACTTGAGCGAGAATACAATCTTGACCTGATCTTTACAGCACCGACGGTGGTTTATAAAGTTCACACGCTAGAGGGCGAGATGCTGGAAATCGAAAATCCAGCTAAGCTTCCCGACCCGACAAAGATTGCAACCTTCGAAGAACCATATGTAACGATGACCATTCATACGCCCGAAGAATATCTCGGCGTATTACTAAAACTGTTGCAAGAGCGTCGCGGCGTACAAAAAGCGATGGACTATACGACGTCAAAGAGAGTTCGATTGACTTATGAAATTCCAATGAACGAAATGATCTTTGACTTTCACGACAAGCTCAAATCCATGTCGCGCGGCTATGCTTCGATGGACTATGAACTTCTAGATTACCGGGAAGGTGATCTGGTCAAGCTTGATATTCTTGTCAACGGTGAGCCAGTTGATGCTCTTTCATGTATTGTACACCGCAGCTATGCAGCTAATCGCGGACGTCAGCTCTGCGAAAAACTGAAAGAACTGCTGCCACGGCAGATGTTCCAAATTGCCATTCAAGCTGCCATAGGTAGCAAAGTTGTGGCGCGCGAGACAATTTCTGCTCTTAGAAAAGACGTGACTGCCAAATGTTACGGTGGTGACATTTCCCGTAAACGCAAGCTTCTTGAAAAACAAAAAGAAGGTAAAAAACGCATGAAGCAGATTGGGTCTGTAGAGATCCCGCAATCTGCATTCACTGCGATCTTAAAGCTTGATAGCTAGGGTTATTTGCAAGGAATCCCGCTGTTTTCAATCGTAAACTTGATGTTAGGACGGTTCGCAGGTGGCTTTATCCTTAGATACGTATCATGCCACTTTGTATCCGTATTATCATTTGTTTCAACCGTAAAACTTCCATCAGCCGCGTTGGGAATGATGTGCATTCCTTTACCGTTGATACCACTGTTGTGCTTACTCGCGTTACCACTAGAAATTAAATTCGCTGACTGAGTCGTGAAATTTTGACTGCCGTTTGTTGTCAGGGTGAGACGTAACGTATTGCAAGTATTCGTCAGGAGCTTCATTTTAACATTGGTTGGAATTACACCTTTGTTGCACCCCAAGTGAACATTTTGACCGCCCCCAACAAGCTCCGCAGAAAGGCAGTTTGTCCAAGCGGCACTGTCACCCAATCTATCGATTGTCAACTCCGCATCAACCAACTCCACCTTCCCACCATCGTCAGTATTTAATCCATTACCGTTCGGCTTGGTTGCATCACCATTGGGATTATTCGATGTATTTGGCTTACCTGGCTTACCTTTTTTGTAAGTACCAGCCGAAGCACTGTCGCCAGCAAACTCTTGATTAGAGCAAGACGCAAACAAAGCCCAAGTCGTCATTAGACCTACAGAAAAAATAAGAGCTTTCATGCCGCCTCCGTCGCCCCTGCGCGTATAGACACAGTCGGGGTGTTTCTAAGGGAAGAATCGGCATATTTTGGGACAAACTTGAAAAAAGTCAATTATACCAATTATTACTGAGTTTTATTGTTTGTGATTTTCAGCGCTTTTGAGGCGTCTGATCAACTTGTACCTTTCGGTCCATTGCATTGACCAAGGCCAACCTCGATAATCAAAGCTTCAGCTCAATAACTTAAGCGAGGTTTACTGTGATTTATAAAATCTACCTACTCTTAGCCGTGTTGCTTTTTGCAGTGGTTCAGCCGACGTACGCTTTTGACCTAAAAAAAGAAGCGCAAAAAGCTTTAGAGAAAGAAAAAAAGAAATTTGAAGAGCAGCAAAGGAAAGAAAAAGAAAAAAAGGAGCAGGAAAAAAAAGCTGCGCAACCAGCTCCTGCACCAACTCCGACACCCGCGCCAACTCCAGCCCCAGCACCAACGCCACCACCTGCAACAACTCCGGCTAACAATGGCGCCGCCGTTCAACCACCCGCGCAGCCCGTGAACCCGACGCCACCTCCAGCTACAAATTCGCAATCATCAACAACATCCGGTACCACGGCAAGCCCTAGCCCGACACCGCCGGCACAGGACACTAGCAAAATGTCCACTGCAGAGAAAATTCGCTACGCTTGGCAAAAAATTCCACAAGCCACTAACATCTATAGCCCGTCCGGAGACACTGTCTTTCCTAAAAACCTGGAGGATGAGTCGGGTGGAATGATTTCCGCTCACTTGATGTCTATCTATAGCTTGGACCAGTTGGAAAAAATGTCGGGCAACCCGCCATACATTAGGACCAAAGGACCTGACGGAAAGCCGATTCGAGTAAAGTTCGCACAAGTTAATCCAAAATTTGTCGACTGGGCAGTCGCTAACGCAATTCCTGCGGCGACCGACACCGCATTCAAGTCTGCGACCCTACAAATTTACAAAGAATACCTATCAAAGACAGTCGAAGTATTTCTTCGTGCAATTTATGGCCTCGAGTCAAATCCAAAGAAATATGCGTCAATGGTGCAAGAGTACAAAGACGCTATTAATGATCGTCGAGGCTTGATGGGTCCAGAGTCTTTTATAGCACGGATTATGAAAGGTCTTCCTGATGGTACAGGAGCGCCTATAACAGTTGGATTCTGGCTACGCCGAACCATGGATGGCTCAGCACCCGGATTAAAAGCGGGTCTGGAAAAGCTGGTGAAGACCTACACACCAGAGCGCCTAGGAGCCATCAAAGGTCAATTTAAAAATAAGAAATAGACTATTTACGGGCGGCCTCAAGGGCCGCCTTTAATTTTGCGTTTTCAATGTCGTTTGGCCCACGAAAGAGCGTCCACTCGTCAATCATTGACCCGTCAGAAAATGAACAAAACGAAAATTCACCGTCTTCATCCAAAGCAGATTTTCCTTGTCCGCCGTTTTTCTCGCAGTTTATAGAGGCAGGATTTGCTCCACTAGTGGCACCACTACCTTCACTCACCAAAGGCGAGAAAAAGCGCGTGGACGCTTGGCTTTGCTTAGCATTGAGAAGTGAAATGATCTCTATGCGTGCACGACCAAAGACACAGGCTCTAATCGCTGAGCCATCAACTGCTTTAAACGTTTCGGTTAATCCACCGTGATCTTTGCAAAATTTATCTGCCAAAGAATAGTCACCGGAAGCATCAGAGGAGCTATTTGGAGATAGACCAGGCGATGCGGGCTTTCTCTTTTTACATGCGACCAAAGCGGCTATAAACAGCAATATAATAATCTGAGAATTTTTCATGCCAACTCCCGCTTAAATAATCCGAAACTCAGATAATTAAAATGTCACCGTGCCAATAGCATCCCGGTCGTCACCAATAGCGATGGTCTCCGATGTCCGAGACTGCCGCGCCACGGCAGCCTCTTCCCGCATCGCAACATTTCTTACTGCGAGAAAACTTGGATAATAGTTACGCGCAGCGAAGCCAAAGAGCTTTGTCTTATGCTCCTCACGAATCTTCATATAATCCGGCCCGAACTTTTGAATGGCGCGCATAACACCATTTTGCCCATAATTATAGGCCGTAATTGCGAGCTCCCAAGATTGAGTTCTGAGATAAATTCCCGCCAAATGATCAGTCGCCGCATCAGTTGAAAGCTCAGGATCAGTACGCCAATCCTTTTTCCTCTTAACGACAAGCCCCTCTGCTCGCGCTGTGTGTGGCATAAATTGCCAAAGACCTTTAGCTCCGGCTTTACTTGTTGCAAAACGATCAAAGCCACTTTCCAGGTGGGGCAAGTACGCAAGATCTTCTGGCAGCCCCTTTTCGCGAAGGGTCTGCTTAATCATTGAAATGTATGGACGGCTGCGAGCAAGGGACTTACTAAACTCCACTCCTCTTTGGCAGCGAACCTGATCTCGGGCTTCTGCAAAAAACTTTCTGCTTCGCAGATCGGAAGGAACTGACTGGTAAATACGCCGTTCAAACTCTGTTTTGGGCTCCCCTCGCGCCCCCAGCGCAGTTAATGCTGCGCGAATAGTTTTAACGTGTTTTTTCAAAAGGCGGTTGTTCGATCCTTTAACGCGTGGAACAGTGGCGACGTAATAGATGACCCCGAGATTCCACTCATCATGGAACACGCACTCATCTGGACCATAATCTTTAAATATCTTCTCCCAAAAGCGAACATCGTCTGCAAGCCCCTCTGGTGTCGGAAGTCTCTTTTGGTAGGACTCTTCAGTATTGGCAGTCTGTCCATCCTGGGCATACGCCACACCAAAACAAGCAAGCAATAGCGGGAGCATGACGAGTATGTTTCGCATGATTTGGGACCTATCTGTCGAATGTCGAGACGTGATCTTAATATTGTCCCAAGTTCTGGGAGAAATCGGAAGAGCGGCGCATTTTTTTGCAGCAATGTCATGACCTATCCCACCGAGGATGCCTCTTTATAAATTTAAATTTCAATTGAATCAGGACGTTATGGAGGATTGATCCAGCACGCAGGACTGCCAGGATTTCAGAATCCCGCTAATTCATTTTGGCCCTTGATGCCTTGTTGCCTTAACGCCTCATTTGTAGAAAAATTTCGATAAATCTTTGTGCCATAACGCTAGGAAAAAGGAGCTCTACGTATGTTCTTACAAAACTTTCCTCCCATGGGCGTTTATGAAACACTTTTCAAATTTCAAGATGCCACCGGGCACTATATGGGTGATGCTGGAACAAGCCCTTGGGCGCAGGGATTTCCTCTGACCACACAACTTCCCGGAGGGCCTGAGCTTCCATCTTCGGTTTCTTTTGCATCAACTGATTTAAAATATCCAGCTGCAGCGGGTATCGATCCGCTTCGTATTGCCATTCGCGATTACTACAATCACTTCTACGGAGCTAGCATCACGGAAGACAACATCGCCGTGTTTGCTGGAGGTCGTCCGGCAATTTTTGCGACTATGTTATTTCTAAATCCTGACGTCAAAGTATTGATCGAAGAAACGGAATACACACCCTACTACGACAAACTAAAACTTCTAAACCGTGCGCACAAAATTATCCCAAGTAACGTTCAAAATCGGTTTCGACCAACACTTGAAGATTACCGAAAAGCCAGAAAAGACGCGGGCAGCCCAACACTGATGATAAAAAGTAACCCCTGCAACCCGACAGGAGTTACTTGGGAGAACGAGCAACTTCAGCAAGCAGTCGCGTTTGCATCTGAACAGGGCCACGGTGCTATTTTTGATGAGGCTTACGAATTTTTCTCTGAGAGTGGACCTGTCAGTGCGATGAAGTATGTCAAAAATATTGATGACTCAAATATCTTTGTGATTGGCGCAGCCACAAAGGGCCTACAAGTCCCCGGAATGCGCACGGGCTGGGTCATAGCATCCAAAAAACACATCGAGATATTTAGAAATTTCTCCTCGATCGCCATGGGCGGCGTCTCAAGACCATCACAACTTTACGTAGCAAACCTACTGAAGCTTGACCGCGTTGAAAAAGCCCGCAAAGCCGTAGTCAACTTTTACAATGATCAACGTGCGCGCTACAAGAAAGGCCTTGAAGCACTTGGCGTCGAGCTATTCACAGGAACCGGAGGGTTTTACCACTGGGGAAAACTTCCTGGTGGCTTGACCGCTGATGAATTTAATAATCGCCTTTTTAAACACAAGGCGGCCATTTTGCCTGGAACCCTATGTGACATGAATCGTCTTGGGGTAAAAGGCATCCACAATCAGTTCATGAGATTTTCATTCGGTCCTTTGAGTCCAGAGTCTTACAATCGCGATATAGAGGTGATTAAAACCTGTTTAGGTTAAGGAGAAGATGCTAATGACGATATATAGGCGCGAGTGGGATGATGGTGTGGTGATTAGAGAACTCTCGCTAGAAGAAAATGACCAGTTCATAGGACCTCATCATAGTGAGATTTTCAACACCGCTCAACCTCGCATCTTTGCTAATTCCTTTTATACGAATGAAGAAAAAACTAAGCTTAAAGAACTAAGTGAGCTTTATAAAGGGTATCACCTAACGCTTGGCGCTTTTTTTAAAGGAGACTTTGCGGGCTGGCACTTTGGCCTGCAAACTGCTGCTGACACATATTTCATGAGAAACTCAGCTGTACTTCCTGATTTTCGTAGAAGGCGTATTTACGAGAGGCTGCTTCATGCAACCTTGGAGAAGGTAACTGCCGCCGGCTTTCAGAGAGTCACGAGCGACCACCACCCGTCAAATACGGCAGTCCTCATTGCCAAGTTAAAGGCTGGATTTTGGATCTCAGGTGTTCATGTGGACGACCGATTTGGAACACTTGTCGACTTAGTTTGGTATCCCCATCAAGTTAGACGAGACGCTTTTGAGTACCGCGTTGGTCATACCTTTCCGTCCTCATCAGTTCAAAAACTTTTGGAAAGATAATGCTGCAAGGGCGGTAATATTATCTGTTTTGAAAACACGAACTAAAGACAGGTCAACACAGTGAGTAATAGTTCTCTTTACGAAAAAATCACGATTGACGATGCTTATAACCCAGAACGAGTTCGAATTCATGCTCAGCAATTAGGCCAATGCCTTGAAAGATATTACGCGGAATGTCAGAGCCTTGGTGGTCGCACGCTACCAACGCTCGATCCAGGTCGCTACGTTGAGATGGCTGCGGATTTGCTTGAATATCCGAAAGCAGATTTTCGTGAGCTGGTTGAACTAGCTCTTAAATTTAGTCACAGACTTCACGATCCTCGCTACATGGGTCACCAAGTTCCTCCAACCATACCCACCGCTGCACTTTTTGACACGATCGGCAAAGCCACCAATCAAGGGGCTGCTGTCTTTGAGATGGCGCCATTCGGCACAGCCGCCGAAAAGGCTCTCATACAAAAAATGGGGAAGATGATTGGCTGGACCAAGGGTAAATTTGCGGGTATTGGCACCCACGGCGGAACTCTCGCCAACGTCACCGCATTACTCGCCGCTCGTAACGTCCGCTATCAAGACGGATGGAAACAAGGATTTGCTAACAGTTCAAAACTAAAACCTGCCATCATGACAAGTGCTGAAAGCCATTACTGCATCGCAAGAGCCTGTGGAATTCTTGGCATTGGTACCGAGCAACTGATCAAAGTACCCGTCGACAAAAAGCGGCGCATGGATACTGGCGAGGCTAGACGCCTACTCGACAAGGCCAAAGATCAAGGACTTGATGTGTTTGCGATTGTGGGCTCTGCATGCACCACACCAACTGGCTCATTTGATAATCTTCGTGATGTGGGACAAATCGCGAAAGACTACGGCCTTTGGTTTCACGTAGACGGCGCTCACGGGGCAAGCTTTCTTTTTTCTGATAAACATCGTCATATTTTAGACGGAATCGATCTCGCCGACTCGGTGGCATGGGATGCGCACAAAATGCTTTTTGTGCCAGCCCTGTGCACATACCTTTTCTACAAAGACGCCAAGCATAGTTGGGAGGCGTTTTCTCAAGATGCTCCGTACCTATTTGATCCAAGTGATCCACAAGGAATGGCGGAATTTGACGGCGGACTTCGTACGTTTGAATGCACAAAAGGTGCAATGTCTCTTGGACTTTGGGGTGTTTGGAGTCTTTACGGCAAACAGTTTATTGCCTCTTTAATTGAAAAAGCCGTGGAAAACACGCATCTTCTTTATGAAAAAATCTCGAAGTCCAATGACTTCGAGGTCGCACACGAGCCCCAATGCAATATCTTGTGCTTTCGCTACTTGCCAGCGGATCGAAAAAATATCTCTTCGCAGGATCTTTCAAGCCTTCAACAAAAAATCCGACAGCAATTATTACATGAAGGCGAAGGCTACATCACAGCCACCAAACTTGACGGCGAATACTGGCTCAGAGTCACTGTCATTAATCCACTCACCGACGACAGTCACTTAAGGGCACTGCTCGGCAAAATTAGGACTGTAGGTGCAGTATTCTCTCCCTCATCTTTACCAAGAGGTGGAATCGAACCAGACCTCTGATAATTCATAATCATTTCAGGCGCCTGCAATCTATGCGCGTTCGAATTTATAAATTATTAAAGATTACGATGGATTAAGCCGAATTCCCCCTTAGCCCTGAAGGCCTGCATCGGAAACTCCAGCTGGATATTGTCACTTCGTTATTTTTGGATGCAGATCGGCGAGTGAAAGAATTAAAAAAGAGGAAATAGTCATGAATCTTGGAAAATTTGCATTCCCGAAATTGTCCATTGTCGTTGCTGCATTTACTTTTTATGCATTGCCAAGTGCGACGCTAGGCAACCCTAATTACCCTGTGGACAATGCTACAG
>JBIIGV010000157.1:0-6017 GCA_044236265.1 Oligoflexales bacterium
CGCTTGACTCTTGGTAGCGCTGACAGAAGTCTGCACCGATTTCAGAGTGATGGCCTTCGGTTTCTTGGTCAACAGCCTTGCCGATGTCGTGGAGCAGGCCGCAACGTTTTGCTTTCTTGACGTTTAAGCCCATTTCACCTGCAATGATGCCGCAGATGTGCGCGGTTTCAATACTGTGCTGAAGAACACTTTGTTGCCCTGCAGTACGGTACTTAAGCTTACCGAGTGCCATGACAAGTTCTGGGTGAAGGTCCGTGATTCCTGTGTCAAAGCTAGCCTGCTCGCCTTGCTCGCGGATGACTAGATCAAACTCACTCATCACGCGCTTAACCGTCTCATCAATGCGGGCTGGATGAATGCGGCCATCTCCGATGAGGCGCTCTATCGTGAGCTTTGCAACCTCGCGGCGGATCGGGTTAAAGCAGGAGATAATAACGGCTTCAGGCGTATCGTCGATAATCAGGTCCACACCCGTAGCCTGTTCAATTGCTCTGATGTTTCGTCCCTCACGGCCAATGATACGGCCTTTCAGGTCCTCACTAGGAAGTGCAACAACCGTGATCGTTGAGTCACTGACATACTCGCCACTGATACGCTGCACAGCAAGGCTAACTACAGCTTTCGCACGTTTGTCGGCTTCCTGCTTGGCGTCCGTTTCGATCTGGCGAATCATTTCCTGCGCGTCTTTTTTAGCCTGCGTTTCGAGGGACTTGATGAGCTCACGCTTGGCTTCTTCTTGAGACATGTTGGCAATGGTCTCAAGGGTTTTACGGCTGCTTTCAAGCACAGTTTCGCACTCAACGCTGAGTTTTTGATAGTGCTGCTCTTCCGACTGAGCCTTCTTGGTTAGTGACTCGAGTTCTTGTTCTCTGCGGTCAAGCTGGCCCAGCTTTTTCTCAAGAGTGTCCTCACGAGACTTTAACTTTTGCTCAAGCTTATTGATCTCGCTACGGCGCTGCTTGGCTTCTTCTTCAAACGTATGACGTGATTTTCGGCTATCCTCTTTTGCTTCGCGGAGAGCACCCTTAACCATGTCGTCGGCTTCTCGGCGCGCTTCGTCAAGTACTCGCTGAGATTCTAATCTTGCATTTTCAAATGCTTGCGTTAGTTGTTTTTTGTGTAGAACGAATCCAATGAACAGCATCCCGATGAGGGCGCCAATGATGACAACTAAGAGTGTGGTCAACGTTATATCCTCCACGTCAGCGAAATCGACTGACGCTTATAATTAAAAAATATCAAAAACCCATGCGACTTGCGTAGGTTAGATTAGACATCATAACCCTAAGCCAGCTCCTTGGTAAACGGCAAATCGCTGTCAGGCGGGATAAACAAATAGGCCCTTCGCTTCATCCCAAACCCTGGCTGGTAATGCCATTGGTGGACATAAACGAAGGGCCTTTTAACGGTCCTAACGAGTCTTAAGAACCTTAAATCTTAGTTCTTTGTAACAACAAACTCTGCACGGCGGTTTTTAGCCCATGCCTCTTCAGTGTGGCCTTGAACGACTGGCTTTTCTTCGCCGTAGCTGATTGTAGAGAGGCGCGCGCCTTCGACACCGAGTTGAGCCATGAAGTTCTTAACGGACTGTGCACGGCGCTCACCAAGAGCAAGATTATATTCAACAGTTCCGCGCTCATCGCAGTGACCTTCGATCTGAACAACAGCGCTCTTGTTTGCTTTAAGAGCCTCTGCCATTGCTGTGAGAGTCGATTGAGCTTCTGGGCTTAGGGTGTAATCGTCAAAACCAAAGTAAATGGGAGCGTTGCTTAGCTCTGCACTTCCAGCGGAACCGCTTGGAGAAGCAGGAGTTTCAGATGATGCGGATGCGGATACTGGCTCTGCAGCCTTCTTTTTGTCGTCTGTACAGCTTGTTCCAAGAACGAGAAGCAGGGCGGTAATCGACAATGTGGACTTCAATAGCATCGGGTGTCTCCTCATTTAAGACTCATTGGTTTTTGTGGAGTGCAACAGCGTCGCAATGCTTGCGAGCGTGTTTGACAATCCTTATGAAAATAATGTGCCTAGCATTCTGGAAAAATGCAAGCCCCTCGTGGGCTTAGGCGCAAGCTGCCTAAACTCTAACCTTGCCTTTTAGTGCGTCCAAAAGTTTGTACTGGATGCCGGAAAAACTACCAGCAGACATGAAAATCACGGCATCTCCGGAACCGATGCTTTCGATCATTTTACTCAAGAGGTCATCGTTTGAGTTGAACGCGTGGGCTTTTGAGCCGATTTCTCCAGCAAGGGCCACAGTGTTCATTCTTTGATCAGCAGGGATGCGCTTATCCTCGGGGCACGGGCCGATGTAGACGGCATCGGCTAGGCCGAGCTTTTTTACGTAGTCTTTTTGGAAGGTGTTGCGGCGACTGGTTGCGTTTTTGGGTTCAAAGGCAACGTGTAATCGGCGTTTTGGGTAGACGGCTTTGAATCCTTCGATCACCAAGCCGACGGCCGTCGGATGATGGGCGAAGTCTTCAAAGACATCGATGTCACCGGCGTGGCCCAGGTGATCGAGGCGGCGCGCAACACTTTTAAAGCTGGCGATGGCATTGGCAATCTGCTGACCCGTGACTTTTTTAATAAAGCCACCTTGCGCCAAACTTTCGATGGTGGCCACCACTTGCGTGATGTTTGCAAGCATGTGAATCCCAGAAAGCGTGGTCTCAATCTTGATATCTCCAAGGGACTTGGTGTGGACGGCGGCTTCCCAAATTTGGGTGCCGCGGTTTTTTTCGCGAGCAGCCCACTGACCAAGACAAACGTCGGCAGATTTATCTTTGCCGGTGGTGGATACCTTGATGACACGAGCTTTTGGCTTAATACGGTTAAAGATATTTTTTACGCGCGGGTCATCCCAGTTTGCCATGATAGATCCTTCGGCTGGGACTAGCTGGGCAACAGCATCAAACTGGGCTTCGATGGCTTCAACGCTGGCGTAGATATCGGCGTGATCATACTCAATATTGTTAATGATCAGATGATGGGGATGATAGTGAAGAAACTTTGGTCCCTTGTCGAAAAATGCTGTGTCATATTCGTCACCTTCAATGACAAAGGTCTTTCCTCGTCCAAGGCGAAAGCTTCGTGGGAAGTTATGCGGGATGCCACCGATGACAAAGCCTGGATCTTCTCCTAACTCGTTAAGAACGTGCGCCGTCAGAGATGACGTTGTGGTTTTGCCATGAGTTCCGGTGACAACAACACCAACGCGTTTTGATAGAAATTCATCACCTGTCAGTTTAGGAAAGCTCGTGTAAGGAACGCCACTTCGAAGGAGTGCCTCGAGCTCTACGTGGCCCCTCGACAAAGCATTGGCGACCACAACTAAGTCTGGTTTTTCTGACGTAAAGTTTTCAGCAGAGTAGGGTGTCTTTACCGGGATTTTAAGTTCTTCAAGCATGGTCGACATTGGGGGATACATCGCATTATCGCTTCCGATCACGCGAAAACCTGCCTCCTGACAAAGCCCGGCAACTGCTGCCATACCTGTGCCGCCAATACCCATAAAATAAATGGTCGAGCCTTTTTTTAGTTCCATGACACGATAACCCTTATGTGACAAGTGAACCTGTGGTCCACGTAAGTTTTCCATTTCTGATGATGCCTTGAGAGCCTAAGACAATCGGTAAATTCGGAGCGATATGACCGAAGTCGTTTGATGCAAACGTCGGTAGTTTATAGCGCTCAAACACTTCATTAAGAAGGACGGGTGCCGAGTCTGGAAGATCGCCGCCAAGATCGGTAAAGGCTCCCAAGAGAAGACCTTTGACTCCCTTGAAAAGTCCAGCTTGTTGCCACTGGTTTAGCATCCGGATGATGCGCCCGGGGTTTTCTCCGATATCTTCAAAGTAAAGAATATGACCAGCCAAAGTTTTTGGAAGATAGCGCGTGCCAATGAGAGACGTCAGTACAGATAGGCAGCCTCCAAATAAAAAACCTTCAGCCTTGGCGGTACTTGCTCCAACGGGAGTTGCTGTCAGGGAGCCTGAGCCTTTTTGACCGCGCAAAAGTGTGAACAATTCATTGACGTCAGAGTCACCCGACTTTTTCCAAGTTGTTGTAGCAGGCATGGGGGCATGCACCGATTGACGGCCGGTGATCGCGTAGAGTGCAGATTGCACGGCACACACATCGCTAAATCCGATAATTGGTTTTATTTTGGCCTTGGCGACTTGGTCCCACGGCACGAGGTCCAACAGATCACTGGCGCCGTAACCGCCCCTAGCCCACATGACGGCGTCACTTTCCTCTTCAAGAAAGGCCTGGTTCAGCGCCGCTGAGCGTGCCCCAACGCTTCCAGCCGTCCACGTCCAGTCTCTATTTGGAGCAAGATCCTCAAAAATGACTTTAAATCCTGCCGCCTCGAGTTCACGTATGCGGCCCGTCAAAAGCCCGTCACGGTCAAGGCTTGATGCTTTTATGATCCGAATGGTTCTCACGTCCATGTGAAAACAAATCTCCCAAATGACGGCCATTTTGTGAAATAATGGGCCGAAATGTTGAATGGCCGAAATATTGGCCAAGGCCTTATTGTACCAAAATTGGATCTGATTCATGGCATATAAATTTGATTGTCGATATTTCAATGGCTACAAGCCCTGTCAGTTTAAGAGACCGTGTGATGGCTGTGACCAGTATGCCCCTGTGGCAACGAGGGTCTGCATTGTTTCTTTAGAGGCCTTAGGTGCGGTTCTTAGGTCTACAGTCCTTTTGGAGCCCATTCGTAAAAAATATCCGAAGGCCCATGTTACATGGATCACATATCCATCTGCCAAAGCATTGCTTGAGCATAATCATGAAATCGATCGCTTGATCCTGGTGGATGGAAAAAACAGCCAACTGCTCGATCATCTCGAGTTTGATGTGCTGATGGCGGTGGATAAGAGTCTTGAAGCAGGATCTCTGGCGGAGCGCATCAAAGCCAAAGTTAAATATGGATTTGGCCTAGCTCCCGAAGGTTACATTCGGCCATTTAACAAAGAAGCACACTATCAGTTCGATGTCGGACTGGATGACCATTTGAAGTTTAAAGTAAACCAAAAGCCAGAGACTCAGCAGATCACCGAGTCGATGGCGATGCCGTGGACTAGAAGTGAATATATTTTGGATTTAACGGCAGAAGAAAAAGCTGAGGTTACACGCCGAAGACAAAAGATTCTGCAACCAGATACCAAAGGAATCATCGGCTATAACACGGGATGCAGTCTGCTCTACCCATACAAAAAATTTACAGTTGAGCGCGGCATTGAGGTCATTGCCGAGTGGCGTAAGCGCTTTCCTGACTACACGATTGCACTGCTTGGTGGTCGCGAAGATACCGAGCGCCAGGAACAAATGAAGGCAGCCTTTGCCTATGATTCGCGAGTGGTCAACACGCCAACAAGTGACGGGCTTCGTAGTGGCATGTTATGGATGGCGACCTCTGATATGGTGCTTTCAGGGTGCTCGCTGGGCATGCACATTGCGATCGCCTTAAAAAAGCACGTCATTGCATGGTTTGGCGTAAGTTGTTTGCAGGAGGTGGACCTTTATGACCGCGGCGTTCGCCTGCAGTCAGACGTCTCTTGTTCTCCATGTTGGCGCAAAAGCTGTAACAACGAACCAAAATGCTATGACCGTGTTGATCCTAAACTCATTGCTGACGAGACGTCAAAAATTCTTAGGGAGCTTGAGCGATGACAATCGATCACTTTAAGCTTACCAGTGGCTTTGTTCGTGACGCACTGCGCGGCAAGTCCAAAACAATTACCCAGTCCTTTGATCCAGCAAGGCTGATTCACAAAGTTTCAACTGATTCACGATCGGTTGGACATGGTGATCTATTTGTCGCTTTAAAAGGTGATGCGTTTGATGGCCATGACTTTATCACTCAGGCTGTCAATAAGGGTGTTGTTGGGGTGATCTGTGAGAAATATCCTTCAGATGCTAAGCAAGAAGGCATTGATATTTTCCTTGTCGAGAATTCCTTAGAGTCGTTTCGGTTACTTGCAAGGCATTGGCGCGAGGTCGTTGAT
>JBIIGV010000046.1:0-20969 GCA_044236265.1 Oligoflexales bacterium
GAAGAGCAAGGACTTCAACAAGGCTGCGGATGCATTTTTGGAGTTCCAGAAACTCTTCCCTCAAGATGAAAATGCCGATCGCGCACTCTTCAATGCGTCTCTCAACCAGTTCAAAGCTGGTCGAGTGACAGACTCCATTGAATCGCAGAAAAAGCTACTCAGTATTTACAACAAGTCCGCTCTGTGTCCTGACGTGATGGCAAACCTGGCTGAGACGCATGAGGCTGTTGCGCAGTTTCAGCCCGCTGCTGAAACCTACCGCAAATTTGCTGAGTTCTATCCAAACGATAAACGCGCTCCCCTATCTTTGTTCAACGCAGGAGTCCTATTTCGCGGAATTAATAAAATGGACTTAGCCGCGAAATCATTTGCGGACCTTTACAGTCGATACCCTAGTCACGTCGCTGCAAGTGACGCGATCTTGGAGAGTGCCCGCATCAAAGAGACCAATGGCGACGAAAAAGGAGCTATCTCTGCTTATGGACTGTTCGCCAATAATCCAGTCAACAAAAGTAAAGATGAAGGCCTTTATGCTGAGGCAAAGACAATCGAGCTACGTCTAAAAGCTGATCACAAACACGAGGGGGCCCGAAAGGACCTCGGCAAGTTGATACACAGCCTGCGTGCAAAGGGCTCGCCAAGAGCAGCTGATGCTCGAAGAATCGTGGCCATGATACTTTTCAATGATCAAGAGGGATCCGTCAAATCCTTCCGTTCTTTGCCGCTCGACAACGGCAAGGAGATCGAAAAACAGGCTGCCGCAAAACAATCCAAGCTCGTTCGCCTAGCCAATGCGTATCAGGACATTATTCAAATTGGAAATGCTGAATATGCCGTAGCAAGTTACTATCGCTTGGGTGAGCTTCATGAGGACTTCGCTAGCGCATTGTTTAATGCCCCTGCTCCCGCGGGCGCAAACCAGAAGGCTGCTGCTGAATTTAAAAGTCAGCTTGAGAAGGCTGCATTCCCACTGAAAGAAGAAGCAACAAAGTTCTTTGAAACTGCGTTTCGTCAGTCTAGCGAGGTAGAGACATTTAGTGCATGGACGCAGAAGACATATCAGAAAATGGGACAGCTAGCCCCGGATAAGTATCCAGCAGTCTATGAGCAATCTGCGTCACCGAGCTATATGTCCTACAAGGTATCATTAAACCGAGCAACGAAAGACATTGCCGAATAAACCACCAAACTAAATTAGATCTATGGGCACTTTAGAGGAGACCCAACTATGAAAACCAAAAATACAGTATTTTGTACCATGATCATGACAGCATTCATGACGAACTCCTGCCAAACGACTGAAAGCGGCGCCAAGATTGTTGATCGCAATCGCGGCGAAATAATCATCAGCAACCCTGTAAATTCGCTCAGCGCCATGCCCGAGGGCAGCAAAGATTCCTCCATAACAAAGGCCAGGCAGCGATTGGAAACCTCTGTCAAAGACACCAGCAATGACCCGCAATTACTTGTTAATTTAGCTCAGTTACAATTAGCTCAAGACAAGATCGCAGAGTCCGAGGAAACGGCACGTCGCGCCCTTTTGATTGACACAAAAAACAATGGAGCTCGCAAAGTTCTCGCTCAGGCTGCCATAAAGCGCGAAAAACACGATCTGGCTCTGATATTCCTGTCTGCCCTTGGCGGCGAAAAGTCCAAGGACTCTGACATTATTAATATGCTGGGTATTATCTCGTTAGGTCGGCAAGACCACGACGAAGCCATGCGTCTTTGGAAGCATGCACTAACCCTTAATCCAGGCGACATCTCGGTACGAATGAATCTTGGTGTTATGTACCTAAAAAATCGACTCTTCGCTCAGGCAAGCACACAATTTGAGAGAGTACTTAAAATTGCTCCAAACCATCAGGATGCACGTCTTCACCTGGCAATTATTGAGATGAGTCGCGGAAAAAACGCTGAGGCCATCACAACGTTCAACAATATTCTGTCTGGCGACAAGAATAACCAGCTCGCTCTTTTCAACTTAGGCATCGCTCAGAAGAATACTGCGCAATATGATGATGCCATCAATACATTAAAGCGTTACATCAAAGCGAGCCCCTCAAAGACAGAGCACACCGATCAGGCATTTGCGATGATTGATGAAATGAACGCCACGTTATCTGCCAATAATCAAAAAGTTTCTGATGAAGACCTACAATCATTAGCTGGAGAACTAGCAAATCGTCAAAACACGGCCAAATCTTCGAGTTCAACTAAGGCAGTCGATAACAAATCTACGAGCCAGTCCGAGGCGAGTGCAAAGACGAATCCTGTGAAAAAAGCTGAAGCACCCATCCAGGCCGACACCACGCCTGACACTACGGCTTCGGATAGTGAAATTGAGGCACTAGAGCGCCAGTTAAAATCACCGGCACATTGATTCCGCTTGATTATGATTTTGGAGGTAGACAGATGAAATATTTACTAACTCGAGCCTCATTGACTTTGATCTTTGCTTTTCTGACTACAAGCACGATTGCGCACGCTGAGTCAAAAAACTCGCCAAACAAGTCCGGCAAAACCCAGGTGAAGACAAACTCTAAAGCAGTATCACCCGCCGTAAAGGTTGACTCCAGCGAGAGCGAGGATGGATACGTCGCTGTTTCATCCACCCATATTGATTTTTCCGAGACTGCAATCGACGGAAAGATGAAGGCGCCAGATGGCTTTCTTTTACAAAGTCGCCAAAGCAGTAGCTTGAGCCAAATGGTCAAGCTTCGCAGCAATTTTAGAAATGAGTTGAACAACTCCAAGAGCGCGACGAAGGCTATTGTAAAGTAGGGGCATGCCAATGATTTTATTTTCGAGGACGAGAAGCCTGATGTTGGTGCTTAGTGTAGTTTGCGGACTGTCCACACTCACACCAAGCCATTCATATGCAGCAACAGCGAAATCGTCAAAAAAAGGCAAATCAAGTAAGGGCTCTGGCAAAGCAAAACCCAGGGCTAGTGCACCTTCAAGTGGGCCTTCAAGCTCTTCAAAGTCATCACCATCCAAAATTCACGCTCTCGTCAATGCAGGACTGTCGCCTTCTCCCCTATTTGGTTTCGGAGGTACTTTGGGGATGATCAAAGATGACGGCGGCGGCCTTGAGGCATCACTGACTTTGGCATCAGGAAAGTCATCCACGATAAGCGCTAGCGTTACCCACATTGGCGCAAGATACCGGATTGGTTTAGCTAAGATTGGTTATATTGCAGCAGGAGCAGGCTTTCGAATGGCTTCAGGAAAGTGGTTTGTCTTGAATACGGACGAATCTGCTGAATACGAAGCGGGGGCATCGCTTAACGCCGTTACGTTAGATGCGGCGGCTGGAACCCAGTTTAAGTTCGGCAAAATCCTTCTCGGAGCGGACTTATTTGGAATTTCGTTTCCACTATTCAAGCTAGGAGTTAAGAAGACTGTTCCTTCTGAGGAAGACTACAGTGCTGATGACGCCAGCGCCCAGCAAGGCAAATTCGATAAAATTGCGGCCGGCATGAATTTAACTTTGGTTAAAGTTGGCGTTGGCATGATGTTTTAAAACACAAAACACTCAACAGGTCATGGCAAAAGCTGTAACTCAAATCCTAAACCATAAATTGTTCGAATATTAATTTTTTGACTTAGTCGACGAAGAGTCCGCCGAACCTCATAAATTTTCCTGTTAAGAGCGTTATCTGTAATTTCAGCATCACCCCAACACATCGCTTTGACCTTTTCCCTCTCAACAACGCTACCGAAACTATCAACGAGCGTGCGTAAAATATTGACCTCAATCGGGGTCAAGTGCGCCGTCTCAGCGCCGTTGGTGACTGTCCTGTGGGCAAAATCGACAGTAAGTTTACCGATGGTCCGTGATGAGTTCTTCAATTTTGCCTGGTGAACGCCAAGCTGAAGCAAGCATGCTTCTTCAATCAATTCATCGGATGCAGACAATGGTATAAAATCCGCGGCTCCGGACACAAGAATAGGATAAACCTCCGCTAACCGAGACTCCTCAGCTGCAATAATGACAGATGTATAAGGCCAAACTCGTCTAATTGTGAGAAGCGCTTCATAGACAGATTCAGACAGCCCCAGGACCACGACAAATGGCGGCTGAACGGATTCCAATTGACTCTCTGTATCCAAGCGCTCGACCGCACTAACAATTACATCCTGGGTGGCAACACAAAACCTGGCGAACTGGTTTAGGCGAAGACCCTTTCCAAAGCGACCCGTACCGACGAAGAGAACTCCGGGCTGGACTGCAGTTTGGGAGTCAGAGCCGCGCACCTTCCTGGTTGCTGGCTTTTTCATTAAAGGCCTCCATCTAATTAAAAAAAACTAGGAACTTCTTCCTAGTCAATTCTAATTAGATGGACTTAAGACATCAAGCTTTCATTTCACTGTAGCCCAAAAAATCCGCGGACTTGCGGCCAATAGGATGAGAAGTCTTTCTCACCACTGATATCGAAGTACATCACATCGCGCTCATTTGGCGCATGGCCCATCTGGAAGCCATGCCCCACCTCATGCGCAAACAATTTTCGGATTTCAATATTTAGAAGGCCCGGTGACGCTTCTTTCAGGTTGGCGGCCAAAAAGTCCTCATCGAACTCCACTTGCAGCGAATACGTGGTCGTTTCTGTTGTTTTCTGACCTGGCAATGGAACCACGGATCCCCGACGCTCAGTCTGGGAAAACCATTGCCCCCAGCCCACTTTACCGTCTCGATTTTCAAGACCCTTGGTAATTAAAATAGGGCTGTTAGCAGCGTCTGGAGAGTCGCTAAACTCAAGAACCTGGTAGCCGACGTTGTTATTGTAATCCTCGATGATGCGACGAATGAGGGGCCTGTAGGACTCGTCCCCCTGCTTGAGGGCCATCACGTACTTTTTAACTTCAGACTTTTGAACTGAAGAACCGCATGAAACTAGCGGGAAAAGAAGAAATATCAGCAAAAAACTGCGCAAATCCATATTCAACTCCACAACAGCAACAGCAAGTACAACAACGGAAGCAACAACAGCAAGTAATCCAGCAGAACAGGGGATATAGGACCCCCTATTGAAGACTTTTTATATAATTAAATAGAAAATGTCAATATTTTTATACTATTTTATAAGTATTCAATAATATCTATATTTTTTAAATGGTTACCGTGACCTGCCCAGATGATTCCTGACAGGGATAAGCCCGAAGAGGGTCACAGGGTGGCCCTTGAAGCACAACCCCTCCCCTTTCGATGTCAAAAAGCCCGCCATGCGCATGACACATGAGATGTCCGCGACTCACCTCTCCGAATTCGCTCAGACGGACAGGCTGATGGCTACATAAATTATCGAAAACCCGAATCTGGCCCGAGGACCGAACAAAGATTAAATCTCGCCCACCAATGGTGCGCTGAACAATCTGACCTTCGGGGAAATCAGTGCCGAGCCCAACTGAATATGTCTGCGTCAACGCCATTAAAGAACCCCGCGACGCTCCTGATCGCGCTCGATGGCTCTAAATAAGGCGCCGAAATTACCTTCGCCAAATCCCATATGCCCTTTACGCTGAATAAACTCGAAGAAGATTGGACCTATGAGATTTTTTGAAAAAATCTGAATGAGATATCCGGACTCATCACCGTCGACCAAAAGATTGTGCTTTCGGATCTGGCCATGATCTTCTGTCACATTTGGCACGCGCTTAAACACCTCATCGTAGTAATCGTCGTCGATGTCTAGCGTATCAAATTTAGCATCCTGCATAAGATCCATGGTCTTCAGCATGTTGGACGTCAAGAGTGCTATGTGCTGAATTCCGGGCCCTTTGTACTCTCTTAAATATTCATTGATTTGACTCTTTGACTCTGTGCCCTCGTTGATTGGAATACAAAAGCTACCGCACGGAGATCTTAGGGCGTAACTCAACAACCCTGTCTTTTGACCACGAATGTCGAAGTAGCGAACCTCCTCAAATCCAAACACATTCTTGTAGAAATCTGCCAAAGGCTTCAATTCGCCCTGGTAAACGTTATTGGTCAAATGATCCATCAACGCAAAGCCTTTTCCGTTAACCACTTCAGGCTTACTAGCTTCGCGAAATCCCATCTCTTCATAACGGTTGGCGCTCTTGTAGTTATCAATAAAATAAATCACGCTTTCACCGACACCCAAAATGGCAGGAACCTTCTTGCCATTTCTTGTGTAATCGGCCTGGGGAGCCGCTTTTGCTCCACGGGATATCGCAATCTCAAAGGCCTTTTCCGCATTTTCCACACGCCATCCAGTCGCACAGGCACTGGGGCCATGTAATTTAGCAAACGAGGCCGCAAAAGAATTGGGGTCACGATTTACCAAAAAGTGAATGTCACCTTGATTGTAATAGTCGACGGGACGCGACTCATGGGTCTTAGTTAAAGAAAAGCCTAAATCCTTGAAGATGGCTTTAAGTTCATCAGGTCGAGGTGAAGCAAACTCCACAAACTCAAACCCTTTAATACCAACTGGATTATTAACTTGAGCCATGTGTGGAACTCCTAAAATCTATAGGTCAATACGCATTCTTATGAATAAACCCGCGCACAATTGTAAGCAACAAAATCCTGATATCAAAACCCAATGACCAGTTTTGAATGTAGTACAGGTCACATTCAATACGCTTCTCAATACTCGTATCTCCTCGCCAGCCGTTCACCTGAGCCCAGCCGGTAATTCCCGCTTTGACTTTGTGTCTTAAAAAATATCCGGGAATTTTGCGACGAAAGTCGTTTACAAAAACAGGACGCTCAGGCCGAGGCCCAACAAGGCTCATATCCCCAGCCAAGACGTTGAAAAACTGCGGCAACTCATCCAGACTTGTTTTCCTTAGCAGACTGCCAAGCCACGTCGCACGGTTATCCCCAGCTTTTGCAAAAACGGCTCCCGACTTGGACTCGGCATCGACTGGCATAGATCGAAATTTCAACATGCGGAATGTCCGTCCATCGAGCCCCATCCGTTCCTGACGGTAGAAAATTGGTCCCGGAGACGACAAGGGAACCAAAATCGAGAGAAGCAACATAATAGGAGAAAATAATATAAGAGCAAAGGCGGCACCAAAAATATCCAACACTCGTTTAAATAAGCCCTGTACTCCCGCCATTGGGCTATCGTGAATACTGATCACCGGAACGCCCGAAATGAGTTCAATACCGGCTGCGAGCTTAGTAAATTTCATCAAGTCTGGTAGCAGTTTGACATCAGGAACCTGATCCGCAATTTGCTCAAGCTTCTCCTCGATCCAACCAAAATTCTTGTACGGTAATGCGACGACGACAGTCTGCATCGGATGCTCTACGAAAAAAGATGGCCAATCTGTTTGATCGGGATAAATTGTCAGTTGACGTTTGGCAGCTATCGTACGCCCGAGATTCACCTGATCAGGATCACCCACCAAAATAATGCCAGCCAAGTCATTAGCAGCAACCTCACCTAACTCAGCCATCTTAATCGCCGACTCGATAAATTCCCCTGATCCGATAATGAGCGTTCTACGTGGCGTGGCCCGTCGGCGATAAACGCGCAGTGCTTTACGGACCATACTTCGACCACACACAATCAGGATCGGGTGAAGAACGGAGAAAACTCCAATCACAATCCGGCTGTATCTGTATTCTTCATAAAAGTAGGTGAACGAGATGAAGGCAAGAGTTGCTATCGCGCTCGACTGAATGACATCAATCGCCTCTATAATCGCACTACGATGACGATTACTGCGCCTGTAAAATCCTGACATGGCAAAAACAGAAAGCCAAATCACCCCAATAAACGGCAAAAGCTTCATATATAAAGATACAGACGGCATCCCTAGGGGCGCTTCAATTCCAGTTTCAAAACGAATAAACCAGGCAGCCACCCATGCAAACATCACCATCGATAAATCGACGGTCATCCTAATTAAAGTCAAAATATTCTGTCGTCTAGGATTCATCGCCTCACGATCCAATTAATTTAGATACTCGCGCTCATTTAACTCTTCGAGCGTCACCTGCATCTTGGCCAAAAACACACCTAAACTAAACTTTTCTGCAAAGTCATTTAATGATTCTCTGTTCCAGTTAATATCCTCACACTTTTTAATGGCACCGACCAAAGACTCTACCGAGGCCTCATCGAAAAAGACTCCCGTCTCTCCTTCCACGATAAAATCCAATGCCCCACCGCGTCTTCGCGCGATGACTGGAGTTCCTGCCGCCATCGCCTCGATCGCCGTTATTCCAAAGTCCTCCACACCGGGAAACAGGAAAGCATTGGCGCCCTGCATGAGCGTGACCCATGTCTGATCATCAGGCCTTTCAACAAATTCGGTATTGGGACCTGCAATAGACTTTAGGTCATTAAGATCGGGCCCGTCGCCCGCAATGACAAGTTTTTTTCCGAGCGCTTCACAAGCCTTTATAGCAAGATCAAAGCGCTTGTAACCGACCAAAGCGCCAGCGGCCAACAGGTAGCCAGATTTGGCCGTTTTTACACCTTTTGAGCTGAATCGAGCCACATCCACCGGTGGAGGGATGACGATTGAATGACGTCCGTAGAATTTCCTGACACGTTCTTTAACAAACGATGAGTTCGCAACAAATAGATCAACCCGCGTTGATGAGGCCATATCCCATATTCGCAAAAGCGAACTCAGTGCCTCGACAAAAAATCCCAGAATTGGCAGCTTGCGCAGTCGTCCTAGATATTCATCTCGCTGATCCCAAATGTAACGCATGGGCGAATGAATGTAGCAAAGATGCCGTGACGAAGGATCCACAATGACACCTTTTGCAACGCAGCTTGACGTGCTTATAACAAGATCAAACCCAGACAGATCAAAGGATTCAATCCACACGGGCATTAGTGGTAAAAGAAGTTTTCGAAACCTACGCAGTCGATTTGCAGTCGGATGAACTATGATTTTTCGACTTCGAAGAGACGCGGGAAGAATTGAGTAATCACAAAAAAGGGTAAAAATAGTGGCGTCTGGATAGAGACTTGCGATCGCATCGAGGACCTTCTCGCCCCCCCGCCATGTGACTAGCCAATCGTGAACAATCGCAACCCGCAAGGCTTTCACGCCTCCTTTATGATTTCACCAAAAAAGAAAACCACCGTAACCCTCGTATCCTATTATGATTATAAAGGACAAAAGTCGCACCACAAATCTCAACAATTCGCTCAAGTTGCGTCTACGCAAGGATTTCAGCCCTAAAAAAAATGCAGGGCAATATTTGCACCCAGCGCGAACATGAGGTTAAGATTAAATTATAGGTGACAATCATTTTTCGCTTGACACCGTTTGATTCGGAAGAACCAACCGGCGTCAAAACTCCCGTCAGCTCAACTGACGTCCTGTTCCAGGGTGGGACAAGACGTTGTGGACCTCTCGCATGGAGAATCGACTCTTTATGAGCCATTCTGACAAGCGCCTCGATCAACTAGCGCCCCATTCTGTGGTGTCCCAGTTGTTCTGTGACGTTCCAACGACGGGTCCAGCCGAAAACTGGCAAATTTCATTTCCCGAAATCGTTGGCCGTAGTCATGCGATGAGCCGCGTATTGGAGACCGTCGCCAAAATAGCTCGTAGCGAAAGTTCCGTGCTCATAAACGGCGAAAGCGGCACAGGTAAGGAGTTAATTGCCCGAGCCATTCACCGCCTGTCCATTCGTAACCACAAGCCTTTTATTGCCATAAATTGCAGTGCCATCCCTGAGAATCTCCTGGAATCAGAACTATTCGGCCATGAGAAGGGGGCATTCACTGGTGCAGTCCAACGCCATCAAGGTGTATTTCAGCGTGCAGACGGCGGAACACTCTTTTTAGATGAGATCGGGGATATGGCTCCGTCTCTACAAAGTAAACTGCTGCGTGTTCTACAAGAGAAAACTTTTACTCCGGTTGGCGGCAAAGAAATTTGCCGGGCTGACGTCCGCGTGATAGCCGCAACGCACGTGGATTTAGAAAATGCAATATCTACAGGCTCATTCCGAAGTGACCTCTACTACCGCATCAATGTACTTCCCGTAACTTTGCCAGCCCTGCGCGAACGTCAGGAAGACATACCCATGCTGCTCGGACACTTTATTGAAGTCTCAAATCGCATGCATCCACAGCAGCCTGCATGCTGGTTTACCAGTGAAGCTGCAGCGATACTTAGCAGTCAATCATGGCCAGGCAACATTCGACAGCTGCAAAACTTGGTGGAAAGACTGGTCGTCATGCGCGGCGGCGGAGCTATCGGCGCCGGGCATCTACCTCGAGAATTCTGCCGACCAGCTCAAAACACATCATTTAACTCCGTAACCGACAGAAACACAATGACGCACAATCCAGCTCGGGTTGAGGCTTTGTCATCAAATGCTCAGATGCCAAGAGGAACCTCTTTAGCGCACTTGAACCCGCGTCCAGGCACAGCTCCTATGACCATCCCAGCAGACTTTGGAACTCTACCTCCAGACGGAATTAACCTCATTGAATTCATCGAAAATCTGGAAAACAGTCTGATTACGCAAGCTCTTCAACGCACGGACAACAATCGCAATCAAGCCGCACGTCTTCTTGGAATGAATCGAACAACCTTAGTAGAACGGATAAAAAAACGAAAACTCTCTCCGATGAATCCTGCTAGCGAAGAACTTTAAAAAAGAAAAAGGGGGCGCAGCAGTGTGCCCCTTGTGTTTTTAAAAAGGTCAATCAACCAAGTCAGGAGGTGTTATGAACGGGAATTCATTTTTAAAGCTGGGGTTTGCTGCGATGATGGCAGCCGTCCCAGCCGCTGAGGCACTTGCGCTCGTGGCACCTCATAATCATCAAATTTCTGCAGTTGCTGCAAAGCTTCTTGCAAACAAAGAGATTGTTGTTCGACCAACGACGGTTCGTGCAGCAAGTAAGGCGTTTGCTAATCGGTTTGATGCTCGAACCACGATTGAAGTAGATGCTATCAGCGGGGCTGTGCGACTAATTACCGGAAATCTTTCTCCAAAAATCACATTCCATAGCTCACGAGACCTCGTTGATGTTGCTACTAACTGGATTGCTGCTCACGAGGATATTCTGCTTGTTCAATTGGAGGACCTTTCTCTTGTTGAGGACGCAACGCTCATCACTGACGATGTGCAGTTTCTACGCTTCAATGTTTCTCGATCCGGTACGCCGGTGGCAGATGCTGTTGTTAACTTCCGCTTCAAAAACGGCAAACTCGTACAAGTCCAGTCTCGTACCTTCGGGGAAGCCATCGATGATGCGCGCATCGGATTTGTCAGCTCAAGCGAGGCGATCGAGCAGGTTGCAAGCGCTGCAACTGTTCAAGAACAAGGGCAGACTCTGAGAGTAAAAACCACTGTAAACGGTTACCAATTGGTCCGCGTGAATAAAGCACTAGTAGATATTGAGGGTGAAGTTCTAGCGGTACAAACTGACTCCGCCACCGGAGAGATCTACGAGACGCGGGACAGTCGCCACTATGTCGATGGCAATGCCCACGGTACCGTTTTCCCAAGAACTTACTACCAAAGCCAGGCTGTGGATGTAGGCATGATCAACATGGAAGTCATGGCTGGATCGTCATTGGTCAAAACAGAAATCGACGGCAGATTTTCTTTCTCAGGTACAATCGCACCAAAAATCACCGCAGTAAAAGGCCAAAGAATCAACGTCAGAACAAGCACGGGAACTGCGGTATCCCGCACTGCAACTGAATCTAACGGCGTCTGGGATCTGAACTTAAATGTGACAGCCGAAAAAGATCAGGCTCAAGTTCACACCTATCATCACCTGAACCTGATTGTTCAAAAAGCCAAGAAGTACATCTCGTCTCCTTGGATGGATCGAGTACTGACTGCTAATGTCAATCTGGGACAAACATGTAACGCTTATTGGAATGGATCTTCGGTCAACTTTTACTCAGCGGGCGGTGGTTGCGGAAATACCGGCCTAATTTCAGACGTCATGTATCACGAGTGGGGCCATGGACTTGATGACAACACTGGCGGGATCGACGACGGCGCTTATTCTGAAGGATTTGGCGACATTCTCTCCATGATCATGACAAATGATAGTCGACTTGGCCCAGGTTTCCGCTCAAACGGCGGCATCGTCCGAGACATGGAACCCGATAAGGTCTATCCAAAAGATCGCGGGGAAGTTCATGCTGAAGGTCTGATCATCGGTGGCACATTCTGGGATCTCTTCAAGTCCCTGTCAACGAAACACGGCGTGGACAAGGCCAATGACATCGTTTCAGCAATTGCGTTCAAGACCATTTTCACGGCGACGAATTACACAGACGTTTATGATGCCGCACTGGTTGTGAATGACAATGATAGCGACTCCGCCACTCGTTCACCTGATTTCTGCGAAATCAACACCGCGTTTACGGCACACGGGCTGGCTACCAAGTCCCCTGATTGCCCATAATTCATGACAAAAAAGCCCGAGGCGAGAGCCTCGGGCTTTTTTATTTCTCTAAAACAAACTCAGATGGTCATCACTTCTTTTTCTTTAGCGGCAAGCTTCTCATCAACCATCTTGATAAAGCTGTCGGTGTGTTTTTGAACGACATCTTCGAGCTTTTTACGCTCATCCTCGGTGATCTTCTTATCTTTCTCCTGCTTTTTTACGTCTTCATTCGCATCCCGACGTACATTGCGGATTCCCACCTTAGCGTCTTCAGCGATCTTTTTAAGGTTTTTGACGATGTCCTTGCGACGTTCTTCGGTCAATGCTGGAAATGGCAAGCGCACAATGTTGCCATCGTTGGTTGGCTGAACACCAATGTCTGCAATTCGAATCGCCTTTTCAATCTCTGCGATCAACTTCTTCTCAAATGGAGCGATTGTAATCGTCCTGGCATCGGGCGTCGCCATGGTCGCCACCTGGTTGAGTGGTGTCGGATTGCCGTAGTAGTCGACTCTAACATTATCCAGAACAGCGACCGATGCACGACCAGTTCTGACCTGCTTTAGCTCGCTCTCGAAAGACTTTAACCGCTTTTCCATGTTTTGCTTACAGCTATTGGCAATATCACTCATCTCTAACTCCTATGACTTAACGATTGTGCCCGTGTTATTACCCAGCACAACTTGTTCTACACACCCTGGTTCACCCATTTTGAAGACAATGATCGGCATTTGCGCCTCCATGCACATCGTAATGGCTGTTGCATCCATGACATCCAACTTCTTGTTAAGAACCTCAAAGTAAGTCAACTGATCGTACTTTTTGGCCTTTGGATTCTTCTTGGGATCACTGTCGTAAATACCGTCCACCTTGGTAGCTTTCATGATGATATCGGCACCGATCTCACGCGCCCTCAAAGACGCAGCTGTGTCCGTTGTGAACAGCGGATTACCTGTGCCACCTGCGAAAATCACAATATGACCAGACTCGATATGCTTGACCGCTCGACGGCGAATGTAGGGCTCGGCTAACTCGGTCATCGTGATCGCCGTCATCACCCTTGTTTGCAGGTTAAATTTGTTTTCTAGAATTCCTTGAAGGGCCAGACCGTTGATAATGGTCGCAAGCATACCCATGTAGTCAGCAGAGGGACGATCCATTCCAAGCTTTGACGCCAATGAACCTCGGAAGATATTGCCTCCACCAATAACGATGGACACCTGAACACCTAAACGGTGAACGCGGGCCACCTCTGATGCAATGCGCTCCAATGCATCACCCTCGATACCGTAGCCTTGGTCACCACCAAGCATCTCACCAGAGAGTTTCAGCATAATGCGCTTGTATTTGGCGTCCGGGTGCAGGGGAATCGTACTGGTCATGGTTTCACCTCATAGGTCGAAGCAAAAATTATAGCAGAGCACACCGAGCATAGACACGTTTAAAATTTTCCTAAAAAGAATGCCCATTGGACATCATTTGGCAAGGTTATCCAAATTGCAGTGCGCCCTTCGGGAGTCGCTTCAAATCCGATTTATATTAATAATTTCAATATGTTAATCGGCATCGAAAAAAGCCTAATCCAGAGATCCTGTGACGCCATTTTCACCAGAACCTGTCCAGGCCGGATTCTTCTCTGGCCCAACCAAGACTGCTATGATCATAGCACCCCATATCATCGATTTTAGTTTTGAATATTCGTGGTCTTAGCCAACAGGACTCCTATGAACCTGCTCCGCTCACTAGCCCCTGCGTTTCTACTTCCAACGATTTTCACCGTTGGCTGCAAACTAAACCGTGAGCAAAGTAACGAAGCGTCGCACGTAAAATTTTTAAACGAACACAGCCGTCGCCGCATTGCGTCCGCCGATGAGTCAGCACCCATTTTCCGTCTAAAAACCTACGGCGGAAATACCTGCACAGCTTTTGCTGTGAAAAACAGTCAAAAGAAACCTATAGTTTTTACGGCTCGCCATTGCATGAACTACACTGCAACTGACTGGTGCACAAAAGTGGGGGAAATCAAATCCGCGGACGGGAACGATACTTACCGATGTAAGTCTATTCTACTGGACCCCAAAAACACCGATTTTGCTGCCCTGGAGTTAGATCGGCCAATTTCGGTTGGTGGATACGAGTTAGCTGATTTTGATCTGGCAGCCGGTCGCCGTTTGCAAATGATTGGGTTTCCGTCAGATGCTTATGCCCAGAATCTGGGGGGCGCGGTGATGACTGAAAACTGTTGGCTCACGAACTCGGCGCGCAGACCAGTTAATGTTGCAGCGAAGATAACCCCTCACCCTGTCGCTGTCTCTCACAACTGTGCTACATATGGGGGCAACAGCGGTGGCCCGATGATCATCGAGAACACAAATATTGTTGTCGGACTACCTGCATCCTTCTGGAAATCAGGTCGTATCCGCCAACTAGAAGAAACGGCAGAAATGTACCCTACTCGAGACTTTATCAAGCTTCATCCTGAATTCATTGCATTACAAAATTTGGGAGTATCGAAGCAAGATGAGCAACCTTCCGCCAAAAAAGACTTTCTAAGCCGCTCAAAGTGCACCTCGGAAAATAACAATATCTTACCTCTTGAGATGGTCCCGCTGTACAACTCAGAAGCCGATTTTACAGCACTAAAAATCAAATTTGAAAAGCAAGACTGGTTGATATTCCGCTGCAAAATGGACGAGTCCTGCGAGGAATCATCGACTAAACAAGTCATTCGAATGAAATCAAACTCTGAAATGCAATTCACAAAAAACGGCGTCACATCGGAATTGCGATGTGAAAGCTTCTGAGAAGCCGAAACGCGCAATTTTTAGAAGTTAATTTAGTTTTTTTATTGCTATGAGATCCCGAATCCTGGAATTCAAAAACCAGTTGGAACACAACCCACGATCCCACAGCCTCGGCACAGCTTACCAACAACATTTCAAGTCACTGCTGTGGCTTGAAATTTACACCATCATTTCTGTTTTACCAAATTTCAAGTTTCAGCCTTACCTATATTGATCCGAAACATCGGACAAACATGATCAAAAAGGCATTTTGCTTGTCATATACGAGACAACAAATACAGAAGCAAATCCATCATTCAGCAGCCCGATGGATATTGGCGGGTTTAGCCACCATCACGGCTTGGCTGATCATAAGTTCGTCGATTAGTCGAAGATCAGGACTTGGACTCGATCTAACGACCGTTTCGACAAATGTCATTTATAGCCTTGAAGATTCTACCCACCGTTTCGATTTTTTTGACTCTAGCGAGAGTAAAGATTGGTGCCCTGGACCACAATGCCCACTAAACCAAGGACGCACAGAGTTACTCCTTCGCAATGAAAGAAAGATAACGGGCAATATCAATACAATGATCGCGCCCAAGGGATGGCGTCGCACGATGTACATCGCATGGGACGTCAAAGTTCCAACTTTCGTGAAACAATCAAAAGACCCTATTGCATTCGACTTTTATGGAATTAGTGGCAAATCTTGGAAGTTCTTTGTAAACGGCAAGCTGGTAAGCGACGGCGTCGGAGCCTCCCAGTTGCCACCGATAATTTTCGAGGCCCCTGATATCGCAAACGAACCGATGACCATTGGATTTGAAATTGATGTTGGACGATCTTTTGCGCCAGGAGTGATTCATATTGCTCAGGTCTTCATGAGTCAGCCAGAAACCGCAAATAAGTTTCGCTTAGCATACAGAGGCCTTGATCACGCTGCGATCCTACCGACAGCCACGGGGTTTGCTTTAATCGCCATGCTTGCTGGTCTTGGCTGCTTTTTTACACCATTTTTTAAAGAAATTCTGGTGTTTTCAGTTTATGTCTCTCTCTTCAATTGGCGCCTACTGATCGTAAATGATATGGCGACTTTCCCATCTTTTCTAAGAGTCGACTTTGTGACGATGGATGCGATTCTTCGCTCTGCACTCTTCGCAAGTATGTGGGCGTTCTGGGGGCTGTATTTCCGCATCAAGTCAGGACTCAAATGGCTGCCAGTCGCAATCTATAGCTCTCTCGCCATTTGTTTTTGGTTCATTGGCCGCACCGGCGTCGGACTGGAGTCTTTGGTTTACTATATGAAAACCATCGACATCCATCAGACCGCAATATATGCCGGAGCGACAATTTTCGCGTTTAAGACATGGCGATCAGCGCAAAATTTTTCATGGGCAAAATTTCGATCTTATTCATCTCTGCTGCTGATGATCTTCAGCGCGATGATTTGCATTAGCTTCCTTCTAAAATCAATCATCAATTTTGGCGGTATCACATGGGACTCTTTCAGAGTCTATGAACCGCTATACTTTTTTGCCAACTACTCAGTCCGAGCGTTTGTTTTAGGACTAGGACTATTAATCGCAATGGAGTGGGCCCTAATCGTACGCGATCGCCAAAAGGTCCTACAAAGATTTGGCACAATCGTCGATCCCCGCCTGATCACTGAGATTATACGCGGCAATAACAAATCATCGCGCAAAGTTGAAAATGTCATCGCACTTTTTGTCGATTTGCGCTCATTTACAAAAATTTGCGATATCTACGAAGCAGATGTCGTAACAAAAGCGCTAAACGACTACCTCAGCATTGTCACGGACGCGGTCCAGTCCCACGACGGCGTGGTTGATAAATTTGTCGGTGACGCAGTCATGGCAACCTGGGGGGTTCCATCCGCTGAGGCGTCCGATTCCATCAATGCCCTTAGAGCAGCGCTGAGCATCCGCATTGCCATGAACAATCTCAATAAAAAACGCGCAGACGCCGGAGAGTTTCCTCTGCAAATAGGCATGGGAATTCATCGGGGGGAAGCTATCTTCGGAGCTATAGGAAACGGAGCACGGGTTGATCACACTATTATTGGAGCTACCGTAAATATTGCCTCGCGCATTCAGGATTTAAGTAAGAAATTTTCCTGCGATATCCTTGTCTCACGCCAGTTTTACGAAAGCGTTTCTCAACAATGTCTCGCTGACCAATTGGGCATGGTGGAGTTACGGGGCATCTCAAGCCCGATTGAGATTTTGAAGGTCATTGGCGTTTCTACGGATGGAACAAGCGATGTCATCATTGGGGACAAAATCCTGGAGAACGCAGTCGCGACAAGAAAACCTGGATTGATCAGTAACACCCCTCCAAACTTACTTGTTTTCGAGCACCGCCATCAGAACCCAGAAAAACCCGACACTGATCACAAGGCCGCATAAAAAAAGCCGGGAAGTGCTTCCCGGCTTTAATCAAAAGGTTCTTAACCAATCAGCGATTCAATTGAGCCGCAACTTCAGCAGCAAAATTTTCCTGCTTCTTCTCAATTCCCTCGCCGAGCGCATAACGAACAAAACGGCTGATTTTCAGGTTCTTGTCCGCAGCTTCTAACAGCTTCGTAATCGAAATGTCAGGATTCTTGACGAACGATTGCTCTACAAGGCAGACTTCTTTATAAAACTTGTTCATTTGACCATCGAGGATCTTCTCGATCATTGCTTCAGGCTTTTTCTCTTCAATCAGCTTCTTGCGAGCAATGTCTTTCTCCTGATCAAGCTCAGACTTGTCAACATCTTGACGAACCAAGTAACGAGGGGACGCGGCAGCAATGTGCATAGCGATGTCTTTGCCGAGCTCAGCAACATCCTTTTTGCCTTCAAGGACAACCAATGTGCCGATACGTCCGCCCATGTGAATGTAGCTTGAGATATGGCCGTTAGGAGCAGAGACAGTTAGAACGCGACGCAGGCGCATGTTCTCACCAATTTTCTGAATCAAACCAGTGATTGTGTCCTTGATGGAAACACCTGACGCGAGTTTCATGTCTGCAAGCTTTTCGATATCGTTGCAATTATTTTTCAGTGCAAGTTCCGCAGCATCACGAACCAACTGTCTGAACTCTTCATTCTTGGCAACGAAGTCCGTTTCACAGTTGACCTCAAGAACAGCAGCAGCGTTTCCCGCAGCATTCACAACAACTTCAACAACGCCCTCGGCAGCGACACGGTCGGCCTTCTTAGCAGCGCGACTCATTCCACGCTCACGCAACCATACGATTGCTTTCTCCATATCTCCGCCGTTTTCTTCTAGAGCCTTCTTGCACTCCATCATGCCAACGCCAGTTTTTTCGCGAAGATCCTTAACTTGTCCAGCTGAAATTTGAACAGCCATTTTCTAACTCCTGGGCAGGTCAAACCTGCCCTTAGTATAAATTTATAAGTGATGTTGATTATGCAAATACGAATTCGACAAAATTATTTATCGAAAGACTTCTTCTTGGAAACGGAAACAGAGTTTCCTTCACCGTCAAAGAATTTTCCGGTCTTAGCCGCAGCTTCAACCATCTTGTCATCCATATCGCCTTTGTCGCGAGACTTGCTCTTACCTTGAACACAAGCATCAGCCACTGTGGAGATGAACAACTGAAGGGACTTCATGCTGTCGTCGTTACCTGGGATGATGTAATCAATGCCATCTGGATTCGCGTTTGTATCAGCAACCGCAACAACTGGAATTCCCAAACGTGCTGCTTCTTCAAGGGCAATCGTTTCCTTGTGGGCGTCAACAACGAAGATAGCGCGTGGTAGACCTGGCATGTCCTTGATGCCGCCAAGGTTACGCTCAAGTTTTTCACGCTCACGTTCAAACATGAGAACTTCTTTCTTAGGAAGCTTGTCGTAGGTGCCGTCTTGGCTCATTTTTTCAATGCGCTTTAGGCGGTGAATGGACTGACGAATGGTGCTGAAGTTAGTCAGCGTTCCACCCAACCAACGGTGGTTGATGTAGTACATGCCTGCGCGCTTAGCTTCAGTTGCAACAAGATCACGAGCCATTCGCTTTGTTCCAACGAACAAAACGTGTCCACCGCGACCCGTTGTGCTTTCAACGAAGTTACACGCTGTCTGAAACAACTTGACCGTCTTTTGAAGGTCGATGATGTGAATGCCGTTACGAGCACCAAAGATGTAAGGCTTCATCTTAGGATTCCAGCGCTTTGCCTGGTGACCGTAGTGTACGCCTGCTTCAAGCAGGTCTTTCATGTTGACTGTAACTGCCATTTCTTACTCCTTGCGAAGGTTGACCTTCAGTCACCCACTCAGCGACTCACCATTGAGCGCCACCTTCATTGCATGCAATTTGACTTATCATCAACTTGCGAGTGACTTGCTTTTTTGGGCACGCAGGTCGACCATCGACCACGCAGCCCTTCTCTTACGAGAGCCGTGGAAGATAGCCGTTTCGGCCTTGAATGACAAGGGATTTCTGGGATTTTGCGAGCGTCTACTTTACATCCTGAACAAGCAGCTGAACGGCACCGGATGCCGGATCTTTACGCACAGTTCCGGAAATCGTCGCAACACCTGACTTAGCGGCAAAGGCTGCACCGAAGGCTTCCTTAAAAAATACCGCTGTGACGGAACCTTGCGGACCGGTCATTGGAATTTTGCACTTGCCTTCACAGGCAGAGACCTGCGCTGCATTGAATCGATAATTCTGCAAGGTAACCGTGGCACCATCCGTAAAACCAGAGGACGATCCACTCCCTTTCGTCCCCGAAATTGCAGGAGAATTTGACTGAGTTGCTTGAACCGCAGGCCCTGGGACCGTAGATACCCCACCGCGAGAGGTTGCAGGAGGAAGGGGGGAGATACTGACTCGTCCAGCCCCTCCGTTCGGGGACGACTGATAATTTGATCGTCGCGTAGGATACACTTTAACTCTGTTACGAGGGACTTGTGCCTGACGTGTATTGGTTTTCTTGGAGGTTGTCGGCATTAGATTCTGTGGTTTTTTTTCAATAATTTTATTTGTCTGCGGACCGCTGCTTTGGACTCCCCCCGACGCGGCCTCAGGCGGATTTGCCTCCGGGCTTGTGGACTCAGTTTGCACGGCAATACCAGGATCACTACTGGTGTCATCTAAAAGCGGGCCATTAAGTGTCAGAGACGTACTAAAGAAAAAAGCGGTGGTAACAATAATAGCAGCCATAACCACAGCTAGAGCAAGCCACCGCGATGCAGCACTCTTCGCCTTGACTACAAGCATGGCCTGTCTCAGCACAGTTGAACGGCTTGGAGCATTTTTCTCGTAAAACTGGACGAACTGAGCAATTGCAATTCGCTTGGGATTTCCAAGGCGCTGTATGCTTGCTGAGGCGGGAATTTGTCTTTTATGCCAGAGATTTAAAATCTCTCTCGAACTGTGTGGACCCAATGATTCTTGAGGAGAGCGCCAGATAACGTACCGCTTCGTATGTATATTTGGAGTTTCGTGCTTGCCGCCAGCCGCTGCCGATGGAAGACTCACAGCCACGGGACGATTCAAAGCCTCTTTTGAGGCCAACGCCTCGTAAACCCGAGGACGCTCTGGCGACGCTCGCTTCGCTGCTCCGATGTCGGCGATACGAGCTGTGATGTGGCTCTCTAACGATTGTGAATCATCAGCCGGGTTAGAGGCGGTTTTCCCTGCCTCCTCGCCCCATGTTTGACCGTCCTTAACAATTTTTAGCAGAGGATCTTTAGCTGATTGCGGAGATTGTGGAGTGACATCAGAAGACGAGACTTTGCGGTCATCGTCATGATCATTAATCAATGCCGCTGGTTGC
>JBIIGV010000047.1:0-20930 GCA_044236265.1 Oligoflexales bacterium
TTTTATCCTGAAATGGCTGCTCTGAGCGGAATCCGTGTGGAGCGCAAAGAGTATTTGTTGATGACGCTGACCGCTGTGGTCACAGTGACGGCAGTGCATGCGGTTGGGGTTTTGCTTGTCAGTGCCTATCTTGTAATCCCAACGGTGACGGCGCGCTCTGTAAGTAGGCGCCTAGGCCCGATGACGCTAACGACTATCTTTACTGGGGCTATCGGCAGTGCAATCGGTCTCATTATGTCCTATCATTTTGATATACCCACGGGTGCTGCCATGACGCTTGCGCTGGGTGGCTGCTTTCTCGTAGCACTGGGATTGCGTGGACTAGGTTTTTCGAAGTAAATCTTCAGCGGACGTCACACAGGGAGTCGGTTGCGCATGGGGCAGATTGCATCAAGTACGGATCGAAAGTTTGAGGCAATGAGTCAGTTGACGGAAGGTCCGCAGCGTGCAGGAGCTCACGGGCATGGTCACACCTCTATTTGGTGGTTGGCATTTGGCTCATTGGGCGTTGTCTACGGAGACATCGGCACATCGGTTCTATACTCTATTAAGGAGTGCTTTGATCCAAAACATGGGATGCCGCTAACGGAAGCAAATGTTCTCGGCGTTTGTAGTTTGATCATATGGGCGATCACATTTGTTGTCTCGATTAACTATATCGTATTTATCATGAGAGCTGACAACAATGGCGAAGGTGGCACCATGGCCCTCCTTTCGTTGATTACACCGCGGTTTAACCAAAGTGGCACCACCAAGCGGTCAACATCGGTCATTATCATGATGGGTCTTGTTGGCGCTGCCTTATTTGCGGCTGATGGGGCTATCACTCCAGCTATTTCGGTGTTGTCAGCTGTAGAGGGTATCGCCATTGCAGCGCCAGCCCTGTCATCGGGCGTGATCTGGATTACGGTTGCGATATTAGTTGGTCTGTTTCTATTCCAAAGTGGTGGCACTGAAAAGGTCGCCAAGTTTTTTGCGCCTGCGATGCTTATTTGGTTCACAGTCATTGGCCTCATGGGCATCCCTCATATTTTAAAGCACCCCGGCATTTTTGCAGCCTTTAACCCAGTTTGGGGCGTCAAACTTATAATGAACAATGGCTGGCATGGATTCATGATTCTTGGTTCGGTGGTTTTGGTTATCACCGGGGGTGAGGCTCTTTATGCTGACATGGGACACTTTGGTCGCAGTGCGATCCGTATGGCATGGTTTCCCATCGTGAAACCAGCTTTGATTTTGAACTATTTGGGCCAAGCGGCTCTCATTTTAGAAAAAGGTACGAGTGTTATCAAAAACCCTTTTTACGCGATGGTTGAAGGATGGCTTGTTTATCCGTTGGTGTTAATTGCTACGATTGCCACAGTGATTGCATCGCAGGCTTTGATTACTGGAAGTTTCTCGTTAGCTCAGCAGGCGATTCAGCTTGGATTCTCTCCACGATTGACAATTAAGCATACGTCGGGAGAGACCAAAGGTCAGATCTATGTGCCCGAGGTTAATCATCTCTTGATGGTGGTCTGTATTCTCTTGGTGTTTATGTTCCAATCGTCGTCGGCATTGGCTGGTGCCTATGGAATTTCGGTGATGGGTACGATGATTATCACGTCGTCTTTGATGTTTCTCGTAGCGAGGCGTCGCTGGGACTGGTCGCTTTGGCAGGCTATATTACTCGTGATATTTTTCTTAGTAGTTGAGATTCCGTTTTTCTTGGCTAATTTGCCTAAAATTGCTCATGGTGGATGGTTTCCCATTGTCATGTGTCTAATTGTATTTACGGCTATGACCACATGGAAGAAGGGGCGATCTGCGTTAGCTAAGCGTCTGCAAGCCAAGTTTTATCCTATTAAGGATTTTGTGAAACGACTGGGTGAGGGGGATATTGAAGTTAAAAGGGTCAAGGGTACAGCGGTGTTTATGACGCCAAACCCGCGTATGACCCCACCGGCTCTCCTTCATCATGTTGAGCACAATCAGGTACTGCATGAGCAAGTGATACTCCTGGCAATCGTTACCGCAGATGTTCCTGTGGTTCCTACAAAAGACATCCTCGAGGTTCATTCCTTCGGAGAAGGCATTTACGAGTTGATCGCTCATTACGGATTTATGCAAACGCCAAAGGTCGGGCGTATTCTCCGTATTGCTAAGGCCCAGTATGGGATAGTGACTGATGAGCGCGATACAACCTACTACCTTGGGCGCGACATTCTTCTAACGGATGGCCCGGATAAAATGTGGAAATGGCGTAAAACATTATTTGCATTCCTTTCTCGAAATTCTGTCTCAGCGACCGCATACTTTGGAATTCCTGCGAACCGTGTCGTTGAGCTTGGCATGCAAGTCAACCTCTAGTGTTTTTAGAGGAGAGAGGATCTGGGATGAGAGAAATTATAACGTTTAAAAGTCTTCCTGCACCGCGGTTCAGATATAGCCCTTGTGTTAAGACAGGTCCTTTTTACGAGTTTGCTGGCATGATCGGTCTTGATTTAGGTGGCCGACTTCACAACGGCGGCGTGTCGGGAGAAACAAGGCAAATTCTTGAAAACATCGTAAATGCCAGTCATGAAATTGGTTTATCTCTTCAAAATTTAGTATCTGCGACAATTTACACGACCAAGTTTGAAGAATTTCCGGCAATCAACAAGGTGTGGGAGGAGTTTTTCCATGAGGGGACGCCCCCACCAGCCCGTACATCTATCGGAGTCGCCGCCTTACCACTTGGAGCGACGGTTGAAATCTCGTTTCGCTTTTATAAATAAATGACTCACATACTCGCTTAAAACCCTGATTCCCTATACCGTTCAGGCGTAAATTGCTGATTTGTCAAAATCACCTTAAAATTCCTGAATAATGTTCTTAATCTTTCTGTCCGATCACACTCAGGACGGGGGTGTCATGTTTATTTGGCAGGAAGAGCCGCCTGGCTTTAACGAACGTGAACATATTCAAGATTACAACCAAGCCATGGGTCGCTATCATCAGACCGCATCGCTTTTGGGGTTATTGGTCTACGATTTTTTCGCCATGGGCGACTACTTTGAAACTCCTGCATTGTTTGTTCATAACACTATTGTGCGTTTGGCAGTGGTCACCCCTGCGGTGTTGTTAATTGTTTGGATGATGAACGCTCAGCGTTTTGTTCGACATCGACGATACCTCGTACTTATGGGCGCTTTACTTCTTAGCATGTCAGTCGTGTATTTTGAGTGGAACAAAAATCCGGAGATGCTGCCTCGGAACCCAATAGGTCTCGTATTTGTCATCATGTTTGGCCTAAGTGCTATGCGCATGATGCGTCGAGAGGCGTTGATTTACGCTTTATCGATTAATTTTGCCGTATTGGTTCTTCTGACTGAGGCCAATGCGCCCGCAGAATCGTGGTTTTCCTATCTTTTTGTAACAGTGATGGCTTCGCTTCTTGGCCTTGGTGTGGCGACATTGGTTGAGAATGCGTCGCGTCAAAATTTTGCACAAAAAAAGGTGATTGAGCTCAGGGAGGCGCAGGCAGCGCAACTGCTTGAGATGGTCTTTCCAGTTGCGATTGCAGAACGACTGAAGGCTGAAAAGAACTCTATAGCGGAGTATTCTGGTCACGTTTCGGTATTATTTGCAGACATCGAAGGGTTCACAAAAATTTCTGAAAGTTTGAGTCCCGCATCCTTGGTTGCAGATCTGGATGCCATCTTTTCCCGGATTGATCATCTATGCTCCCTTTGTGGCTGTGAAAAAATAAAAACTGTTGGTGATTCCTATCTTGCGGTCAGTGGTGTTCCGGTTGCTGCAGAAGACCATGCCGCCCGAGTCTTACGGCTGGCGTTGGCGCTGCGCGCTGAGTCAGAAAATTTATCGTTAGGTGGCCACCCCATAAAATTTAGGATTGGTATCCACTCGGGGCCAGTTGTGGCCGGTGTCATTGGAAAATCACGTTTTTCCTATGATCTGTGGGGTGATACGGTAAATACAGCCAGTCGCCTCGAGTCCACGGCCCCATCAGCATCGATTCAGATCAGTGATGAAACGGCAAAGCTTGTCGCCGATCAATTTGCAATTGTGCCTCGAGGCGAGGTTGATCTAAAGGGCAAAGGTAGTCGTAAGACGTGGCTTGTCCTGGGTACAAAAGACGAGAAAATGAACATACGAAATGACGATAGCGAAAAACTAGCGTCTTGAATCAGCGAGGACAGGCTTCAGTGCTTGCCTGTAGCCCAAATTGTCCATCGAAGTTGTCAATGTTAACATTGATCATACGTTGATTGCTGCTGCGTGTGCCAGCCAAAGATAGTTGAATGTAGTAACCGAGCTCTGCGGGTTTGCTCGCAGTTAGCCTACAAATTCTTGATTTCTGAGCCTTCGATAAGCTTGAGGATTTTGTCATCTCAAACAAGGGTTCATTGATAGCTTCCTGATAACGAAAATTCCTGAAAAGATGCATTACAGGACCAATAGGGCTGATGCCTTGAAGCCAACGGCTGGACGTGTAAGGGCGCTGATGAATGGCGCTGACAACATCGATGTAACCAGAAACGCCGGTGTCTTTCATGATACCGCCAAGAATGGTCGATTGGCTTGACGAGACCGTGTAGCCTTGCGGCACTTTAAGATTTAGAAAAATATAACAGGTACCCCATTGGGAGCGTACTTTGGGAAGCTGGCCTGTGAGCATATCGATACCGAGTCCGGTCATAGTAAGAGCCATATCTGTGCCAGCACTCGTTAATGCGAAAGACGTATTGTCACAGCGTACCCCGTTGCCTCGACTTTGAGCCCCAACAAATTGCCAGCTGAGTTCGTTAGCAAAGGAATATTGCCCGAGGAAGGTGACGGTCGTTAGGATAAGGATTTTCGCTAGCTTAATCATGACTGGCTCCTCTGCTTGCGATGAAGTGAGCAAGTTCCATGCCGCCATTTAGTCTTATCATTATAGATAGTTATATATTGATTTCGAGGTGTATCTCTTGACAGTGTTCAAGAGTTAACGCCCACTCGGGGCGGGAGGATCTTTGCTTAGTCTCCTGCGAAGCCATATGCGTTAAATCAAGCAACTTTTGCTGCACCAACCAGACTCATCAGTCGTGGTCCCATCAGGTCAGATTGTCTAATGGCTCGTGTTATTGCCGAGGTACAGCACTTATCCGCGGGAAAACGGTGATGGCATCGGCATTGCAACTGTCTCTGCGCATTTGCGCGATTAACTTAAAAAACAGGAGAATAGCTATGGCAACATCAACGCACATTCAAAAGCAATTTGAAGCTTTGCATCGGGACGCAGAGAAAGTTTTAGCTTCGATCAATAATCTATCAAGTGAAATATCAAGCGAAATCAAATCAGCTGCAGATCCTGGTGCTGCTCTAGATTTATCAGCGTTGAAGTTTGATTTGAACTCAGTGAAAAAGCGTATTGAGGAGACAGGACATGTGATTGCTGGTCGTGCCAAGGATCTCGACAGCCAGGTTCACAGTCATCCATATGGCTATATTGCAGGTGCTCTCGGTGTTGGTGCTCTTGCAGCTTGGATGCTCGAGCGGAGAATGCTGCACTCCCCAACTCACACTGCTAGGTCTTAAGATATGGTCCAGCCGTTGCAGGCAGTCGAGATCCATTCCTTGCATCAGCAAATGCGGGATATAGCTACCGGTATTCATCACTTGGGAGAAGATCTGAGGAATGCTGGTGCAGACGTATCAAAGGCTGACATGGCAAGGGGGATGGAGCAGCTTCAGATTGATCTGATCCGGCTAAAATCAGCTCTCAGACATCTGAAAGACATTTCATTATCACCATCCAAAAAAAAAGATGATGGCCAATTGCTGCCATCTTTATTAGGCGGGATGGCGATGGGGGTTCTGCTCGGAAAGTTTCTGGGCAGCAAGTTGCAGATGGACTTGCTGCCCTTTTTGGTCGGAATGGACCTAGTTCTGGGTCCAGAGCAATTAAAATCCCGAAAGTCGCAGGACGATTCCGTCGCAATGTCTTGATAAATATCGCACTGATGCTGATGACGTTTTTTTCCTTTAGCTTTTTGCTGATGTCCATCGTACTTTGGTTAAGTCGACGTTTTGACATCGATGAAAGTGCATTTATTGTGTCTTTTGGATTGGCTGTTTTAGCTTTTGTTTGGAAAAAGTTAGCCACAGGTTTCGATCGTAAAAATCGATTTGAGCCGAATCTAAAATATCGGTGATAGAATTCGACAGGCATTCTCGGCCAGTTTTGTATGAATGGGTCGTGAGCGGTGGGCATCCAGGTCAATGCGCTGAGACATGGAAAGATCTTTCATGAAGAAGTCTTTGGCCTGGATGGCGGTCCCTGGTCCAAATATCAACAAATTCAGTTCAAAATTCAGTCTAAAGCTACGAATATCCATATTGGCCGAGCCTAAAAAGGTCATCTTCTCATCGATAATCATCATTTTTGCATGCAGCACGCGTGGGATGTACTCATAGATCTGAACGCCACAGCTAAGTAAATCTTCATAAAAGGATCTTGAGGCTCTCTGAACCATGGGAGCGTCATTTTTCTGGGGCAAAATTATTTGTACTTTAATGCCCTGCATCGCAGCTACCTGAAGTGCGGTATTGATAGCAGGGTCTGGGATAAAGTATGGCGTTGTCAGTAATATTTCTTTCTTTGCTTGATTAATAGCAGAGAAAATTGCTTGGTAAATTGATTTGAACTCAGTGTCCGGGCCACTTTCTAAAACCTGAATCACGGCATCCCCAGTGTTTCCAGAGATGGGAGATGTGGAAACGGGAAGCTCCTCTTCGGTTGTGAAGTGCCAGTCTCCGCAAAAAACATCTTGGAGTTGACGTGTCACGGGGCCTTCGACTTTAACTGTGTAGTCTAGCCATTGTGTTGGCGAAAGACTTCCAAGATACTCTTTGCCGATATTAGTCCCTCCAGTGAACGCAATATTATCGTCAACAAGAAGGATTTTACGGTGATTGCGAAAATTCACATTAAATCGGAGCGAGAAAAATCGGAAAGGGTGAAATCCAGCGACTTTGGCTCCCTTTTTTACAAGCTTGATGAACGTTCGTTTTTTGAGGAAGAGGGAGCCGAGTGCGTCATACATAATGCGAACTCTGACGCCCCGGTCCAGAGCCGCTTCCAATGAGGAGAATAGCTGATCGGTTACTTCGTCAGAGTTGATGATGTAGTATTCCAGGTGGACAAAGGTATTGGCCTGATCGATAGCTGATTTCATTTCCCGAAGTGCGACCTCAGGGTCGTCAATAATCTCGACTTTGTTGTTTTGTGTTGGAAGATAGTGCGAGGCTTTGCCGGCTATCTTTACGACAGCAGTTTCCTGTGGGTAAAGCGCGTTCAGGGTTTCCACGGCCTCTGATGTGAGTTTGGATGTGTCCACTTCATGTCCGCCCAGAGCGGCGCTAATTTCTGCAGAGCGCTTTTGAGCGGTTCGTGCCAAGCGTTGGCGTCCAAATGTGAGATAAAGTAGCGGACCTACATAGGGGAAGACGTTGACTGTGAATAGCCATGAAATGGTACTTGCAGGCTCCCGACGCTCAAGCAGAATTCTCGCAGTGAACCAACTGGATGTCAGAATCCAGGCGATTAAATAAAAAAGAGATTGATTTGGTGTCATGATTTAACGCACTGATTTGAGTTAAGAGGGATTCGAGGTTTTTTAAAAAAACACCCGCAGAATCTTAACTGCGGGTGTTCTCGATTTCTACTTAAAATGTCTTCACTCGCGAACACATTTGCCAGAGGCACCGTAGACTCCGGGAGGTGTCTTACAGGTTAGTCCATCCTGGCAGGCCTTAGGCGGGTTGATGCTGTAGTTGCACTCAGCGCCGACACCTCCACCGATCTTTTGACATTTGCCCGGCGCTCCTGCAATGCCCGGAGGCGTAACGCAGTCAAGACCGCGCTTACAAGCTTTCGGTGGGTAGATGCTGTAATTACATTCGCCACCTTCTTTTGCTCCAAGATCCTGACACTTGCCAGGGGCTCCTGCAACGCCTGGAGGGGTAACGCAGGTTAATCCTTCCTGACACTCCTTTGCAGGATAAATAGAGTAGTTGCACTCTTCGCCGATGTCACCGCCCTCTGCCACGCAGACACCAGGAGCACCGTAGACGCCTTCAGGTGTCACGCACTTCAGACCGTCTTTGCATGCTTTAGGTGGGTAGATACTGTAATTGCACTCATCTCCCTTTTCACCAGCTTCGGCAGATGAGTCTTTTAGCGTTGCAGCTTTGTTTGTTGTCTTACATGCTCCAAATAGAGTACTTCCGGCAATCATCACACTGAGGATGAGGCGCATATTTTTATCTCCTGGAAATTAAAATGATCGACTATTGATTCAATTTTACTTTCGCGATTTAGCTAATTCCAGCGCGTCAAAAACATGGCGACCCTGGTGTAATATTGCTTGTTTTTCTTGCTGTCTGGGTAAATTTTTCCTGGCGGTATTTTCAATCTCGATTAGATCCTGTGTCAGTGCGCTGTTCCTTCGATCACTGGATTCTGATTGAACGTCAATGTTTCTTTTACTGATATTGGTGCAGGGCACTGACCTAACATTCCAGAGCTCCCAAGGCGGATCCACTGATTCATCGGGTACTGTCCTTTTGGAAGTCCACTGTTATTGAAGAAAATGCCAACCTTGCCTGGATCGCTTTCAGCGATCTCCCATCCCAGTTCTTTTTTGAATTTACCTACATCAGAAACCCAGACAGGGTAGAATCCGCGGGCGACCATTGATGGTTCGAGGTAAATATCAATACCGTATGGAAGTGTTCCGATCGAACCACGAAGGCTAAAGGCACAGTTGTCTTTACGGCAAAACTTCGAACCTTCTTTTGCGTAATTCTCCCATCCCTCTTTGATTAATGATGGTTTCGCATCAAGCATGGCGTTTGCATGCGGAGAACGGTCGATCGTCGCATTTTCGGTCTGCCACATATAGAGCAAGCCGCTTCCGGCATTCAGACGGGAATGCGCGTCTACAGGAACATCGATGATCGATGGGATGTGGGCCGAATCTCCGTAGAATCCAACCGTCGTGCCAAGTTTTAGATCGATTTTCATAAATAGAAGTCTCAGGTAAAAATCTATACTCCCTACCATGCCGACAGGTCCGGATGCGCTTCGCCCAACATAAGACTCAACATTTTTGTTTGTGAAGTTCAAAGTTAGAAATCTTTTGATGTCGAGATGAAGGGTCAGGTCTGAGTTTGAGGCAGCAGGAAGGGACTCTTTCCAACCCGTGTCCTTGGCAACAAGTGATTTGTACATAAGTTGGTTATTGGGCAGGTACTGATAATCGTAATGTTGAGATGTGACGGTCTTGAGTTCTGAATTGTGTTCAACGGGTAGGGCCGTAACAAGTGCGACATCTTCGCAGCCAGTTAAATAAGCAAATTTACCCGGCTGATTTGGATTTTCAATTTCTAAAGCTTTCTTGCCAGAGCACGGGGGCATATCGGTTGCTGCGATTCTTTCTCCAAATGTTTCAATGCGAAGGGAAATTCTGTCGGTCATTGCGAGTGGCTTTGTCGGATTGGATCCTGCAAGCACGCCTCGCTGATCAAGCTCGTCAACCTGAATTGGAACAGTGACCCAGGAACGTTTGCCGTCTTTGGCACTCATCGCAAATGCGCGCAGGTTCTGCCTGGCCTTTAAATCCAATGAAGATAGCTTTTCAGCCTCTAGGTAAGCAGGGCATCCGATTGCAGTGGATGTGTTACTGAGTGTTAGCGTTAAGCCAAGTAATGATAAAAAACGAGTTTTCATGAAGCCCTCCCTAGCCAAACTCAGGAGGGTCTTCGGATGCTTATTGGTCATCTTTAAAACTAATTTAGAAACAACAGGAAAAGCAGCGGCTTAACAGTGGCTTGGAGGTGGGTCATTGCTCGACTAGGCAGAATTTGCCTTAAGGGACGGCCGGTTAGTGACGAATCTGTATGACATTCAATAACGCAGGGAGGCGTTGATATCATGCGACTTGGACTCACCGGAGCCGTCTTTTTTTGTTGTGTCTCAGCGGTTGCTTACGGTTTTGAGACGCCCCATGCGCTTAAACAAAAATATCGTCAGTTTATGTCACAGCAGCCGACTATTGCAGAGGACGGCTCAGTGGCTCTTGGTGAGGCGCGACTGTTTTATCGTGGAAAACTTCGTGTTTTGTATGTCCAGGGGGATACGTTCGAAATGGCTTATCAGCACGGAAGGCTGTTGCGAGATGATATTCGACAGGGCGCACTTCCGCAAACGGCTATGATTGTACGAAACTCTGTATTGAATGCGTTTCCGCTGCCGCCGAATGCGGCGGAGTCAGTCATCAAGACTATAAATCGTATTTATGGTGGACGTATGGTCGACTACGCAGCCAAATCTCTCGGCATCAGTGAGCATGAGTTTTTAGCTGATGCTTATGGTATGGCTGAGGGTTCTGGTCTGAGCGCGGATACGGTGGTCAATGCGTTGACCGGTCCTGAAACTCTGCAAGTCATTTTGGGTGAAAAAGTTGGTGGTGGCAGCTCCTTGCCAGCGCCCCTATCGGTGAGTGAATGCACTGATTTTGCAGTCCGCTCGTCACGTGGTGATGGCATGATCATAGGGCGAAATACGGACTATCCATTAAATGGGAGTTTTGATCGATTCCCGACGGTTGTGTACTATCACCCCACAAATGGTGATCAGAAATTTATGTCAGTAACTTCGGCTGGCCTACACACCGCTGGTGTAGTTGGCTTGAATGAGTCAGGTCTTTTTGTCGGCATTCATACCATTCCGACTCAAAATGTCGGAAAAAATGGATTCCCAGCGTTTTTCATTGGTGAACGAGTTTTACGTAAGGCCAAAAACTTTGAAGAGGCCGTTCGTATTTTTTCCAAAATGAAGCCAGCAGCTGGTTGGGCATATACGCTAGTCAGTACACATGAAAAGCGCTCAGCTGCCATTGAGTTTAATAATAAAAATTTTGTTGTGAGAGAGTCGCGCTCGGGTGCTTATATTCAGACCAACCACTATATGACTGATGCAATGAAGTCCGCAAATCTTGATTTAAACGCAACTGTGAACCAAGATACGCGGGCTCGATATAGGCGAGTCCAAGATTTGTTAGATGTAAATAACTTCAGACTAGATGCAGATGGCGCCGTCAAGATTCTGGCTGACAAAGTCGATCCGATTACTGGACAGACCCGCGGACTAGGCAATGTCGTAGCAGTTCACACGACGTTGACAAGTGCGGTTGTGGATTCTCATGCCCGTAAGGTGTACGTTGCAACTGGCACGGCGCCGGTTTCATTGACACCGTTTGTGGAGGTTCCAATAGTAGAAGATTTTGATCCGCACTCGTTTTTAGGGCATGGTTATTCTGTTTTGGAACACACCAGTTATCACAATATGTATCCCGACTTAAGCCGTGCCGAGCAACTTTATATTGAAGCAAAAACTGCATACGAAACGGATTTGAATCCAAGAAAATCTGCAGAAATTTTGAAGGACGTCGTTTTAGCGGATAAAGATAATCCCGGGTATCAATACATGCTGGCACTCATGTATGCAAAAAGTGGTGATTTCTCCTCTGCAGAGGATGTTTTTAAGGCCGTGGCGGTGTCGGGTGATGAACACTATCGACTGGCAAGCAATTACTTTTTGGGCAGAATTGCTGCTCATCGCGGCGATCACCATTCGGCCGAAGGCTATCTAAGTAAAGTTGTTCTCAACGCAAGTCCACGAGACGAAGCGCCCTTGTTAGCGGCAGCGCAACGGTCCTTGGACAAGGTTAAAAGGTTTGGGTTTTACAGGTTCAATCACAAGTCTTTGGCGATCTTCATGCCCGAGGCTGATGTCGTGCAGTATTGAACGCCAACTTTTGTTCACTTGATGCCGATCATGTCAGCAATTTTCTTATTAATTGCTTCGAATTCAGCGTCTGGACCATTGATAGCGGTGATGCGTAAATTATTGTTTGAAGCATCAGCTTTTGTCAGACGGAGCGGCAACCATGGCGCATAGTCTTTACGAATCTCCTCCAGGTTGTACTGACGCTTGCCGGTAACGACCATCGACCACCTTTTTGTAAAAATCTCGCTGAGATCTGCCCTGATCTGACCAGTAGCTGTGTCCACGACATCAAGTCGGTCGGGCAGTGTAATTGCTACGCCATTATCAGTTACGTCAACCTTTACCGGAGCACGAAGGCTCAGATTCTCATAGACTGAACCCAGAGTCTCGACGGATCTGAAGTTGGCTATGAGCGTTATCACCTGGTCTTGCATTGTCATGTCGACAGGTGTCTCTCCGGTAAACTGCACGACGATGTCTTCGGGTGAGCCAATAACGTCTTCAGGCGTTGCGTAATCACCTGAGGGATTTAAAATTAAATGCAAAAGTTCCATGTCAGACATCGTAAAGTCTGCAAGGTAGGTTTTGGCGATGTCGCGGATGTACTGAGGTTTGACGTTGATTAATAGGGCCTCGTCACCCTCAGGTTTAAGTTCCAGCTGATTAGCACCATCGGCACTTGGTACCATGACGTAGACGGCACCTTTCGTGCTGAGAAAGCGGGGAGGAATGGGTATCAGTTTTGTTCTGAGCGTCGCATCACGAACCCAGTTTTGCCAAGCTTCGTTGGCTGTTTTGACCATGGGGGTCGTTAATTGATTGAAGAGATCATTAATCGTTTTGACCGCTCGTTCGGAGATCTCCCGCTCGTTTTCAGGAATTTGTTTGGCCATGGCGCGCTCCGCCGCGTTGCGGCCGAGTCGTTCTTTAATTCTTCTGAAAAGTCCGCCCGCCCAAACATCGAGATTTTTAACGGTCAGTTTCGTTTTGGCTGAGGTGGCAGCAGGATGCGCGGTAAGTCCCGCCTCGTTTAAAAAGAAACACTTATTAGAGGATGTGTTTGTATTTGCTTCCGCATCAGAGTGGACAAAAATCTGACCGGGAGCTGAAATCGTTGCATCGATATCGCTGTGGATCGCGTTTGACGCATTGATACAAAAACCAAGCCCGTTTTTACCCGTTTGCCACGGTGCAAGGTGCGCATTGCCGTTGACATTAATGCGAGTGATGATTCTGGTTCGATTTAATGTCGTGTCCAGGTCTTCCGTACGCTGAATAGGGAGCTTTGAGAGCTTCCTGAGGAAAGACGCGGACACTGCGAGTTCAGCGTTCGGCTGCGGTAGTGGGTCAGTTGCGGACAAAAGTAATGCCGCTGCCGCAATGATTATGAGTGTCTTGTTGAGTATCGATGCGCGTTTCATGGTATTCCAGCCTCTTCTTCAGTCAATTGGTGACGAGGATTATTTCTGTGTCCTACTTCTTCAGGATTGAGCTGATGCCGCGATGTGTGTACGGCGTCAGATCAGTACCATCGAGTCCCTGTGCTCCTTTGCCTGGTTTAAGAGCAACCCGTGCGTGACATTTGTTGTTCGAAAAACAATCTTCGAAGGTTTTTCGACCTAAAGCGATGAGCGTATCTACGGGGGCCGAGCGTCGAGGAACTTTGCGGAAGTCATCCATAGATCCTTCGACTTTGAAATCGTACCACCAGTTCAGTTCCAGCATGCGACGATTGACGTCGATCAGAAATGTATTCTTTAGGAATCTATTGAGCATCGGAACAAAATACAGACCACCACTGGCAATGGTCAGTATTTCTGGATCCGCGAGCTTGAAGTCTTGCACGATCGCTTGCATTATGACGCCGCCTTGGTATTCGCGGTTAGCAGGAGCGGGAATCCCGACAAATGCTTCAGGGTTTGGTTCTTTTACTGGATAAAAATAAGTTGGCTCAGCGACTGATGCGCGTACAGCTAATATTAGATCAGCCGGGGTTTTAACCATGCGAATATCACAGAGTCTTCGTTCGGCAGGCACCTTTAATAGATAAGCCGCCCCAGCCTCATTGGTAAAGTAAGTACAGGCCTTGCCGAGTCGCTCACCTGATGCTTTGCTGAAAACGTCTAGGTTATCCCAATTCAAGGTTTTTGAATTTGCGGGACGATAGGTCCCCGGCTTGGTGTCGCGGAGGACTTCGTTGTTTGATGCCGCGATCGCAAACGGATGCGTCGGGGTGCACGTCCCGTTGTTAGTAGCGGCCATCATGGATTTGTCTAGCGCCGAAACGTCCTGCGCTACATTTTGTCCGCTAAAAATTTTGATCAATTTGACAGGATCATCTTCTGCAATGATTGCTGGATCAAAGGTTGGTAGCAGCTGCTTCGCACGTCCAATGGTCTCAGCGCTGAGGCCGTTACAGGCGAAGAAAGCGGTCAACACAGACCCTGAGCTCGAACCAGAGAAAATGGTCGTTCCAATTTTATTGGCGTCCAAGTGTTGATAGAGAGACTCCCAAACGCCAACGTCAAAGCTTAATAGACTGCCCTTGAATTCGAAGGCGACAAGAATATCTTTCTTTTCCGAAGCATAGAGGCCGGACGATGTGGTGGACAATAGCCCTGTAACCACTAGTAGCAGGCGACGTAAAGACATCATGGACGGCGTCCTTTCTTTAACTCTCACTTGGCAAAAGAGGCTGACCTGGCTGTAGAGCCCTCAAGTGCCTGATGTGTATGGTTTTCATGGCGTGAGGGTGATAGTTTTGAGGCTTAAAGTCAATGAGATCTTCTTACTATTAACATGATTTATCGAAGGAGAAACAGTTAGTGTCCTCCTAAAGTCCTGAATTCATTATATTTAGTGGGGAGCCCCCGCTAGTATTGTTCCAATAAAATTTTAAAATGATTGATTTCTATTAAAAAGGTGATATGAAAGGGGTTCAATTTTATAGAGATGGAAATATCAAAGGAGCCGTTCCTATGAAAACTGGTCTAACGAAATTCATCTGTGCCGTCATCATCGTGTTGTCTGGTTGCGGTACAGCCTCTATGGGAGTTGCTTCTGTAACTGAAGATTCCCTGATGCGCCGTGATGACAGCATCGACGCCCATAACAAGCTTGTCGCTGCTGAGTTGACGCGTGAAAGAACAAGAGCTCAACTCGCGCAAGCGAAAGTTGTCTACGACATGCAGCTCAGGTTAGGGAATACGAACACCACATCCAAATGGGAAATTTATGTGTCTTTGATTGACCTGCTCAAGGCTCAGATCGAAGATCGTGTTGCCAAACATATGGTGACCATTGCTGGGCTTGATGAGCAGATCGGTAGTCTTCGTCGCACGTGGCGCGAAGGCTCTGCTCCGGTTGACGTGCCGGCTCTAGCTCGTCTGATGGTTGAGAAGCGTGAATCAGCCTTGCTTTTGGCTGAAGGTTCTTTAGCTGATTTCCGTCAGCTTGCTGAGGCTCGCAAGGCCATGTATGAAATTCAGGATGAGCTTGCCAGTCGCCGTGTGATTAGTGAAGAAGATCGACATTTAGCCATGGTTTTGAAAAACCAGTCATCTGCAGAAGCCACAATATGGGGTTCTGAGTTGGAAAAGGCAAAGGTCCATTTGGAAGAAGCGAAGCGGGATCTTGAGCAAGTCGGTCAACGATAGACGTCTGAGTTCCCGAGAGTTTTAATTTAGATTTAATTTATCTAAAGTGAAGGAGTTGTAGGTCATATGAAAAGTCTAAAAAGAGCTTTAGTGTTTGTCTTAGCCGCTACTGCAATCGTGGAAACTTCAGTTTTTGCAGATTGTCGGGTTGTCTCTGATATTCGAATTGACTCGTCTGATGACATCAGTAAATACGAGCAAGTTTGCGAGGCGCAGAACGTCACAGTTTTTGCCGATGGTCAGGAGCGCTTGATTCTTCCGAATCTTAAGAGGGCAGGCCTTGTAAACATTGACTCCCGCGGTTTAAGAGCGGTGGCCATGCCTGCTCTGGAGCAGGTTCGCGATCTTTATATACAGGGAGCAGGCGTGGAAGTCGTCGAATTTCCTGCGCTGAAACACGTAAGTGGTCGTCTAGTCATTCAGAACCAGCCGGTAAAGTTTTTGAACCTTCCTGAATTGAATCAGGTTGGTCGTTTGATCATCCATGGCTGTGCAAACCTGGAATTCATCTTTGCGGATAAACTACAATCAATTGGTTCAGCAGAGTTGGCAGCCAACTCAAAATTAAATGCGAGTGTCGTTCAAGTTCTAGAGAACCTGACGATCCTATCTCCAGAGCAATATGCTTATCGCCAAGAGCAGGCTGAAAAGATGAGAATGTATCGTCAGCAGTTAATTCGCAATGGATCTCAACCAGCGCCTATCAGGCCAACTGGGCATCCCACACATTTCCGCGACTACATGACTAATTATTATGTCGATTACCCAGCTCAGTATCATGACTACTGGTATTCGATTGGACCGTGGGGTTTCTGGCTCTGGCATAGACTGTAAGTCCCAATAGTTTACGATTCAATCAAAGGCGACTCCGAAGGAGTCGCCTTTTTTACTTCAAGCCATTGCCCATTATCGGCTGGGGTTAAAGAGTATCCGGAGATTCGCCTTGTAACACAGGTGGGGCCCGTTTTCGGTAACCATCATCAATGCGTCAAAGTCATGGTTTATTTGGGGGTAAACGGCGGTAATTGCTGAAGCCATCCGTAACGATAAAACTGCTTTGTGAATTAAAGCCTCTACATGGACAACGCACCGTAAGCATGGTGTAATTTTAGAGTGAGTTTTTTTTCTAAAGCCGCCTCGAAACGGCGTTTCTGACGTTTCGCAAAAGGGAGACCTGAATGAAGCTTTTGGTTAGGACCCAATCAATTTTAGCCGGGCTAGCGTTAATTTCTTTGTCTTCCTCTTTATTACAAGGGTGTAAAGCGAGGGAGGCAGCAGGTACACGCCTTAAAGTTGTAAACGGGAAACCAATTGCCGATGACTCAGTGCCGGCAGTCATTCAAATTCAAGTTGCAATGGGCGGAGGTATGTCAGCCGCTTGCACCGCAACATGGGTTAGTGACAGCACTGTGCTAACTGCAGCGCACTGTATTACGGATGCACGAGGTGACTCGTCAAAGATTTCAGTCAGCCGCGGCACGGGTAAAGGTTTAAAGGCAGTAAAGCATTACATTCACAGCTCATACCTGCGCAGTGAAGCAAATGGTCGCGACATTGCAGTTCTGCAGTTTCCAAAAAATTCATCCAACGTTTTCATCCCCATGGCGCTGACCCAAGCTAAATCTGGAGATGACCTTATTATCATCGGCTTCGGTAAATTTGATCATAAGATTGGCTCGAGTGGTGGTAAGAAACGGATTGGCACCAATAAGGTTAGAGATGTTGATTATGCAGGAAGGATTATGTTCGACGGGATGATCAGTCCTACCGACAAGACTGGAACGGGAGAAAATGTCACTAACTCCCAAGGTGATTCCGGCGGACCAATGATTATCAACAATCGCGTGGCGGGAGTTTCGAGCAGCGTCAATTCAAACCCGACACCAGAGGGAAAACTTCGCGGTAATTATGAAAGTGTTCGCTATCCCGAAACGGAGAGCTGGTTGTTAGGTCTTGCGAAGGCAGGTGTTTATATGGTCGGCATTACGCCAGGAACTGAGAATATCGATCCCGGTAAGATTGATTCGCCTGCTCCTAGCGGTGGTGCTCCATCTCCTCAGCCAGAAAATAATGGTGGTCCTCAGGACTCAGGAGCTCCTGAAGCTCCTGAAGCTCCTGAAGCACCCAATGTGCCGGGTTCATCAGCACCTGGTGGTCAAAACGAAATTGCAAACCCACCACAAAATCCTCCACCGTCGAGTTCAGGGGGGTCGGGAACGACAGCTCTAGACTGCAACCGCGATTACTCCAAGATTCGTCAGGGAGGAACTGGAGTTTGTATAAATAGTTCATCAGGATTTTGTTACAACTATTCAGGAGGCGACGTTCGCTACAATATGGGCCGAGTCGCGTGTTCATCCAGCGGAGGTAGTCCATCTGGAGTTTCGAGGCCTTCGACACCGAAGCCATCTGACAATAGTCAAGGTGGTTTGTATGAGTGTAATTTGGATTACAGTAAGATCCGGGCAGGTGGCAGTGGCATCTGTTTGAATGGGTCATCTGGGTTCTGCTATCGATTCAGTTCAGGAGACGTTCGATACAGTAGTGGATCCGTAACGTGTCCGTAACGTTGTTACAAGTTAGCTAAAAACCTGCCGGTGGCCTTGCGCTCGCCGGCTCGTTTTTATGAAGAAAATGTAGTGTATTTGACAGTTTGTAGATCCAAAGTGTTTAGGTTTTTGACAGGCTTAAAACAGCAATGCTCTGAAATTATTGCCCTTATTAAAGGGTACGGAGCTTGCATGCTTTGTAAAAGGATGGATGTATAACTGCCAAAAAAGTGAGAAATTCCTCGATGACGAAGCCTTGGAAAATCTTTTGGATAGCCTTGTCTGCAGGTTTTTCGTTGACGTCTTGTCGTCCTCAAGACGCTCAATTGAGTCGTCTCAAATGGGGCATTCATGCTTCAGCGCGTAACGCAAATCTTTTGAACCTGTTGCCGAATCAGTCCGTAGAGGTCTGTGCGGAAAATCAGGAGTCCATTCCAGCCTCCCATGAGGCCATAAAAAAGTGGTCAGAAGTCATTGGACGCTGGGGGCATTTCAAAATTCTTGAGTGCGGTAAAGGAGCGGATCTGCGCATCAATATGTCTGGTTACGATGCGACAGGTCTGAACTACTTCACTGCAAACCCTGGTAAGATCTTTATTTCTTCCAGTGCGTCCGGGGACTATCGCAAAGCCATAATCTTACATGAGTATGGCCACAGCTTTGGACTCTGTGATCAATATAAAGACGCTGGTAGCGCAAACTGTTCTGACGATCGCTCACCACGTCAAGAAAACTCAGAAGTTATGGGATCTACAAACCCCGGTAAGCTGACGTTAACCCCGGGTGATATCGAGGGGGTGCGCAAGGCTGCCTCGAGTCCGATCGTTCGATCGACCAGAGTCTGGGAGAATTATTTAGCAAACCAGTCTCAAACAACGAGCTCACTGCAGTCAGATTATTATGCGATGATTGTGGACACTGGTGTGGCTGAAAATCCTAAGATTGCGGTCAGCGTTCCCGCGGGATCGAGTCTGACGGTCTGTCCAATTGGGTTTGGGTTTGGAACCTGTGATGCGGGCTCTTCTCGTGCCATGGGTCTTGTCAGAAATCAGTCCGTAAATAACCGGGATATCTATGTCAGCCAAAATCCGATTGGCAGTTTTATATCAAACGGAAAAGCCCAGTTTGAAATTGTTGTTCCGGGCAACAACAGCAGTAATTTCAAATTTCAAGTCATCCGTCGCTAAGCAAAACGAGTCGGAGCTTCCGCGTGAACAACGGACTCGCGAATGATTGTCAAGTTATGGCCCATAATCATTCGTTATTGTGGCGATTCGCGTCAGCTTGTTAAAATTTAGGCAATCACAAAGTGATTAACTCAAAATGCTGATCGAAAATTCTTGGACAAGGAGAAGCCATGAAACTACTGCGTTGGAGTTTACTGCCGTTCTTGTATTTGGGTCTTTTTAGTCTTGCATCTTGCAGTCGCCCTGACACTGCGAGTGATCTTGCGTTTATTCCTTGGAGCTCGTCCATGGTGCGCAATTCAACGATCAGCAGGTCCCTTGAGCCAGAGCTGCACATCTGTCTTCAAGGATCGATGAATCCAGCCGACCTTGAGCGCGTGAAAACCTGGGCTCGCCGGGCAACATTGACCTGGCTTCGAGCCGTAAAAATGGTGGATGAACGCGTCGTTGGGCGGGTTTTGTTTTCGTGTGAAAAATCTCATTTGCGATTGAATCTTCGCCCCGGTGGGGGAACATCCTACGCAAGCCCTAGTGTGTCCACAATCTACCTCACTCGCCCTTATGGAACGTGGACCCATGAATTAGGTCACGCTCTCGCCGGCTTGAGTGATACGTATTCAGGATCTTCGGCAGGAGTTTGCCGTTCAGGTCAGCCAGAGTCTCTCATGTGCTGGGGGGCTTACGGCCCTCGCGCCAATCCAGAAAGTTGGAGTACCCAGTGGTTGGATGATATCGCCGGTATCCGTTACAATTATGCGCAGATTTTTGGCGCAAATCAGCAAGCGCCTGGTTGGGCCGGTTCCGTGGATCCAGAGGCTCCATTGGATCTAGAGCAGCCTTGGCCAGGATATACCAGACTTCGAAGCGATGATGACATAATCAGTTCGCAACTGGAGATTTCTGAAGACATCGAGCCCTCGGTGATTGATTACGAAAATCGTCTTGGAAGTATCGATCTGTAAATTTGCGTTATTGTATTGGCGATAGCTTTAGATGACTGTCACGAGTGGCGCAGAGTTTCTGCAACATGCAGGCGCTGTGCCTTGTGCACAATTTTGTCTTTTCATATCTCTCATTTATAATGGTGAATGACAGTCCCGTTGGGCACTAACTCCTTAACCATTGTCTCATGTGAGGAATAGATGAAGCACAGGAATGTATCACTAATGCTATGCAGTTTAGTCGTTACGCTGTCGTGCAAAGAGCGATCAACATCGTCCTTGCAGAGTCGACCAGGTGGTATGAATGGTTCGGAGTCATCCACTTGGATACCCTCCCCAAATCAAGGTAAGTACATGGACTGTAAGTCCGAAGCTTCGCTAAAGAAAGATTTTCTTGCGCAGTTAAATCAGCACTTGGTGTACGGAGACTTGGCAAAAATCAGATCCAAGGACAAAGTTGGCGCAGAAATGGCGTCCTATTATCGTGAATCACTTAAAAAAATTGGAGTCAGGCCGAATTTATTTGAGTCTTTGACAGAGGATCGATTGTTTGATGGTGCAAAAGGTTTTGAATTCACCGTTCGTGGACAGAAAGTAAAGGTTCAGGCTGGGGATGTTTTGCTGAACTTAAGTTTTGGCCAACCTTCTCGCGCTGGTAACTTCTACGCTAAACGCGGCATGATCCATGCACGATTGGCTATTGGCTACAATGCTGCTGGCGAATTATTGACTTTTGATGGAGGCTGGCAGGGGTTTTCCAGGTTGAAACAGATGCATTC